>JANNMJ010000171.1:0-3102 GCA_031397815.1 Hymenobacteraceae bacterium
GGTAGTCGGCGTAAGCCCGGGGTAGTCGGCGTAAGCCCGGGGTAGTCGGCGCGGAGCGCCGCCAACCCCGGGCTGTGGAAAAGAACCCCGTTGGGGTTCGCATTATGCAATCAAGCGGGGAACCCCAACGGGGTTCTTCTCCAAAGCCCGGGGTTGATTTCGCAGAAATCTACCCCGGGCAAACGCCGGCAATGACGCGCGTTGGGCACACCACGGGCGCCCATCTCGGGTGGCGGGGCCAGAGCCCCGCAAATAGCCCGCACGGGGCCAGAGCCCCGCGCGATTCGCGTTGGATTGCGCACATCCCCACATCCCCACATCTCTCACATCCCCACATCCCCCTCACATCCCCCTCACATCCCCACATCTCCCCCCCCCACTCTAATCCACCAACCTCAGCTGACTAAAGAACGCCTCCCGATGCGTGCGCCCCAGCGGTACTTCCGCCCCGCCAATCAGGTGAATGGTGCCCGCGACGGGGTCGATGAAGTCGATGTATTGGAGGTTCACCATCCAGCAGCGCTGCGTCTGGACGAAATGCGCCGGCTCGAAGCGGATCAACAGCTCGCGCAGCGGGACGCGCACGGTGTAGCGGTGCCCGTTCGCCATCGTGATGATGCAGTACTTCCCGGCCGTCTCGACGCACCCGATGAGGGTTGGCTCCAGCCGCATCAGCATCCCGCGCTCCCGCACGAACAGGTGCGGCGACGGCACATTCTTCTTCACCACCTCCAAGGCGGTCGAGACGCCGAGCTTGAAGCCCTCCGATAGGCGGCTCTGCGCGAGCACCACCTGAACGACCCGTTGCAGGTAAGCGGCCGTGTACGGCTCCGTGACGCACACCACCTGCTGCGGCAGCGCCTTGCGGAGCGCCGAGGCTTCGCGGAGCGTTTGGGTCAGGAAAATGATCGGGGTATGCCGAATCTCTAGTAGCTGCTGCACCAGACTGATGCTGTCGGCGGGGGTGAGGTCGAGGGCAGCGGTGATGACCACTACGCTCGGCGTCGTGTCTTCGTAGAGCGAGAGGGCGGTTTCAATGGTGTTGGCTGGGCCGGTGAGCAGGATACCCAGCGAATCGAGGCAAGCGGCCAGAATGTCGTTCTGCACCGAGTCGTGCTCCACGAGGAGCATATGGGAAGGAATGGTATGCATACCCGGAAATAGTAAGCGGCACCGAATTCAGGCCATTCATTGGGATATTCTCCCACTTTATGGCACTATAAGAGCATCGCCTGATGAGATGTGGAGAAGAGAGATTTTGGCCCTAACGAGCCGATAGAGGCAGATTTTAGCGAGTCTGCCCTTATATCGCTAAGGTAGTTGCTTAATCGCTGGAAGTTGACAGGGGGGCGCTTTTTTTGCCGTAAAAGCGACAAATTTTAGGGGAGGCTGGTACGCGCGTAGGGTGAAAACTCCCTGCCCCAAGGGGGAGGGGAGTTCGGGCTTACGGCGCTGTCATAAGTGGGCTGGGGCATACTGCCCACAGTGGACGAACTTTGGCGAGCTAAACCTCCCTCGCCACATGCCTCACCGCCTTTCCTTCCTCGCCATCACCACCGCCCTGCTCACGGCTGCCGCCTTGCCGGGGTGGGCGCAAGAGGGCGGCAACGCCCGCTACAACCAAGCCTACTCCCGCGAGTATCAGGCGCCCACGCTGGAAGTCACCAGCGACGAAGCCGCCGAGCTGCGCGTCGATGGCCTGCTCAATGTGGTGCCCGATGCGTACGTGGCCGTGTTCAGCGCCACCCAAACCGGCACCACCGCCGACGAAACCTACCGCCTCCTGCGGGCGCGTATCACCCGAATGAAGCGCCGCTTGCAGGCCTCCGGCCTCGATTCGGGGAGCGTGAAGCGCGATATGATCTCGTTCGTACCGCGCTACGATTTCGTCGAGACCGAAGAGCGCCTCCTCAGCAAAACCTACCAAGAGGTGCCCACCGGGTTCGAGCTACAGGATAACCTCCTCGTCCGGTACACCGACCGTGCCCAGCTCCCCACCATCCTCGCCGCCGCCGCCGAGGCGGAGATCTTCGACCTCGTGAAAGTCGATTGTTTCGTTACGAATCAGGATCAGCAACAGGCGCTCCTGCGCGACCGCTGCCAAGCGCTCCTCGAAGACAAGCTGCGCGCGCTCACCGGCACCGGCCTTCAGATTAAGAAGATGCGGAAAGTCCTCGCCGAGGAGCGCCATATCATCTACCCGCAGGACCGTTACCAGAGCTACCAAGCCTACAACCGCGCCGCGCCGCCACCGGCCCGCAGTCGGCAGAGCGGGCTGCTCGGCACCAACCGCACGAAGGAGCTGACGAAAACCACCACCCGCTACTACGAGCCCATCCGCGCCGAGAGCTTCGACGTGGTCCTCAACCCCGTCGTCGATCAAGCGGTAGTGCAGTTTACGTACTCCGCGAAGCTGCGCTACTTCGTGCCCGCCCGGAAAGAGAAGGACAAAGGCGCGAAAGGCCGGTACTTCTTCGTGGCGCCGGAAGGGCAGCAGTTTCAGCTTCAGGAGCTGCGGCAGGTGCCGTAGGGGAGGAGGGGGGAGATGTGGAGATGTGCGCAATCCAACGCGAATCGCGCGGGGCTCTGCCCCGTGCGGGCTATTCGCGGGCCTCTGGCCCCGCACCCCAGTCGGCGGATTCCTACGTACCCGGCACCGTCTCGGTGCCGGATGCTGCTGAATCCAATCCGCCCGCATCCACTGGCACCGAGACGGTGCCGGGTACTTTCTATGGCAGACGGCAGGGTCAAGAGACCTGCGGATACCCGAGCGGTTAGCGACTGCCGGGTGCCGGCTCAATCTGTGAAAATTCATTGTTATCTGCGATAATTCATTAAAATCTGCGAAGATAGAATTTATCAAATTATGACACAACCAAAAATTTCCAAAAGTCGAATCTCCAAAAAATCTTTACGCTTAACCGAATCGGTGATTCGGGAGATGTCGCGTGAGGCGGCAAAATATGAGGCGGTCAATTTGGGGCAGGGTTTTCCAGATTTTGCCGCGCCTTTTAACATCAAGGAAAAGGCGATCGAGGCGATTGCCGGCGATCATAATCAGTATGCGATCACGTGGGGCGTAAAATCGTTTCGTGATGCGAT
>JANNMJ010000204.1:0-31866 GCA_031397815.1 Hymenobacteraceae bacterium
GGCTCTGGCCGGTCGCCGAACATCCCATCCACTTGGTTCGCGGCCTGATGCAGCGATGCCGGCGTCGTCTCGACGTAGACCATCGTGCTGTTGATGGTAGCGTGACCCATATACTCTTTAAGAACGTGGAGCTGGCCGCCGGCTTCGAGAAAGAGAGTGGCGAACGTGTGCCGGCCGATGTGATTGTGTAGCGGGATCGACAGGCCCAACTCCTCCTGAATCTCGTGGAGATACTTGTTGCCTTTCTGACCGGACATCGAAGTGAAGACGTGCCGACTGCCGCCCTCCCGTTCCTGCATCGCGTCGTCCCATAATTCCTGTGCGCGTTCGCTCAGCTCGATAGTCACCCGCCGACCTGACTTCCGGTTCTTGTACGGTACGAAGATGAGCAGATTGTGAAACCGCCAGTCTTCCGCAATTCTGATCTGATCGCTGATCCGGAGGCCGCAACTTGCCAAACCGAACAACCACCGCTGCAGCACGCGGCGTTTGGTAGAGCCGACTTCGAGTGTGCGGTAGTACGCATCGAGCAGCTGCACGTCGCGCTGGTAGAGTGGTCGCCACATACCCTTCTTCGGCTTATGGATCACATAGTTCTCGTAAGGGTCGGTGAACCAGATATGGTCCTTCTGAGCCAGGTGCATGTACGTCCGGATCGTCTTGTGCTGATTCCAGCGAGTGGTCGCGGCTTTACCCTGCTTGCGAAGCCAGGCTTCGAAGCGCTGAGGGAAACGAGCGTCGGCCAGCGAGGCGAACGGGAGCGACTGGGTGAACTTCCG
The DNA here is from genome assembly GCA_031397815.1 of Hymenobacteraceae bacterium. Taxonomy (GTDB): domain Bacteria; phylum Bacteroidota; class Bacteroidia; order Cytophagales; family Hymenobacteraceae; genus JANNMJ01. The sequence goes on from JANNMJ010000204.1 coordinate 780, forward strand.
GAGCGTGCGGAGGACGGCCCGCTGGCTCGTGAACGAGGCTTCGCAGATCAACCGCTCTTGCTTTCGCTCGACGAGCTTGGTCGAATAGTACTCGATAAAGTCCTCGCGGCTGTGGATGGTCCTGAATTCCGATAAAAATCCTTCGAGGGTGACAGGTTGTCGGCGAAGGCGGAACTCCGTGAAGACAGCATTGGCATCTGATATGACTTGCTGACAGACAAGGTTATGGTCTTCGCACCCTTTGTCGCTGGCGTGGCGGGGCAGACAGCGGCCGGCTACTTTATCGAAGTTCTCCGGAGGCCAGTTCAGCTCGAGCGGAAAGGTCTTGACCTTCCCCTCGATAATAACCTGCAGGTAAATCGCCGACGTGCCATCGCGACGGCAGGGGCTGGGATGGGAGCGACCGTCGTCGCCCTTGATTTTATAGTCTGTCCTGATCCGGATGCTGGCGGAGTAAGCCATCTGTGGTGGGTATAAACGTCAGCGGCCGCTACCCCAAAGGAGTAGCGGCCGCGAACGAGCGTGAAATCAGTGTGAAACTAGCGGGTTGTTTTTCGGAGAAATCCGGCGTTTGTGAAACGATTAAAACAGGAAAACCGCCTCGAAAACTGCGTTTGCAGCCTTCTGAGGCGGTTTTTCTTTCGGCACAAAAGTGCAAAGCGGTCCGGACGGGACTCGAACCCGCGACCTCCGCCGTGACAGGGCGGCATTCTAACCAACTGAACTACCGAACCAAGGTAGACAACCGAGCGGCGTTCCCGCTGTTTGTGATACAAAGGTAGGGCGCCATTGAAATGCCGCGCAAGTGTACCGACAAAAAAAACTCTATCAGCTAGCTCAGAAGAGGGTTTGAGCGTTGGTTTGCAGACAATTGAGCCGGAAAAAAAAGTCTGCGCGCGGTCGGTATGCGGTTGGTATGAGGTCGGCGGGCTAGTCGCGCTCCGGAATCAGGGGGAGTCCGAGCTTCTGGCGGACGGCGTTTTCGGTGTAATCGGTGCCGCCGGCGCCGGCGCGGGTGAAGATGATTTTGCCTTCTGGGTCGACTAAGTAGGTCGCCGGTAAGGACGCGGCTTTGTAGCTCTGCGCCACGGCGCCATCAGCGTCGAGGGCTACCGGAAACGCAATCTGGAGCAGGTTGGCGCGGTCGAGGAGCTGTTTCGGGGTTTTGATGTCGGTTCCCGTCAGTACGCCCAAGAGTTGGAAATTCCCCTTCCCAATCAGCGATTTGTGCATCTCATTGTAGCGGCGGACCATCTTGCGGTTAGCTACAGTATCGGCATTCAGGGTAAAAACCTGCATCAGCACATATTTGCCGCGCATATCCTGCAAATACATTCCCTTAGTATTCGCGAAGAACTTGACGGTTGTCAGCTCCGGCGCTGGTCCCATATCGCTGTACTGAATCGAATCCGGCTCGCGGGCTTCCGGCTCGGTCGGTTTCGCAGCAGCCTCTGCCGTTGGCTGGTTCTTGACGTCAAAGTCTGTCGAGCGCGCACGCTCCGTACAGGCACTGGTGTAACTTAAAAAACTGACTGCTGAAAATATCAGCAACAAATGTTTCGACTGACGTACCATGAGATGAAGAAAGGGGGATGAAGTGACAGAGCAAACGGAGCATCCTAATGAACGGTTACGCATCCGTCCCGTAATCGGGCGCGACGAATATACGGATTTCCGCCGCCCACTGCTACGCCCCGGGCCGCTTCCGTACCTTTGAGTGACCACCGTTTCAAGCTTCCCGATGCCTCAGTTCAGCCACCTTCACTGCCACACTCAGTTCTCGCTCCTCGACGGCCAAGCGAGCATCTCGGGCCTGATGAAAAAGGCGCAGGCGGACGGAATGTCGGCCGTCGCGATGACCGACCACGGCAACATGTTCGGCGCGTTCAACTTCGTGGCTGAAGCCAACAAGTACAACGTCAAGCCCATCGTGGGGTGCGAGTTCTACCTCGTTGCCGACCGGCACAAAAAGTCGTTCTCCCGCGAAAAAGGCGAAAAAGACCAACGCTACCATCAGCTGCTACTTGCGAAGGACCAGGCGGGGTACCAAAACTTGGCGCGTCTTTGCTCGATGTCATTCATCGAAGGCGTTTACTCCAAGTTTCCGCGGATCGACAAAGAGTTGCTGCTTCAATATCATGAAGGCCTGATTGCCACCTCGTGCTGCATCGGGGCGAGTATTCCGCAAACCATTCTGTTTAAGAGCGAAGCGGAAGCGGAAACGGAGCTAAAATGGTGGCTCGACGTTTTCGGCGACGATTATTACATCGAAATTCAGCGCCACGGCCTGATGAATTTCGATGGCACGGGCAAAAGCCAGGAAGACGTCAATCAGGTCTTGCTGCGACTGGCGCAGAAGTACAACGTCAAGACCATCGCCACGAACGACTCGCACTACGTCGAGCAGCAGGACTGGATGGCGCACGACTTGCTCCTGTGTGTCAATACGGGCGAGCTGGAATCGGTGCCGGTCGGGGATTTTCAGACGAAATATTTTCGCCTGATTTCCGGCGACCAGAAAGTCCTGTACGGTCACCTCGACGAGCTACGGCAGCAGCACGGGCACGATTCCGCCGTGCGCTCGCAATTGACGCGAATCGACGAGGAAGCCAGTAAGGGGCGTCCGCAGAGCCGTTTCGGCTTCAACAACGATCAGTTCTACTTCAAGACGCAGGCCGAGATGGGCGTGCTCTTCCACGACGTCCCGGAAGCGCTCGACAACACGCAGGAAATCGTTGATAAAATCACGCCGCCTAAACTCCAGCGTGACATTCTGCTGCCGAACTTCCCCATTCCGGCGCATTTCGGCAGTGCCGATGATTTTCTCCGTCATCTCACCTTCGAAGGAGCCAAAAAACGCTACCACGACCTCACCGACGAGATTCAGGAGCGCCTCAACTACGAGCTGCGCATCATCCAAACGATGGGGTTCGCAGGGTATTTTCTTATCACCCAAGACTTTATCAACCACGGCCGCTCGGTAGGCGTGGCTGTGGGGCCAGGGCGGGGTTCGGCGGCGGGGTCGGCGGTGGCGTATTGCGTCGGCATTACCAACATCGACCCGATTAAATACTCGCTCCTTTTCGAGCGCTTCCTGAACCCGGAACGGGTGTCGATGCCCGATATTGATATCGACTTCGACGACGTAAATCGTCAGAAAGTCATTGATTACGTCATCAATAAATACGGCAAGACGCAGGTAGCGCAGATTATCACGTTCGGCTCGATGGCCGCCAAGTCGAGCATCAAGGACGTAGCGCGCGCGATGGACCTGCCGCTCGCGCAAGCCAACGAGCTGGCGAAGCTGGTGCCCGAAAAGCCCGGTACCACGCTGGCAGGCGCGTTTGCGGACGTACCGGAGCTGCGCGCCCTACGCGAAAACTTCACCGATCCGCGCGGCCACGTCTTGCGACTCGCCGAAAAGCTCGAAGGCTCGGTGCGGAATACGGGCATCCACGCGGCAGGCGTCATCATCGCCCCGGACGATATCACGAAGTATATTCCCGTCTCGACTTCGAAGGACTCCGACCTGCTCGTGACGCAGTTCGATGGGAAAGTCATCGAGAGCGCCGGGATGCTGAAGATGGACTTTCTGGGGCTTAAAACCCTGACCATCATCGTCGACGCCATTCGATTGATTGAGCAAAGCCACGGCGTCAAAATCGACATCGACACCATTCCTCTCGACGATGAGAAAACGTACCAGCTTTATCAGCGCGGCGATACCGTCGGGACGTTCCAGTTCGAGTCGGATGGGATGCGGCAGTACCTGCGCGACCTAAAGCCGAACAATATCGAGGATTTGATTGCCATGAACGCCCTGTATCGTCCCGGTCCGATGGCGTTTATTCCCGATTTTATCGACCGCAAGCACGGGCGCAAACAGATCGAATATCCGCATCCGCTCCTCGAACCCATCCTCTCCTACTCGCAGGGGATTATGGTGTATCAGGAGCAGATTATGCAGACGGCGCAGATTCTCGCCGGTTACTCGCTCGGCGGCGCCGATTTGCTGCGCCGCGCGATGGGTAAGAAGGATATGAAGAAAATGGCCCTCGAACGCGTCAAGTTCGTGGAAGGGGCGCAGAAGCTTCATAATATTCCAGAGAAAAAGGCGTCGGAAGTATTCGACGTGATGGAGAAATTCGCCGAGTACGGCTTCAACCGTAGCCACAGCGCCGCCTATTCGGTGGTAGCTTACCAGACGGGCTATCTGAAGGCGAATTACCCGGCCGAGTACATGGCGGCCGTGCTGACCAACTCGATGGGTGATATCAAGAAAATCACCTTTTTTATTGAGGAAGCGCGGCGGCAGGGCGTGCTGGTTTTGGGGCCGGACGTGAACGAATCGGACTTAAAATTCAACGTAAACGCACAAGGGCAGATTCGTTTCGGCTTGGCGGCGGTTAAGGGCGCCGGTGAAGCGGCCGTGGAGAATATTGTGGAAGAGCGCGTCAAGGGAGGCGCTTATCCACAGCTGTTTGAGTTCGCAAAGCGCGTGAACCTGCGCGCCGTCAATAAGAAGACCTTTGAGAGCTTGGCGCAAGCCGGCGCATTCGACTCTTTCGAGCGCTACCATCGGCGGCAATACCTCGAAGCTCCGGCCGGAGATCAGCCGCTCATCGAGAAGGCGATGCGCGTGGCGCAGCAGTATCAGGCGGCGAAGGAATCGGCGCAACACAGCCTTTTTGGCGGTGGCAGCGGCGAGGTGCAGATTCCCCTGCCGAAAATCGCCGATATGGAGCCGTGGAACACGACGGAGCAGCTGCGGCGCGAGAAGGAAGTGGTCGGATTTTACCTATCCGGGCATCCGCTCGACGAATTCAAGCTGGAGCTGAACGCGTGGTGCTCCTGCGGTCTGGATGGCCTCGACCAGTACAAAAACCGCGAAGTGACGGTGGCCGGGCTGATTACCAACGTGCTCTTCCGCACCACCAAAGCTGGCAAGCCGTTCGCATCTTTCTCGCTCGAAGACTACGACGGCTCGCTCCAGCTGGCGCTGTTCAACGACGATTACACGCGCTTGGCGCCCCTCATCAACCCCAAAAACTACCCCGAAGAGGCGGTACCGCCCGTGCTGATCCGCGGCAAGATGATGCTGCGCTGGGGCACGGAAGACCAGTTCGAGCTGAAAATCAGCGTCATTGAGCTACTGAGCGAAGTGGCTGACAAGCGCGCGAACGGCGTTCGTATCCCGTTGGAAGTCAGCCGCCTCTCCCCTAGCTTCCTCGAACTTTTGGAAGCGGCGGCGTTGGCTTCGGCGGGCAGCAAAAAGCTCGAAGTCGTGCTGCGCGATGGAGAGGAAAACCTCACCGTCAACCTCAGCTCCCGGCGGTTACGCGTTGAGCCAAAGGCATTTCTGGTAAAGCTCCGCGAACTAGCCGTGGAAGGTGAGCTGATCTAGAGTTGAATCATAGCCGCAAAAGCTGCCACTCCGTCAGGTCTGATTCCTTTCGAGCGAGTCGGCGCGTCGCTTGCTAAACTTAGCTGTCGGGTTGTGGGTTAGCCACTGAGTCGCACATTTGCGTATCAGTAGTGCATTTGCAACCTGACACCGCTCGCGAGCGGCGCATTTTCCCTCGCAACCCTCCATTTTTTTCAGCAATGGCACACAAAGCCCTGGAAATCACCGACGCCAATTTCAACGACGTCATCAATACCGACAAACCCGTCCTCGTCGATTTTTGGGCCGAATGGTGCGGCCCGTGCCGTATGGTTGGACCAGTGGTGGAAGAATTAGCTGGTGAGTATGAAGGCCGCGCCGTTATCGGCAAGGTCGATGTCGATGCTAACCCGCAGATTTCGATGAAATTCGGCATCCGGTCGATTCCGACGCTGTTGGTCTTCAAGAACGGTCAAGTGGTCGATAAGCAAGTCGGCGCCGTTCCGAAAAACGTGCTCGCCCAGAAGCTCGACGCTCAAGTCACGGCGTAAGCTCTGCTGAGTTGACGTCGCTTTTTCAACAGCAAGGCCCGCCCGATGTATATCGGGCGGGCCTTGCTGTTATCTGTCGTAAAGGCATTAGCAGTCTGAAAGCCTTAACGAGGCGCGTTGTTCACAGTCTCAGTGGCGGGCGCCAAACCCAGTGCCCACCTAATGCCGCCCTTCAAATGCTCCCGGAACTGCGGATTGGCGTAAGTGGCTTCGAAATGCCCCAAGGCCGTGTAGAACATCCGGCCTTGCCCGTGTCGGCGGCACCAAGCCAGCGGGTAATCGCCCGGCGCGTTGGTTTGGGGGTGTTGGCGCATCGCCAACAGCGTCCGGACGTCGGTACGCGACCAGTTTTTGAATTCGTAAATCTCCTCGTAGATACTCCACCCGCTCGAAGGCAAACTTTTGCAAGCCGGGTGCGCAGTATCCTGCGGCACGGCACTTACCGTGAGAGGCGGGCCGTGCTGCTGAAACTCACCGCGTACTAAGTCGAGATAAAGCGAATCGCCGTGGAAAGTATCGGTAGCGCTGTGGAGGCCGATGTAAGCGCCGCCCGCCTTTACCCAATCGTAGAACGCTAGTCTGCCAGTCGGGCTGAAACTTAGGGTTCCGGTCGTGTTGGCGAACACCACCGCATCAACGGTGCGCAGCTGCTCGGCCGTAATGGCGGCGGTCACTTGAGCGGAATTGTCGGCTTGGGCAGTTACCTGCCATTCGCCGGTTTGCTCGCCTAGCTCCTGGATCGTCTGGACGGCCGTGGCAATGGAGCTGTGGCGATAGCCCTGCGTTTCCGTCAGAATCAGTAAGCGCTTGAGTGACGTTGGTTGCGGTAGGTCTGGCCCTGCTTCATCACTACACCCCACAGCTACCGCCATCAGGCCAATAGCCACCCAAATACGCAATTGTCGGAACGAGTCGTGCGTGCTCATATTCAGGTCTATTGACGAGTGAAGCTCGCTTTACTGCGGCATCATCTTCAGGATACGCTCCGCTGTTGCAGCTAGTTCTTCCGGAGAGGGCGATAGCTTCGGATTAGCGAAATTCATATCACTGACCGATTGCATCGGAATCAGATGGATATGCGCGTGCGGCACTTCCAAACCGATAACCGCCACCCCAACCCGCCGACACTCAATGGCAGCCTTTACCCCTTTCGCCACCCGTTTCGCGAATACGTGCAGGGCGGCCAGCTCATCGTCGGGCAGATCGAAGATGTAGTCGATCTCGCGCTTCGGAATCACCAGCGTATGCCCCTCTTTCAACGGACTGATGTCGAGGAATGCTAGAAAGCGCTCGTCTTCCGCCACTTTATGAGCCGGAATCTCTCCAGCAATGATCCGCGAAAACAGGGTTGCCATAATTATGATTAGCGGCTGATTTCAAGCACTTCAAATTCCAGCTTACCTGCCGGAACGGTAATCTCTGCTACCTCACCCACTGACTTCCCGAGCAAGCCTTTCCCGATAGGCGATTTCACCGAAATTCTCCCAGTTGCCAGATTAGCTTCTTCCTCCGCCACGAGCGTGTAGTTGAGCACTTGGCCACTCTTGCAGTTCTTGAGCTTCACCTTTGAGAGAATCAGCGCCTTGCTGGTATCCAGCACCGATTCATCGATAAGGCGCGCGTTGCCGATCACCTCCTCCAGCTTGGAGATTTTCAGCTCTAAATGCCCTTGGGCATCCTTCGCAGCATCGTACTCGGCGTTTTCGCTCAAATCCCCTTTGTCACGCGCTTCAGCCAGCTGACGCGCCACTTCCGACCGGCCCCGCACTTTCAGCTCGACCAGCTCTTCTTTCAGCCGTTGCAGCCCTTCGGCTGTATAATAGTTCACCGTGGACATTGATAAGACCAGTGTGTTAGTGGTGGAAAAAGAACCAACGACCGCTTTCCGGATAACCGGGGCGGTCGTTGGTCCTGTTGATTTCGATTCTGGGTAGTCACTACCAGAAACAAAAAGAACGGCTCCCCATAGGGTGCCGCTCTTTTTGTCAGGCAGACTACACTACAAAAGTACTACAGTACCAGCCGGATTCCAATTGAGTGCGTACCGTTCCAGGGGTTAGTAGACCGGAACGAGTAGTCAACTCCGAAGCGGTGCTTCTTCTCATCGGTACCAGAATCCGCGTCGGCTTTACCGAACGGCACTTCCACCGAAGCACCAGCCGTCAGACCGGTATGGGCAGAGGAACGCGTGCTCGCCTGCTCATTGCCCTTGATGTAATCGTAACCACCACGCACCATGAACCGCTCCATAAAGGCGTATTCAAGGCCGCCTTGGATTTGGTCATTGGTAAAGGTGTTGGAAACGAACGTCGAGGCAATAGAGATACGATGATCTTCTGCAGCGAAGTAATCGTATTGCACGCCAATGTTCAGCGAAGTCGGGATCTCAAAAGAAGCCGCTTGACCTTGCACCGAAGCATCCACATTACCACCTTCAATGCGCCCGCGGTACGTCAAGCCGTCGCCGCTGTATTGCATCTCCGGACCCACGTTGCGCAGCGCCACACCCACTTTAAAGTTCTTACGGTCTGGGTCAACCCCTGGCCCGCCAATGTGCGCCTGGTACTGCACAGCCCCGTCGAACGCAACGCCTGAAGCCGACGCGTTCGGTACCGATTGGCTGACATAACGCAGCGTAATACCACCGGTAATCCGCTCGGAGAACACCTTGGCGTAAGAAAGGCCAAAGTTGAGCAGAGTCGCTCTGAAGTTGATATCCTGATCGGGGTTATCAACCGTCGTCTGCTTGAAATCTCCGAGGTTCCAAGAAGTAGCGGACAGCCCGAGGACGCCGCCGTTCTTGCCCAGCTGCTGGCCGAGGCCGAAGCTGCTGACGTGAATATCAGTTCCGCTCATCCAGTTGGTTGAGCTGAAGAGAACTTCGGTCCCCCGCACATAGGCCAAACCGCCGATGTTGGAGTTCATCGATTCCACGCCCCGGATACCGGCACTGTTGGCCCCAGCCCAACCCGATGAGCGTGCCCAAGGGTTTACAGTAAGCTCAGTGGCGCCGGCACTTCCGCGCTTTTGATCATTACCAGCAACAGCGTTCTGTGACAGTGCAAGTACACAGACCAGCGAAGTGGCAGCAAAGAAATTCCTCATAATCTGTCGTCCGTTAGCTGCCGGCTTCGGCGTAAAGATGAGACTTGGCTGGACAGCCAATGTGAGCTTAGTCATTGGCCGTTAGAAGGTATCAAGGTCAATCGGACGCAGCACGCCGAACCACTTCACTACCGTTTCACAACCCGCATCCGGTGCCTTGATATGGAAGAGGTACACCCCTGACGAAATTGGCAAGCCGCTTTCGTTTTTCATGTTCCAGTCGAGGGACGTGAGCTGCGTGTCTTTCCGCAGACGGCGGACCAGCGTACCGTTCAAGGTATAGATCGTGATTTCGGCCCGCTGTGGCAGGTTAGTAATCTTCACGATGTTATCGAGCTGACGTTGCTCATACTGCGAGAAAGCGTAGTATGGGTTTGGTACAACTCGCGTTTTTGCGAGCGCTTCGCAGAGCACCGACGTCTGACCAGTACGCACTGCTTGCTCATTCAGCGAGAAGGAGTATTGCGGCGTGTTTGCAGGCCCCGTGCTGTTAGCTGGAACCTCTGGGTACGAGGCGAAAGCACGATCAACACGGATGCTCACCCGGGCAGTAGAGTTGTTCTGGAACAACGTCCGCTGATCGCGCAGCTTCGGATAGCCCACCCACATGATCGAGTTGTAGGCAGCTTGGTAAACCCTTCTAGCCTGAACAGGTGCCGTTAGAGCCGCTGCCTCATCTTGGATTCTTTCCATATCGAGGCCCTTGTCGTACTTGGTGTCAAGAACATAGACAAAGTTGCGACCTGCCTGTTTGGAGGAGTTTGGCTCCCAAATCAAGTCAGTGCCTTTATCTGGCCCTTGCCCACCTTGTTCTTCCGGAGCCGAGCTTTCTGAGAACATCAAATTCAACCGCACACCACGATCCAAGTCGATCGCATAACCTGGGAACCAGCCCATTCCAGTAGAAGGCTGCCCATTTGGTGCCACACTCCCGTCAGGAAGTCCATCAACACCAATGGATGGCTTGGTGCTGAATTTTTTGGTTAAAATGTAGTTATTACTGCCCTGCCCAGTTGCAACGATTTGCAAAACAGGCACCCGAGTCCATTTAGACTTGTCTGGAGTGAAAACAACATCTACGTTATGAAGATTGCCAAGCTGCTTTACAGCTGGCTCAGTCGTATAAGCAGCTCCTTGAGAGACAACTGACCGGGTATCTACGTAGGCTGCCCACGTTCCGCGGAACGTGATCACGCCGGAAAGACTGATCGGCAAGATGTTAGAATAGATGCCACTTGGATCCCATTCCTCAGTAGTAGCCGCAGTACCTTGAACCCGTGGTGGAATCAGCCAATCAACCCCTAGAATGGTGTTAGCCAAATTTCCTTGCTCACCTGGCACCCCCGTTAGCCATTCAGTACCTGAATGCTTGAGCGAGGCGCCAATGAATTGAGTTTGCGGATTCAGAGTAGGTTGGTAACCTGGGTTACGCCCCGTTTTGACCTGAATGGAAAGACCATACGCTGGAATTAGCTCTTCATTGATTTCAGAAACGCGACGCGTGACGTAATTCCACGCAGTTTCTGCTTTCAAGCGCCAGCGCCAGAAGTCATTCTGGTCGTACTCGGTGGCTCGTGCAGTGATAGCACCATCGGCAGTTTTTACCCCTCGTGGCTCTTCGTTATAGCCTTCAAGTGGTGAACCGGTGCTGGTGCTACGACGGCGAACTTGAGCGGTGAATGTACCACCCAGACCGTCGTTAAGCATTTCCACATCGAATACGAATGCGGTATCTTGTGACGAGGCCCCACTTATAATCCGGTGGATAATTGCTCGGCCTGGGATCTGAACGATTGCGTCGTCGATTTCCCAAGTACGTGCCGCATTAGTCGGAGTCTCGGCAGTGGCAAATTGGCCAGTGCTTTCCAAGATATCGCCTACCTGAAACTGTCGCGAAGCGGAAAGACCCCGTTTCGATACCATCAACCGGCTGGAGAGTTTGACCGTGAATTCGGCATTACGCACCAGCTTCGGATCGTAAATCCGGACGCTAAATGGGCCGAACCCTTTCTCGTAGTTCAACTCCTGTTTTTGGTAATCAGGTGCAGTAAGGATAGTGGCTTCATCGGCATCCGTGATTTCAAGCTGACGGCCACCCGCGCCTTGACCGAAGTTGCGTGTGATAGCTACTTGATCATACACGTTCGAGTTCAACACCAAACCATTGCTTTCAAACAACGACTGGTGAGGTGTAACGGTGATTTTCGACGTAAAGCGACCTTGCAGATAAGGGCTCTGTACACGCGGCAAACCGTTCAAATCTTTGCTTACATCAGCATTGTAGGCGTAAGGAATGACCAAGAAGGTATACTCCTTATTGTTAATCAGACGGCTGTTACCCGTTGCAAACTTGTCCTCCGTGATATTCAATGTGTGGAAGATGCCTTGGTCAGCACCATCAGCGTTCACTTTGATCGACGGGACAATCGCGTTAACGTCAACATTGTACTCGTAGTTGATAATTTGCGTGACGCCGTTGATGACGTCTCCACGTGCAATCAGACGAGCACGGTCGAGGTTGCCCACTTCCGAAGCCGTAACGGTTGAATTGACCAATTGATAGACCAAGTACCCTTCAAAGCGGAAAACGCGGTCTGGAATATTAGCGGGCAGACGCGTATCTTCCAATGCATAGGTCTCGGTGTTGTAGCAGCCGTTGCCTGGCGTGCAAACCTCACGCGGCTGGATAGCAAGTACTACTTGCTTATCAAGCTCAGAAGCCGTGACGATAGGTGCCGGCGGACCATCCGGAATCTGGAAGTCGCCATCGAACAGGGCCTGCGCCAAGTCATCGGCGTAAAGAAGCAGGTTGAGCGAGCCTTGCGGACCACCCGAACCAGCACTTGCCCAGACGACCCCAATCGTGATGTTGTTGACCGCACCCGGACGAAGCGTGAATGGGCCAGCAGATTGCAAAAAGCGACGGTCAGCGGGTTGGTTCTGAGCTCCACCAGCTAGGGTAGTTCTCGTCTCTGACCAAGGGAAAGGTGGACGGCCGCTACCATCGCCTTTACCGGTATTTCCAGCCAGCGGGTCTTTCGAAGAATCCGTGTACTTGTTACCGAAGCCCCATCCGAGTGGGTCGCTCAAATAGCCAGCACCGGCGGGGAACATAAAGGCGTAGTTGTCCGCCGTTACGCCTGCGGCCAGATAACCGTTACCACCAAATTTCAGATCCGAGTTAGCGGCATCATGAATCTTGCTACGGAGGTAGTTGTAATAGTGGATGGCTTCGGTCGGGTTACCGATTGGCGAGAAGTCGTTGTTGTAATAAACGAAGTTCGACATGATGATCTTCTCCCCCGGCTCATCCACTAAGAGAGTGTCTAAAATGCCTTGTGAGTAAGAATCTCGGTCGTTATCGATACTGTCGTTGGCATCTGCAATAGGCCCCTCGAAGAAGTCTACGCCAACAGCTGGCGGGTTCGCGCCGTAACCGTTTACACCTTCGTCGAAGTTATCGCCGTTGTAGCAGATACCCAACCCGCGCGATACATCGCAACCAACATAGTCGTCGTTGAACCAACCCAAGTCTGGGTCGACCCACTGACCCATGAAGGTCTTTTGCAGCGTACGGTTTCCTTTGTTCGCCAAGCGCTGCTTGTAGAACGTCATGTTATTAAGTGGGTCGTTCGTCTGGAAGGCGAACGCCTGAACCGCCAGCTCAAGCCCAATCGCGGCGGTGAGCGGGTTTTTCAGGTTACCCACATCGTTCATAACCCACCAGATAGCCTGGTCACCTCGAACATCCGGATAATCACCCAAAACCGGATCGTAGATATTATCAAAGTTGACGTCCACGAATGGCGCCAGTTCGGTATCCGTCCCGGGGCGGTTGAGGTAGGGGTTGTTCCGGCCCGGCCACTCGCGGATAGCCTGCGGAACGTCGTCGTCGGTGGCGATCCGGCCAGCAGCAAAATTGGCGCGAAAGGCATCAATAGCGGTACGGTTGATTTTTGCGTGGCTGTTCCAAGCTGCACAAACATCTTCCGATACGCTACCGGATGCATCTAGCGGCCCCGGCCAATAGCCAGCTTCCGGAGACCCTTGACGGTCTTGGCGATAGGTCTGAGCGGCTGTAAACAGCTGCCCTGTCGGATCCAAGCCACCTAACCATACGGCACCCGCAAAAATGGAGTGCTGCTTCGGCAGGTTCGGATCGTCTTTCTTCGGAATTTCGTAACGGGCATCCGTCAGGTTCCACCACATATCACCCCCGTTCAGCACCATTGCCCGAACGTTGTTGACATCAAGCTCAGCACGAGAAGCACTGACCTGGCAGCTGACATTAACGCGATTAGGTGTCGAAGGCTGACCGGTACTGGTGGGCCGGTTCCTGTCTTCCTTAGCGAAGACAAGCTGCGAAGCGCCGACCAAGGCCAGCACTAAGAGCCGATTAAGCGGAGAATATCGTTTCATCAGCAATGAAAAACTGTAGTCTTTGGAGGTGGACAACGCGCCTTAGAAGGTCAGCGTCGCGCCAAGCCACATCCGCCGTGGAAGAGAGTAATTGGCATTCTGGAACAGGCGAGCCTGATACAGATCTACTTGCGATAAATACAGCGGCGACGTGTTGCTGGAATTTCGCGTTTGGAAATCAGATAGGAACCCATCGTCTTCTGCCGAACCGGTGTAGCGGAAGACGTTGAGTACGTTAGCTGAATTCAGGAGATTTTGAGCACGGATATAGACGTTGAGCGTCTTGAGTACGGGTACCTGCTTACCGCCTACTTTGAGAGCAAAGTCTTTATCCAGACGGAGTGAAACCCGCGCACTGGCTGGCAAGCGCGAGCCGTTAAGCTGGCCTCTCAAAGCCGCACGCTGCTGTACCCCAATCGATACTGCCTGCGTGATGTTCTGCTGTTGCGAATACGGAGTGCCCGAACCGCCCTGAATCAGGATATTGACCCCAGCATTTTGCAGAAAGCGCTGACCGAATGCAATCGGTCCTTCACCTTCGGCGTAACGGAAATCAAGGCTAGCCTTGACTTGGTTCCGCTGATCGTAATCCAGCGGAATTGGGACGCGAAGGTTTGGAACACCCTGGCTGGCAAGGTTGAAACCCGACGTCGAGTTAGAGCCAGTGCCTTTTGCAAACTGCAACGTGTAAGACGCGTTGAAAGCAACGTTCTTCGTGCGGCGCAGGTCGTATTCGAGGGTCATACCTTTCACAGTGCCGAAGTCGATGTTCGCGAACGTGATATAATCAGTCGGGTAAGCGCCGAATACTGGGCGATACTGAATCAGGTCACGCAGCTCGGAATAGAACGCCGATATCGTTAGACCAGAAGACTGGGTCAAACGTTGCTGAAAACCGACCTGCATGTCGATTTTTCTTTGTGGCTTCAGATCAGGGTTGTTGACCGAGTTGAGATCAGAGCCGAAAACCGATCCTTTGAGGTAATAATAATCCGACGGACGGGTCGGGTTATTTTCCGGACGCTGGGTCAGAATGTCGTAGTGAGCGAAGAACATAGCGTCCTCCGAAATCGGGAACGAGAACGTTACCCGTGGCATCACGTTGATTTGCGGCTTGTAATCGCGGAAAGCGCGAAGCGACACCTTTTGATCCTTGACGTATTCCAAGCCGGCGCCAGGCGTCTGGCTGCCTTGGGCGGGCACGCGGAAGTAAGGGTAGGCGGTACCGTTACCCTGGATCTCCGTGATATTCTCCGTCACTCGGCCATCGGCCGTGTAGAAGGTATCGCCACTGCGGTAGCCGGTGATGCGGTAACGGCTTGGGTCGCCACCGGTTTCTGGGTCGCTATCGACGTAAGGCACGAAGTCGTCGCCAATGTTGGACGGACGCTGATAATCGGCCCCGTTAGCGAAGCTCTTCACGTCGATATCCTTCACGAGCGACACGTCGACCAAAGAGTATTTGTCTTTCAGAACTCGCTGGTTGGCATCGAAGCGGTCGATCCGCAAGCCAACGCGCAGGATCATATCCTCAATCGCGAACTTGTCTTCCACGAATGCTGCGGCGTACGTTGGACGGTAAGCGTCCTGTGGGCGGTTCTGAACGTCGGTAAAGAAATCGCTGAAAGCGACTTTTTTCGACGTATTGCGCTTACCCAAGTACGTGTAGCCTTGGTAAGAAGACACCAGCCCTTGACGGAGCGCGTCTTCCGCAGTAAAATCTTCGAGCCGAATCTGATCCGGGTTCAGCTCATCAACGTTGATGTAGTTCAGCCGTTGAGCATCGGTATAACCCAACCGACGGCGCAGATTAACGGAGTAGCTGCTCTCTTGCAGACCATTGGATGCATCGACCAATTGCTGAGCGGCAAAGCCATCAACAAGCGTAATGTCTCCTAGACCGGTCTGACGAGCGATGTGGCTGTTGGCCAAGCCGCGCGCCGTATTCCAGAGGCCTTGCGGGCGGGCGTCGTAGAACGACTCGATGCGCTGCTCGAACTCAAGTCCCAGCTTAACCGTGTGTTTGCCGATCTCGGTCGAGCCGAGGGCAGTTAAGCGATACTGGTCATTTTTCTGAAGCAGATATTGATTCCACGGACCACCGGTACCGGAATAGACGTTCTGAATCAGGTTAGGCGAAAATCCATTCAAAACCCCTTGCTGACTAATCAGCGAAGTGTAGCTTGTTACAGGGTTGTTACCCAGATTGCCATCCGTCAGAAGCTGATTATTGTAGTTAGCGAGGAGCGGATTATTTGGCGCAGCTGAGAAATTCACGCCATTCGGCGAGCTGAACTGAATGGCGTAGGGATAGGCAACGCCGTCAATTTCGCGCGTCGTATCGAGCGCTATAAGCTGAGAGCGAGTCGTCTCGCTAAACCGGCCTACGTAGCCGTACTGAGCGAGGTCGTCCTTATAACGATCGTCTTGGAGAACGCGGTCGAATCGGGTAAAGTCGCCCTGAACCTGATAGTAGGAGTTCTTCAGCAAGCTGCCTTCACCGGAGCTACCAAAATTCTGAGTGAAACGCGCGAACGTGTTCCAGTTGGTGGTGAACCGGCGAGGATTATTAGCGGAGTTCAGCAGCGCGCCGGTACCCTGGAAAAGATCCTGCTGGTAACGGTCGTAAGATCCCCCAAAGCTGAAAAGGATATTATCGATGGGCTGAAAGTCGAACGATGCGTTCACGCTCTGACGGCGCGAGTCGGCGTTGGGACGAACCTTAACTTTCTCAAGGTCGTCCATCCGCAACAGCTCAGCGGAGCGCTGAACCGTCCCGGTTTGCGGCGAGAACACGAATGGATTCGCCTGGATTTCTGCCAGCTTATCGGCTTTCACCTGATAAAGGCCCCGGTAGAACGGGTTATCGTCCTGCGAGGATTGGTATTGACCGGCCAAGAAGAAACCTAACAAAGCGCCTTTCTCGGTGCCGTCGTCAGCTTTACGCTTCAGGATTGGGCCGGAGAGGTTGAAGTTGACGAGGTTGTTCTTGTATTTGTCGAACAGGTTCGACGTTTCCGCTTCCACACCGCCGGAATATTTGCTCGACGGGCTGCTGGTGGTGATGTTGATGATACCACCGACGGCGTCGCCGTACTGCGCTGGTACACCACCCGTCACCACCGTCAGCTGGGCGATAGCGGACGTAGGGATGTTTGGAGCACCGCCCAGCTGCTTTACGCCGTTCACGAAGTAAACCGTCTGCGACGAGCGCGCACCTTTCAGGTTGAGCGCAGCATTATCATCGGCCGCGAAAACCCCCGGCGTAGTCGACGCCAACGTGGTGACGTCCCGCGTGGGAAGCTTCATGATGGCCGCGTTATCGAGCGTGTTGGCAGTTGGGTCTCCGCCTGGATCGATAATCGGAATCCGGTAGTTCGTGATGACTGCGGCATCCAGATCTACGCCACCTGCCTCAGCCAGCTCGGTGTTGAGGTAACGGGTTTTGTCCACTTCGATCGGCACGTTACCGAGCTTAACCGTGGCAAAAGCCATGTTGATGAACTCTACCGAGTAGCTGCCCGGGACGAGCGGCGATACCGAATAGAATCCTTTTTCGTCGGTAATGCCGGTGCCTTTGACGGCGCCGTTCAGTTTTACCACGACGTTCACCCCCGGAATGGGTGCCCCTTTGTTGGCCTTCTCAGTGACCTTCCCGGATAGCTTGCCCGTTTGGGCATAGGTCGTCCCTACGAAGAAACTCAGGACGAGGACCAGGCAGAGTAGTACTCTTTTCGCCATAAAGTGAAAGAATGAATTGGAAATGACCCGCGTATGCGGCTTCCAAGCCCTAAAAGTAACAAATCGACAACAAACGCCAAGATTTTCCGTAAGGGAGGCAACCCTAATCGGCATTAATGAATCGGGCTAACTTGCTAGTCAGCACGTGGTTGATGCGCTCATAAGAGTCAGTAGTCCAGCCACCAATGTGTGGAGTGAAGACAATTTGAGGGTGTTGACAGAGGTAATCGAAGTCAGAAGCCTGTTCGGCAGAGAGGGTAGTGAGTCGTTCGTTCTCCAAAACATCAAGCGCCGCACCCTGTACCCGGCCTGTTTGCAAGGCTCCGACCAACGCGCTGGTATCGACGATCTCGCCCCGCGAGAGATTCAACAGCCAGAGTGGGCGGGCGCAACGCGCTAACCAATCGGCGTCCACGAGGCGGCGCGTGCGCGGCGTCAGGGGAACGTGCAGGCTGATTACGTCAGCTTCGGTCTGCAACTGTTCAAGCGAGACGGCACGAGCGAGCGAAAGGTTTATCTTCTCCGGGAATAAATCGTACGCAATCACGCGGCACCCAAATCCGCTGAGTTTTTGAGCGAAGGCAGCTCCCATATTGCCAAAGCCGATAATACCCACTGTCAGGCTCGACAGCTCGATTCCGCGGTTCGCTTCGCGCTGCCAATGGCGGGCGCGCACCTCACGGTCGGCACGCGGAATGTTGCGTAGAAGCGCCAGCAGCAGCCCTACGGCAAACTCTCCGACGGCCTCTCGGTTGCCTTCCGGAGCGTTGATGAGGTAAATGCCGGACGCCGTGAGAGCGTCTTCATCCAAATTATCGGTGCCGGCGCCAGCCCGACAGATAAACCGCAGATTAGGCGCAGCGCGCACCACTTCGGCGGAAATGAAGAGCTTGCTGCGCACGATCAGGCCATCGTAGCCGCCGGTTGCCAACGTGGAAGCCACTTCAGCGGCGGGTAGCTCGGGCTGATAATCACCCAAAACCCCGATGCTGGTGAGCAAGGGCAGAATCGATGGGTGCATCTCATCAATGATGAGGCAGCGAACGGGCGGAGTCAGCGGGCGGTGCATCAGCTGGCAGAACTGGCAGCGGCTTCGGCTAACCGGGTCAGATGCTCGAACTCGGCAACGCTGAGCTGCTCGGCGCGCTTGTCGAATAGCGGAGTTGCGGTGATCTCAGCCGATAAGTTGAGCGGCTTGAGGGCGTTGCGAAGGGTTTTGCGACGGGTCGAGAAGGCCTGCTTGACGACTTGCAGAAACCGCCGCTCATCGCAGTCGAGCTTCTCCCGTGAGTTGCGGGTACACCGAATCACGGCCGACTCCACTTTCGGCGGGGGTTGAAAAACGCCGGGCGGCACTTTGAAGAGCAGCTCGACGTCGTAAAAGGCGTGCAGAATGACGCTCAGAATCCCCGTTTCGCGCACGCCGGGCGGGGCGGCGAGCCGTTCGGCCACTTCACGTTGCAACATCCCCACCACTTCCGTGACCTGCTGCCGGTAATCGAGCAGGTGAAAGAATATCTGCGTGGAAATGTTGTAAGGGAAGTTCCCGATCACCGTGAGCGGCCCCGGCAGGGCTTTGCCGAGATCGAGCCGCAGGAAATCGGCCTCGATGATGTGGCCGTCGGCGAGCGTCGGGAAATGCTCGTGTAGCCAGCGAATCGATTCCGTATCGATATCGATAACGGTCGTCTGGAAGCGGTCGTCGGTGATGAGGTACTTGGTCAGAACCCCCATACCGGGGCCGACTTCCAGCACCTGACGGGTATCGGCGGGCAGCCGAAGCGCGCCGACAATCCGCGCAGCGATGCCTTCATCGCGCAGAAAATGCTGGCCGAGGTGTTTTTTGGGAGCGACGAGTTGCAACGGACGAGAAGTAAGCCGCGCGGAATAGGTTCTAACTTGCGGCCCTCAAAGATAACCGCCCCGGTAGGTACTGGGTCAGTCATCTTTTAGCTAAAGCTTCCTTTCCCGATGCGCGCTCCTAAAATCCACTCCTCTCCTACCCTACCGTCGGTTTTGCCCCCGGCCATTGCCGTGTTGGTGGCCGCAGAAGGCGCATTGCCCGCCTCTCTCGCCAGCGCCCTGACCGCACCGGAGGCCGAATGGCTGGCCGCCGAGCGCGCCGCCAAGACGCCGCTGGTACGGGTCGTGCGCTACGGCCAAGGGATGATCTACGTGCTGACCGCGCCCGTGAAACCTACCCCCGACCTCGTTCGCGAGGCCGTGCGCAAACTGGGCCATCAGCTTCAAGCCTTGCTTCTCGCCGACCGCGTCGAGGCGCTCCATGTAATAGGAGGCGAAACGGTGTCCGCCGACCTGCCACTCGCCTTGGCCGAGGGCGTGGTGCTGAGTGCCTACTACTTCGCGCCTTACAAGACGAAGCCGGAAGACCCAAAGCCGGTGCGCCTGACGGAAGTCACCGTAGTTGGAGCAGCGGAAGCTGACATTAACTGGCTGGCCGCCGTCCTCGACGGCGTGTTCCTGACGCGCGACTTGGTCAATACGCCGTTCAGCCATCAATCGGCCGTGCAGTTTGCCGACCAGCTCAGCGAAGCCGGACAGAAGGCGGGCTATTCGACCGAAATCCTCGACCAGCCGCGGATTCAGACGCTGAAAATGGGCGGTCTGCTCGCCGTCAATCAAGGCTCGCCCGACCCGCCGACGTTTTCGATTCTCGAATACGCCCCGGCCGGTACCGAGCAGGATGCGCCGATTGTGCTGGTCGGTAAAGGGGTGGTGTTCGATACAGGCGGCCTGAGCTTGAAGCCGACGCCGAACTCGATGGACTTTATGAAGAGCGATATGGCGGGTGCCGCTGCCGTCGCGGGGACGTTGGCGGCGCTCGCGCTCGCGGGCGTGAAGCGGCGCGTCGTGGGGCTGATTCCCGCCACCGATAACCGCCCCGGGGAAGCGGCTTTCGCTCCCGGCGATGTTATCACGATGCACGACGGCCAAACCGTCGAAATCACCAATACCGATGCCGAGGGCCGCTTGATTCTCGCCGATGCGCTGTCGTTCGCCAAGCGCTACCAGCCTTCCTTGGTCATCGATATCGCGACGCTGACCGGCGCTGCCGCTGCGGCCGTTGGGAAAGAGGGCATCGTGCTGGTCGGGAATGCTTCCGAAGAAGTCAAAGATGCCTTGAAAGCCGCCGGGCACCGCGTCCACGAGCGGCTCGTCGAGTTTCCACTGTGGGATGAGTACAAGGAGCAGCTCAAGAGCGACCTCGCCGACCTCAAGCACTACCAGCCGGGCGCGCAAGCCGGGCACGTCAGCGCGGCGGGCTTTCTGGAGGCGTTTACGTCCTACCCGTGGCTGCACCTCGATATCGCGGGGCCTTCGTTCCTGTTCGCCCCGGATTCTTACCGGGGGAAAGGCGGCACGGGGACGGCCGTGCGGCTGCTGACGGAGTTTTTGAAGAGCTTTTCCAGCAAAAGCTAATTCCACCCCTGCTCTTCTGACCTCTCTCCAATAACCCAGTCAATGAAATACCGCATCGGCCTGACCATCGGCGACGCCAACGGCATCGGGCCGGAAATCATCTATAAGCTACTGAGCGACGAGCGGATTCTCGACCTCTGCACGCCCATCGTGTACGGGCATTACGACGTCTTCGAAGCGCTCGCCGAGCGGGCCGGGGAAGACGCCATCGGCTTCCAGCTCGCCCGCTCCGTCGAGGCGCTGGAATTCAAGAAGCCGAGCCTGATTACGTCGTGGGACGAGGAGCTGCCCGTACAGCCCGGCCAACCGACGAAGGCGAGCGGACGGGCGGCGCTGCTGTCGCTTCAGCGCGCTTGTCAGGATTTGAAGGCCGGATTGATTGATGCCATCGTAACGGCGCCCATCGACAAGGAAAATATCCAATCGCCGGAATTCGCTTTTCCGGGGCACACGGAATTTTTGGCCGCCTATTTCGGCGTACCCGATAATTTGATGCTGCTGACGTCCGACGACCTGCGCGTTGCTGTCGTGACGGGCCACGTGCCGCTGCGGGAAGTCGCGAATCGGATCACCGTTGACGCTATTCTTCGCAAGACGGCGCTGCTGATCGATTCGCTTCACCTTGATTTTCAGATCGAGAAACCCCGTATCGCCGTCCTCGGCCTGAATCCGCACGCCGGGGATCGCGGCCTGATCGGTAAAGAGGAGCAGGACGTCATTATTCCGGCCATTCGGCAGCTCAAAAACAAAGGCCACTTGGTATTCGGCCCTTATCCGGCCGACGGCTTTTTCGCCAACGGCCAGTACCGTGAGTTCGACGCCGTACTCGCGATGTACCACGATCAAGGGTTGATTCCGTTCAAAACGCTTGCATTCGACGACGGCGTGAACTTCACCGCCGGGCTACCCGTCGTGCGCACTTCCCCCGACCACGGCACCGCTTTCGATATCGCCGGGCAGGGCATCGCTCGCGAGGCTTCCCTGCGCCAAGCGCTCTATTTGGCCATCGATGTAGTGAAGCGCCGCACGGAAGCCGCCGACCTTTCGGCCAACCGTTTGGAGCCGGGTGCGTTACCTAAAACGCCGTCCGGCCGACCCAAGCGCGACCGATAAGTGACGCGATGAGTAAAGCGATACCGAATCAGACTTGCCCAATTGCGGGCGGTTTCGTATTTTTGCCCCTTCAAACGGCCCGGCACGCTGGGCCGTTTGCGTAAGCCGCGCTGCGAAGCGCCGCCCTAAGTGTTGTGAAAAAGCTCTCTCCGTACAATATCAACTTGCCCACGCTGACGCCCAACAAGCGTCATTCGTTTGATTTTGTGCTTGATGACGCGTTTTTTGCCGCGTTTGAGCAGCAGCTCATCTTGGGAGGCAACTTGGCAGCGCACGTAGATCTGGATCGCACGGATCGTCTGATGACGCTCACGTTTCACCTCACCGGCACCGTCCGGCTGACGTGTGACCGCAGTCTGGAAGACTTCGATCAGCCCATCGAAACCACCGAATCACTGCACGTGCGGTTCGGTGATACCACCGAAGAGCTGGCCGATGACGTACTACAAATCACGTCGGACACGCAGATTTTGCCGCTCGCGCAGCATTTCTTCGATTACGTCGCGACGGCATTGCCGATGAAGAAGCTGCACCCGCGCTTCGTCGAGGCCGATGCCGCCGAAGACGCCGCCGCCGGTGAAGCCGCCGAAAAAGCCGACGTTCGGCTGATTTACACGGCTACTACCGACGACAGCGCCCCCGACGACGACGCCGCCGATGCGCCCGCCGACCCTCGTTGGGACGCGCTGCGCAACTTGAACTAAGTTTTTTTTCCGCGGGATCAGTTTTTCCCGTTTTCTCCAGAGTTTCGTTTCTTTCCGCTGATTCCGACTAATTCGCAATGGCACATCCTAAACATCGGATCTCCAAGACCCGCCGCGACAAGCGCCGTTCGCATCATCATCTCACGCCTACGCAGCTTTCGACCTGCGCCAGCACCGGGGAAGTACACCGCCGTCACCACGCTTACGTGGTAGAAGGCGACCTGTACCGCAACGGCGAGGTGGTTATCAAGGACTTCGCGCCGTCGGCGGCGTAAACGGCGCTTGAAGCAGGGCTTTTGCCCTCTTCAAATCCCGGTTTACGCCCGTGGGCGGCCTCTCAGGCCGGTCGTGGCTCCTTTTGGTGCGCCGCGACCGGCTTGCGTATTTTGCGCCCTCCCCACCCACGCGGTGGGGCCGCCCGTTTCTATCTTCGTCCCGACCCTGTCCCCTATCCGAATGAAGATTGCCCTGGATGCGATGGGCGGCGATTTTGCCCCTGACGCTATTGTTGAGGGAGCCGTCATGGCCGTCAATCAGCTGCCCGTCGAAGTATCCGTCGTACTCATCGGCGACCAACCGACTCTTGAACGGAGTCTGCGCCGTCTCGGCGTGGAGCCGGGCGGACGGTTGCCGATTGTGCACGCGGCCGATGTCATCGAGATGGGCGAGCACCCGACAAAGGCGCTCGCTCAAAAACCCGATTCGAGCATCGCCGTCGGATACCGCCTTTTGAAGGCCGGTGAAGTGGCTGCTTTCTGCTCCGCTGGCAACACCGGCGCGATGATGGTTGGCGCCCTGTTCAGCGTCAAAGCGCTGCCCGGCGTCAAGCGCCCCCCGATTGCCGGATTTATTCCGAAAAGCAATGGCGGTACGGGCGTCATCGTCGATGTAGGCGCCAATGCCGATTGCAAGCCGGAAATGCTGGAGCAATTCGCTGAAATCGGCTCGATTTACGCCAAGTACGTGCTCGGCATTGCGGAGCCGCGCGTGGGTCTGCTCAACATCGGCGAAGAAGAAGGTAAGGGCACCGTGGATGTGCAGGAAGCGCATCAGCTGCTGAAAGCGAACTCGGCGGTGCGGTTCATCGGCAACATCGAAGGGCGGGATATTTTCCTCGATAAGTGCGATGTTATCGTGTGCGATGGATTTACGGGTAACGTAATTCTGAAAATGGCCGAATCGATTTACGATATCATGGCCGAGCGCAACATTTCGGACGAATATTTCGCGCGTTACAACTACGAGGCAATCGGCGGCTCGCCGATTCTCGGCGTGAACGGCAATGTGGTGATCGGACACGGCGTTTCGTCGCCGATGGCTGCCTGTAATATGGTGAAGCTCGGGCATCAGATGAGCGCGGCGGGCGTGCTGGAGCGCTTCCGGCGCGTGTACAGCGCCGGGAATAGCGTCACCGGCTAGCCAATATGAACTTCAAATGAAGGAAACCGCCGCCCGGCGCGACTCTGGTCGTGTCGGGCGGCGGTTTTTTGGGGCCGCGGGCGTAAGTTTGGGGCCGCAACCTTGACCGCCTACGTTGGGCGGTTACTCACGCGTTCCAGCCCTGTCCTTATTGCCGATGACTCACCTGACCGCAGCCATTACGGGCGTCGCCGGGTATTTGCCCGATTACGTACTGACCAATCAGGAGCTGGAACGGCTGGTGGACACAACCGACGAGTGGATTCAGACTCGTACCGGCATCCGCGAACGCCGCTTGCTCAAGGGAGAGAATCAGGGCGTGAGCGTGATGGCGGTGGAAGCCGTCCGCGAGCTGCTCCGGAAAACGAATACCAAGCCCGAAGAAGTCGATTTGCTGCTGATGGCCACCGTGACGCCCGATATGGTGTTTCCGGCCACGGCGAACATCGTCTGCGACCAGCTCGGCATCATCAACGCGTTCTCTTACGATATCGAAGCCGCCTGCTCGGGCTTCCTGTACGCGCTCACGACGGGCGCGATGTTCGTGCAATCGGGGCGCTACAAGAAGGTCGTGATCGTGGGTGCCGACAAGATGTCGTCGATCATCGATTACACCGACCGCGCCACCTGCATCATCTTCGGCGACGGCGCCGGGGCAGTGATGCTCGAACCGAGTACGGACGACAACGGCGTTATTGACCACATTTTGCGGTCCGACGGCTCTGGCGCGGCTTATCTGTACCAGAAATCAGGCGGCTCGCGCCGTCCGCCGACGATTGAGACGGTCACGAACCGCGAGCATTTCGTGCATCAGGAAGGCGCGGCCGTCTTCAAGTTCGCCGTCACGAATATGGCCGATGTTTCGGCTGAAGTGATGGAGCGCAACGGCCTGACCGCCGAGACCGTGGAGTGGCTCGTGCCACACCAAGCCAACCTGCGGATAATCAACGCCACGGCGCAGCGGATGGGCGTGGGACAGGAAAAGGTGATGCTCAACATCGACCGTTACGGCAACACCACGTCCGCCACGATTCCGCTGTGCCTCTGGGATTATGAGTCGCAGCTCAAGAAAGGCGACCGGCTGATTCTGGCGGCTTTCGGCGGTGGCTTTACGTGGGGCGCGATTTACCTGCGCTGGGCCTACGACGGCGCTACGATGGCGAAAAAAGCGTAAAAAGCGCAATTCCTGAAACCAATCGTGTAACCCGGCAGACTACCGGAGACACCAAATTCGACCGACGAAACCCCGATTCTACCATGGCAACGACCGCTGATTTCCGCAACGGCCTCTGCATCGAGATGGATGGCAACCTGTATGTCATCACCGATTTTCAGCACGTAAAGCCCGGCAAAGGCCCGGCGTTCGTGCGTACCAAGCTCAAAAACATCAAGACCGGTAAGGTGCTCGACCCGACGTTCACGGCGGGCGTCAAGATCACGACGGCGCGCGTGGAGCAACGGTCGTTTCAGTACCTCTACAAGGACGAGTTCGGCTACAACTTCATGAACGCCGAGGACTTCTCGCAGGTCACGCTGCCGGAGGATATGGTGCCGTTCGCCGACCTCATGAAGGATGGTCAGGAAGTCACGATCCTGTTTCACGCCGAAACCGAGCAGCCGCTCACGGCTGAGCTACCGGCGTTCGTGGTGCTGAAAATCACCTACACCGAGCCGGGCCTGCGCGGCGATACCGCCACCAACACCCTCAAACCGGCCACCGTCGAGACGGGTGCCCAGATTAAAGTGCCGCTCTTCATCGAGCAGGACGAGGTAATCAAGGTCGATACCCGCACCTACCAGTATGCCGAAAGAGTCAAATAAGCCGAAATCGGCTACTGCGTCCCCTACCCCGTCAACGTCACCCGATAAAAAAACACCGCCGATGAAAGCCCGGGAACTACAAGACCTCATCGACTTCATCGCGAAGTCGGGCCTTAATAAGGTCAACATCGAAACGGAAGAGTTCAAGCTCTCGATTCAGCGTGAGCCGAATCAGAAAGTGAAAATGGTATCGGCTGGCGATAGCAGCTCGCACGTGCACCACGCGCCGGCTTTGGCGCCAGTGGCCGCTCCGGTAGCTGCCCCCGTGGCCGCAGCAGCTCCAGCCGCCCCGGCTGCGCCTGCTGCCCCAAAAGGCACGCCCCTCAAAGCGCCGATGATCGGTACGTTCTACCGCTCCGGCGGGCCGGATCAGCCGCCATTCGCGAGCGTGGGCGATGTGGTCGAGAAAGGCCAGATCGTGTGCATCATCGAGGCGATGAAGCTATTCAACGAGATCGAAGCCGAGCATTCCGGCCGAATCGTGCAGGTGATGGTCGAGAACGCGTCGCCGGTTGAGTTCGACCAGCCGCTGTTTATGATCGAGCCGGCCTAGTTTTTAATTAGTAATTAAGAATTAATAATTAAGAATTGGGGTACGGCGGTTAGGGGTTAGAGGATAAGACGGTTTTGAGCGGGTCGTGATTGCATCAGCGATTACGACGGCTAATTCAACTGACCTGATTTGACCACACCTGACCAACGCCAACTCACCACCCAATTCGCGATTTACAAATTCTTAATTATTAATTGTTAATTATTAATTAACCACCCAGCTGTGTTCAAGAAAATTCTCATCGCTAACCGAGGCGAAATCGCGTTGCGTGTCATCCGGACCTGCAAAGAGATGGGTATCAAGACGGTGGCCGTTTATTCGACGGCCGACCGCGATTCCCTGCACGTGCGGTTCGCTGACGAAGCCGTGTGCATCGGCCCGCCGCCGTCGTCGCAGAGCTACCTGAATATGGCGGCGCTGATCTCGGCAGCAGAGATTACGGCCGCCGACGCCATTCACCCCGGTTATGGGTTCCTGAGCGAGAATGCCGAATTCTCACGCATCTGCCGCGAATACGGAATCAAGTTCATCGGGGCGTCGCCGGAGATGATCAACCAGATGGGCGACAAGGCGAGCGCGAAGGACACGATGAAGAAGGCCGGCGTGCCGACGATTCCGGGGTCCGACGGGCTGCTCGAATCGGTGGAGGAAGGCATCGCGATTGCCGCGGAGATGGGCTACCCCGTCATCCTGAAGGCCACTGCGGGTGGTGGGGGACGTGGAATGCGCGTCATCAAAGCAGAAGACGAGTTCCAGAAGGCTTGGACGGATGCGCGCACCGAATCGGCGGCGGCGTTTGGGAACGATGGGATGTATCTGGAGAAGTTCGTGGAGGAGCCGCGCCACATCGAGATTCAGATCGTCGGCGACCAGCACGGGCACGTTTGCCATTTGTCGGAGCGCGATTGCTCGATTCAGCGGCGGCACCAGAAGCTCGTGGAGGAGGCGCCTTCGCCGTTCATGACGCCGCGCCTGCGCGAGGAAATGGGCAATGCGGCTGTGAAAGGCGCTGCGGCCATCGGTTACGAGGGCGTCGGGACGATTGAATTCCTCGTCGACAAGCACCGCAACTTCTATTTCATGGAGATGAACACCCGCATTCAGGTCGAGCACCCGGTGACGGAGGAAGTCATTTCCTATGACCTGATTAAAGAGCAGATCAAGGTGGCGGCGGGGATTCCGATTTCGGGCCTCAACTACTACCCGCAGCTCGTGGCGATGGAGTGCCGGATCAACGCCGAAGACCCGGCGAACAACTTCCGCCCTTCCCCCGGTAAGATCACGAACCTGCACGTGCCGGGTGGTCACGGCGTCCGCGTCGATTCGCACGTGTACGCGGGCTACACCATCCCACCGAACTACGACTCGATGATCGCGAAGCTCATCTGCGTCGCGCAGACCCGCGAGGAAGTCATCAACACGATGCGTCGGGCGCTGTCAGAATTCGTGGTGGAGGGCGTGAAGACGACAATTCCCTTCCACCTGAAGCTGATGGATGACAAGAAATTCAACGAGGGGGATTTTACGACGAAGTATCTGGAGGGGTTTGATTTTAGTGGGTTGTAGGATAATAAGCAAGAATAAAAAAAAGCCCGGCTATTTGGTCGGGTTTTTTTATTTTATAGAGGTTGGATATAGCCGCCGCTCCTACCGAACCAGTAGGACTAGGTAAAACGTTATCTTAGCAGCACCAAGGCTGTTTTTCGCTATGCAATCGCTACGTCCTTCGTTTCCAGTTAGTACGCCTGCCCCTGATTCGGCCCCTTTGGTAGTGTCCAAGGCGCAGGTGGGTGAGTGGCTGTTGTTGGAAGAGCTTGATAAAGAACGCCGGTATCAGGAGCAGCTGGTGGGGTGGCAGGCGCGTTATCAAATGTCGTTTGAGGCTTTTGAGCAGCGCGTGACGACGGCAACGACCGAGGTTTTCGGCGAGTGGGATGATTACATCGACTGGCAGGCTACCCGCGACTTACACGCGGCCCTTCTCAAGCGCATCGCAGATATCCGCCGTAGCCATTTTCAGATTGCTTGAGGGGCTGCCGTTTGACCTGACGCAAACCGCCGGGTGCAGGTCAAGAGACCCGCGAATAGCCCGCACGGGGCTGGAGCCCCGCGCGAAGCCTTTCGTTTCGGCAAAACAAGTAACTTTAAAGCCCGCCCAAATGGACGGGCTTTTTTATGTATTCACGCAAAATCTGCCTCGTGTTCATGTCCCTTGTCGGCTTAGGATTGCTTTCATCGTGCGAAGGCATACTGTATTGCTCCGGCAAAGTCTATTCTGCTCCAAGCCGTCAGCCGTTGCGCGGCGCACGAGTCGAGTTATTGTGCGAAGGCCATCAGTATTATCTCTCAAACGTTGCTTCTTCTGACTCAACCGGTAGCTTTCATCTATTTGAGATGGTTGCTGCACCGTTTGGGGTGCCTAGCAGCGGAGTACTCATTTGTTACCCGGGATACAACCCGCTATTGATTCCTGACATAGACAAGTATCGCAAACGGCGAAAATTAACGGCGAATGAAGACGATATTTTCTATTTGACTCCGGACACTACGAAATCATTGGCCCGGTAATCAACCGCCGCCCTACCCCTCAATCTCCTTCACAAGCTCACCGTACCAGTCGGCGCCGTACTTGCGGGTTAGGGGTTCTTGGAGGAAGCGGTAGACGGGGACGCCGAGGGCTTTGCCGTTGGTGCAGGCGGGGGCGCAGATGTCCCAGCGGTCGTAGTTGAGGGCTTCGAAGCCGTCGTATTTCGTGATGCGGATGGGGTAGAGGTGGCAGCTGATGGGCTTGATGTACTCGACGGCGCCCGCGCGGTAGGCTTGCTCGATGCCGCATTTGAGGATGCCAAGCTCGTCGTAGAGGGCGTAGGCGCACTCGCGGCCGTTGATGGTGGGGGTGGCGAGGGTGCCGTCGGACTCGACGACGTGGGTGCCGCTGCGCTCGATTTCGGCGCGGCCTTCGGGGGTCAGGAACGGGGCTACTTGCTCGTAGATGCGCGCTAGGATAGGCAGCTCGTCGGCTTCGAGGGGAGCGCCTTGGTCGCCTTCCACGCAGCAGGCGCCTTTGCAGCGGGTGAGGTTGCAGACGAACTGGTTATCGCGGATGTCGTCGGAGATAACGGTGTGCTGGAGGATAATCATGGGCGATGGGGCGCGGCGGCGGTGGAGTAGCGAAGGAGCGGCGGGTGCGCGCCGTAAAGGTACGGCCGACGGAAACCGGGGGCGAACGCGGTTCGTTCGAGGGTGGCCGTTGGTGGGGGTGCTCTCCCCTGTCTTCTCTCCTGAGAAAAACGCTCGGTGAAGCTCGAAATAGGGATGCGCGGATTTGGCTGAACGTGAGCGGGTTTCCGCTGACTGCCGTTCGTGGAACACGCGTGGAACACTTGGCGCTCGATGGCGAAAAGGACGTTCTGGCAGCGGAATCGAACTTGTTCCACGTCGGTTCCACAGAAATATGGACTGTTGACGTTTCGTGGAACTTGCGTGGAACAATCAAGAGATGGGTCAAAAAAGCTGAGCCATATCATTTTTCACCCCCCGGTCGGCGGGTACTTTTGCCCTTACTATGTCGCACTTATCACACGTCCCGGCGCTGCCGACGACTTTCTCCCGCGAGGCTATTGCTACTTGGATGCGGGCTTTTCAGGCGCAGCTCTGCGCTGATTTGGAGGCGCTTGACGGCGCCGCCACCTTCCGGCACGACCACTGGGAGCGCCCCGAAGGCGGCGGCGGGCAGACGAACGTCATCGGGAACGGGGAGGTGCTGGAGAAGGGCGGCGTGGCGTTTTCGGCGGTGTGGGGGGAGCTGAGTCCGGCGGCGGCGAAGGCGCTGGAGCTGCCCGCGCGCGATTTCTTCGCGACCGGCGTGTCGGTGGTGCTGCACCCGCGCTCGCCGTGGGTGCCGATTACGCACATGAACGTCCGCTATTTCGAGGCCGACGGCGGACGGCGCGCGTGGTTCGGCGGCGGCGCCGACCTGACGCCGATTTACGTCGATGAAGCCGAAGCCCTCGCGTATCACGCGTTTCTGGAACGCGTGGTGGAAGGCGTCCGGCCGGGCGAGTACGACCGCCTGAAACGCTGGGCCGACACGTATTTCACCATCCCCCACCGGAAGGAAACGCGCGGCATCGGCGGCATTTTCGCCGACCGCCTCGGCGCCGACGCCACCGAGCGCGCCGACGTGCAAGCGTGGTTTCCGCTGATTCAGGGTATTGCGGGCGCCTTTTTCCCCGCGTGGGCTGCTATTGCCCGCGACAACCGCGCACGCCCCTACGGCGAGCGCGAGCTGGCGTGGCAACGGCTCCGGCGCGGCCGTTACGCCGAGTTCAACCTCGCGATTGACCGGGGCACCAAGTTCGGCCTCGAAACCGGCGGCCGGACGGAGAGCATCCTGATGAGCCTGCCGCCGATGGCGAGCTGGGAGTATGATTATCAGCCCGAACCGGGTTCTAAAGAGGCGTTTACGCTGGCGTATTTGAGTACGCAGGGAGTGGTGGCGGGTGCGGGGGTTTAGGGCGAATAGGTAAAGCAGATTCCCCGCCCCGGAGGGGAGGGGTGCTCGCCATGGATGACCTCATCGCAAGCACAGGGGTGGCCTATCGGGCGCTCGCGAACCCGTCGTTCATGGACAACCTGCTTCGTCAGGTGGGGTCGATCCGCAACCACGGCGTCTTCACCGACACCGTCGCCGCCCACCGCAAGGCACCCACAGCCGCCACTCGCGACATCGCCGCGACCGCCGCCCGCCTGCTTCAGAACCGCACGTGGACAGGTGTAGGGAGCGTTCCGGTGCTCGGGCCCGAGGACCTCACCCCCCTCGACATGGCACGCATCA
>JANNMJ010000248.1:0-11743 GCA_031397815.1 Hymenobacteraceae bacterium
ACCGCATTCGGGCGGGCACAAGGCCGCGCCCCTACAGGGTTTGTGCGTTCCAATAAACCGGCACCGGGACGGTGCCGGATACGTACGACGGGGGTATCCGGCACCGTCTCGGTGCCGGTGGTTGGGCGTTGAACCGCCACCCGCCACCCGAAACTGCCACCCGAAACTGCCACCGCCACCCGCAACTGCCACCCGCAACCGCCTGTAGGGGCGTGGCCTTGTGCCCGCCCGCATGCGGCTGTGTTCTTCAATCGCCGCCTAACCGCCATCTCTGGGACAGAGCTGGCCACGCGCGACTTGTAACCCATCCCCACATCCCAACATCCCCACATCCCCACGCCCCTCGCCATTAGAACGGCGTTAGAATAGACCCCCCACGCGCATCTTCATCAGGTTAAAGGAACCGCCGGGGCTACCTTTGCACCGGCTGCGACCGGCGGCTCGCCCTGTTCTGGGCACTTCTGCATACATACAAGCGTAGAAAGCAGCTTACCTCCCACCGGCTTATTCATTCTGGCGTTACCGGTCGCCCCGTATTCCCCAAAACTGTCGCTCTGGTTACCCCAGGCAACTTTCAGTTCACCATTTAACCGTTATCCACCAAATGGATACTAAGCTCACCCGTATCGGGGTGTTTTATGACGGCAATTATTTCCTGCACGTCAGCAATTATTACACGTATCAGCACTCGCGCCACGCCCGTCTGAGTGTCAGTGGCCTGCATCATTTCATCCGGCAGACGGTGGCGGTGGAGGAAGATACCGACCCCCGGACGTGCCACATCGTGGATGCGCATTACTTCCGTGGGCGCTTGAGCGCTTCGGAAGCGCAGCGCGCCAACAAGCTGTTCGCCGACCGTCAGTTCGATGATATTCTGATGAAGGAAGGCGTCGTGACGCACTACCTGCCCATCAAGCAGAAGCTCAACGGACGGGTCGAGAAGGGAATCGACGTTTGGTACGCCTTGGAGTGCTACGAGCTGTCGATTCTGAAGAAGTACAACGTCGTGTGCCTCATCGCGTCCGACGGCGATTACGTGCCGCTCATCCGCAAGCTCAATACCCTCGGGATTCGGGTGATGCTGCTGAGCTGGGATTTCGAGTTCACCGACGACGCCGGGCAGCCACGCGCAACCCGCACGTCGCAGGACCTGCTCGAAGAAGTGACCTACCCGGTTGCGATGCACGAGGTAATCGACAACCGCTTGCGGAAAAACGATGCCCTCATCAACAACCTCTTCGTGAAAACCGAAGCCGTCCCGACCCCGCTCGCCCGTCCTACCCTCGCCAATGGGCAGGAATTGGAAGAAGGCGACGAGGATTCCGACGACGTCGACCAAGTCTACGAATCGGTGGTGAAGTTCCTCAAGAACGGCTACGGCTTCATCGCCTACCCACCGAACAACCTCTTCTTCCACCAAACCGACATGGTGAACGCCGACTTTGCCCTCCTCCGCGAAGGCGACGCCGTGCAGTTCAACAAGGTGAAGATCGACGAAGAGCGGACCGTGGCGAAGAACGTGCGCCGCGTGGTAGCCTAGCCTCCCCGACTAGCTCAACTGACTATCAAAACCCCGTCGTGGCACCCGCCGCGACGGGGTTTTGCGTGAATGCCCCGTAGGTTTGCACGCCGATTCGCACCGGTATCAAGTCCCCGTTCCTGCCCCTTGCTCCTCACACTTCTCCTGTTGATTCCGCTGCTGGCCGCTGGGCTGGTGCTGCTGGCGCCCGCCCATTGGGCGCGTTGGGTGGCGCTGGGCGGGGCCGCGCTGCATCTAGGCGCCACCGCGCTGGCGTGGTGGGTCGAGAGGGCGGCGTCGCCGTTTCGGCTGCTCACGCCGGGGGCGGCGTTCGATTGGTCGGTGGTGTACCGGGCGCCGTGGTTCAGCCTGAACCTCGGGCCGCTGGGCCGCCTGACGGTAGAATACTGGCTCGGGCTGGACGGTATTTCCGCCCCGCTGCTCCTGCTGACGGGCGTAGTCGGGCTGATTGGCGTGGCGGCAGCGTGGCGCCTGACTGACCGGCCGCGCGGCTTTTTCAGCCTGTACCTACTTCTGCTGACCGCCGTCAGCGGCTGCTTTGCGGCCGTGGATATGGTCCTGTTTTACGTCTTTTTCGAGGTGATGCTCCTGCCGATGTACTTCCTCATCGGCATCTGGGGCGGCAAGCGGCGCGAGCTGGCATCCGTCAAGTTCTTCCTCTACACCCTCCTCGGCTCGCTGCTGATTCTGCTGGTGATGGTGGCGCTCTTCCCCGTGACCCACAGCTACGGCCTGCCCGCCCTGACGGATTTCGCGCATCATTCCGCCGGACAATGGCTTTCGCCGGTGGCCGGGCACCCTACTGCGGCGCGGCTATTGGCCTTCGCATTACTCCTGACGGGCTTCGCGATTAAGCTTCCCGTGGTGCCGCTCCATACGTGGCTGCCCGATGCGCACGTAGAAGCGCCGACGCCCATCTCGGTGGTTCTGGCGGGGCTGCTGCTGAAAGTCGGCGCCTACGGGCTGCTGCGGTTTACGTGGCCGCTCTTCCCCGATGCCGCCCGTGAGCTGGCGCCGGTGGTCGGTGGTTTGGGGGCGGTGAGCATCCTGTACGGCGCGCTCTGTGCGCTGGCGCAGACCGATTTGAAGAAGCTCGTCGCGTATTCGTCGGTGTCGCATATGGGGTTCGTGCTGCTCGGCTTGGCCACCCTGACGGCCGAAGGCGCGAGTGGCGCCGTGTTTCAGCTGGTGAGCCACGGGCTGATTTCGCCGCTGCTCTTCCTCTTGGTGGGGGTGCTTTACGAGCGAACCGGTTCGCGCCAAATCGCGCATTACCGCGGCCTCGCCACCCCGATGCCGCGCTTTGCGGCGATGGCCGTCATCGGCTTTTTCGCGGCGCTGGGCCTGCCGGGCTTTTCGGGCTTCATCGCCGAAATCCTCGTGCTGCTCGGTACGTGGCACGCAGCCCTGACGCCCGGCGCGGCGTCGCTGCCGCTCTGGCAGGCCATCGTCCCGCTGGCGGGCTTGCTGGTAGGCGCCGGTTACTGCCTCTGGACGGTGCAGCGCCTCCTGTTCGGCGCCTACTGGACGCAGCCCGCCCTCAACGCCCCCGCGCCGCTCCCCGACCTCACCACCCGCGAACGCTGGCTCCTCGGCAGCCTGAGCGCGCTGACCCTAACCCTCGGCATCTTCCCCGCGCTGCTGCTCGACGGCATTGGTCCGGCCACCACCGCGTGGGTCGAGTTCTGCCAAACGGCGCTGCGGTAACGGCGGTTTTTCCGTCGAAACCCCGCCTCTTTCGGTCCCTCCAGACCCTTCTTCTCTCGAATGAAACTCTCCGAAACCCTCACCGCCTTTGCCGACATCCGCGCCAGTTTGGGCGGGTTGCTGCCCGAGGCTGTGCTGCTGACGGGGTTGGTGCTCGTGATCCTGATTGGGTTGGTTCGGCGACTACCCCGCCTCCTGCTGCCCATCACGGCCGCGCTGACGCTGGTAGGCGCCGGGTGGGCGCTGTGGTCGCAACCCACCGCCGCGCCCTTCTTCCAGCGGATGCTCCTGACCGATGCGCCCGCGCGCAGCGGCGGCCTATTGGTGCTGCTGAGCGGGTTGCTGGCGGTAGCAGCGTTTGAGCTGATGCCACCGTCCGGCGGGCCGGGGGCAAATAAGCGGGCGCCGCAGCACTTTACGTTTCTGCTGACGATGATGCTCGGCGGGCTGCTTTTGGTCCGCACGGTCCACGGAATCGGGCTGGTCCTCGCCATCGAGCTGCTTTCCCTGCCGAGCTACGCGCTCGTCCTCACCCGCCGCCACGACCCGCCCGCCGCCCGCGCCGCGCTGAACTACGTGCTCCTCGGCGCCATCGCGACGGGCGCGATGCTCTACGGCCTGTCCGTCCTCTACGGTCTCACCGGCTCCCTTCACTTCGCCGACCCCGAGTTTTGGGCTCGCCTGACCGTCGCCCCGACGGCGCCGCTGGTGGTGGCGGTCGCGCTGTTTCTCGCCGGGCTGCTGTTCAAGCTCGGCGCCGCGCCGCTGCATTTTTGGGTGCCTGATGCTTATGCCGCCGCGCCGCTGCCGGTGGCGCTCCTGCTCAGTACCGCGCCGAAAGTGGCCGCTGCCGTGGCGCTGTGGCGGTTTCAGGCCGAAGCCGTATCCCATTTGAGCGCTGCCCAAGCCAATGCCGTGGCGCTGCTCCTGACGGGCGCGGCGCTGCTTTCGCTCGCTGTCGGGACGCTCGGGGCGCTCTCGCAGCCGAACGTGCGGCGGCTGCTCGGGTTCTCGTCTATCGCGCAAGCCGGTTTTCTGCTCCTCTCCATCCGCGCGACGGGTGCGGGCGGCGGGGCGGGGCCGGTACTCCTCTACGCCGCCTTTCTGGTGCTGGCGAACGGCGCGACGTTCTTAGCAATCGGGGGTTTCGAGCAACTCGCCGTTGATGGATTACGACCTGAAGCCTCCGCCTACGCCGGATTGGGCCGTCGCTTCCCCCTCCTCGGCACCGCACTGACGGTCGGGATGGTGGCCCTCACTGGTCTGCCCCCCACGGTGGGTTTTTCGGCGAAGCTCGTAGCGTTCACTACGCTTTGGCAAGCCGACGCTTCGGTGGCGGGCCGCGTGTTGCTCGTGGCGGGGCTGCTGCTGACGGTGGCGTCGCTCTATTTCTACCTGCGGGTGCCGTATTGGCTTTTTCTGAAGGAAGAAACCCCAGAAGCTGGCGCGACTATCGGGCGCCCAACGGCCCTGACGTGGTGCGCGGTGGGGTTGACGGGGCTGTTGGTGCTGGCGTTCGTGAAGGCCGATTGGGTGATGTAGGGGGTGATGATGTAGTCGGCTCTGTCTCAGAGACGACGTTGATACGTGGCAAGCGCGCCCTTTTTTCACACCATCTCTGGGACAGAGCTGGCTACTTCTGCACTGGCCCGCGCACGATTTGCCGCCGCTAGTGCGTTCCCCGTCCGACCTTTGGGATACGGGATTTACGGCTGAAACATCGACTTGAATAATCTGGCGCGCACGGTTTGGGCTCTGGCAATGCTGCTCGGCGGCGTGCTTGGAGAGGCGCGGGCGCAGACGCTGCCTCCGCTCTCGCCCGCCGATTCGGGGCGCGTGGTGCGGGGGCTGACTGTCGATACGGCGCGGCGGGTGGCGTTGGCGGCCGATACGCTCCTGAAAACGCCCGTGAAGCGGGCGCCGGTGTCGTTGGCGGGGCTGAGCAGCTTGCGGGTGCGGTGGGTGCGGCTCGATTCACTGGGGCGCGGGCGGCTGGTGGATTCTACCTCGGTGCTGCCCGCTTCCGTGCGGGCGGCGGATGCGGGCGGGCGCGACTTGGTGTATGACGCTACGACCGGGCGCCTGACCGTGACGGGCGGGCTTCCGTCTGCCGCTCCCCGAGCTGCCCGCGCCGATTCCATCCGCGTGACGTACCGCGTGCTGCCGCTCAACCTCACGCGGCCGGTGTACCGGCGCAGCCGCCGCGAGCTGGATTCACTGGCGTTCCGCGACCTGTTCTTCACCGAAACCTACGCGCCGCCTCGGGAAGAAATCTTCCGGACGCCGGGGTTGCAGAAGAGCGGGAATCTGGCGCGCGGCATCTCGTTCGGCAACGCGCAAAACGTGTTCGTGAACTCGGCGCTCAACCTTCAGCTCGAAGGCAAGCTGGCGGATAAGCTCAACCTCACGGCGTCGATTACCGACCAAAACGTGCCGTTTCAGCCCGAAGGCAACACCCAGCAGCTTCAGCAATTCGACCGCATCTTCATCACCCTCGACAACCCCGACCACTGGCGCATCACGGCCGGCGATGTGGTGCTGCGCAACAAGCCGAGCAATTTTCTGCGCTTCTACAAGAACGTGCAGGGCGGGGCGCTCGAAGTGGCGTCGGGGGTGGGCGCGAAGCGGCCCGGCGCGACGCTCATCGCCGCCGGGGTCGCGAAGGGAAAGTTCTCCTCCCAGCAGCTCCAACCGATTGACAACGTGCAGGGGCCGTACCGCCTGACGGGGCCGAACGGCGAGCGGTTCATCATTATTCTGGCGGGGTCGGAGCGGGTTTTTCTCGACGGCGTACCGCTGACGCGGGGGTTCGACTTCGATTATATCATCGATTATAATCAGGCGGAAGTCACGTTCTCGCCGCGCCACCTGATTACGCGGAACTCGCGCCTGCGGGTCGAATTCGAGTATTCTGACCAGAACTACGCCCGTTCCATCGTCCACGCCTCGCATTACCAGACGGTGGGGAAGGTGACGGCCAACGTCAATATTTATCGCGAAGCCGATAACCCCAACAACGCCCCCAACCTCGACCTG
This sequence comes from Hymenobacteraceae bacterium, assembly GCA_031397815.1. Classification (GTDB taxonomy): domain Bacteria; phylum Bacteroidota; class Bacteroidia; order Cytophagales; family Hymenobacteraceae; genus JANNMJ01. Next base: position 6,284 of record JANNMJ010000248.1, read on the forward strand.
CGCGCCCCGGAGCGCGACGCCCTGCAATCCGCCGGTGATTCGGCCCGCCTCGCCGTGGTGGCCGGGGCCGATTCGGCGGGGTACGCCCGTGGTACGGTGCAGTATCAGCGGGTTGATTCGGTGGAAATCGGGGAGACGATTTACCGCTACACCCGCGACTCGACGGTGCAGCTCTACACCGTGCGGTTCTCGGATGTGGGCGCCGGGCGCGGCGATTACGAGCAGGCCACGAGCGGCGCCGTCAATGGGCGCGCCTACCGGTACGTGGGTCGCGGGCGCGGGCGCTACCTGCCGTTGCGCGTCCTGCCGACGCCCACGCTCCGGCAGCTCGCGACGGCGGGCATCAATTATCAATTCGATAAAACGACGAGCGTGTTCGCTGAGCTGGCCGCCTCGAAGCTCGACCGCAACCTGTTCTCCTCCCGCGACGACGCCGATAACCAAGGCACCGCGATGCGCATCGGGTATCAGGTGCAGGATAAAACCGTGCGCGCTCTCGGCGATTGGAAGCTGCGCTCAGGGCTGAATTACGAGTACACCGACCGCCGGTTCGCGCCCATCGACCGGTACCGCGACATCGAGTTCGACCGCGACTGGAGCACCACGACCACCGTCGGGACGGGCGTAGTGGCGGCGGGGCAGTCGGATAACCTGCTGAATTTCAGTATCGGCGCCGTCAAGGACGAGCGGAATCAGGTCAACTACCGCGTCAGTCGGCGCTACCGGCCGGGCGAGGTCGAGGGCGTGCAACACTGGTTGAGCGGCGCCCGGCAGGTCGGGAAGCTCAGCGCCCACGCGACGCTGTTCGTGTTGCAGGCCGACGGCGCCCGCACGCGCTCACGGTGGCGGCGCGGCGAAGTGGGGGCCGAGTACGGCAGCCCGACCGCCAAGGTGGTACCGGGCTACGCGTGGCGCTTCGACCAAAACCGCGTGCTAGGGGGCACGGGGCGCGATTCAGTGGTCAGCTCCGCGAATTATTTCGACGAGCACACCGTCTTCCTCCGCTCCGGCGCTCCCCCCGGCGATTCGACCCAACGCTTCACCTACCGCCTCGATTACGCGTACCGGCGCACGTTTTTGCCCGTTGAGGGCGCCATTCGGCGGCGCGATTACGCGCAGACGTGGCAGGGGACGCTCGCCGCGCACCTGAGCCGGACGCAGGATTTGGCGATTCTCGCGACCTACCGCGAAGTGCAGACCCGGCCCGGCGCGGGCGCCATCGGCGATTCGACGCGGGAATCGGCGGTTTTGGCGAAGCTCGACCACACCGTGAGCCTCTGGAAGGAGCACGTGCGGTCGGAAATCAGCTATTCCATCGCCACCGGCCGCGAGCCGAAGCGGCTGTTTCAGTTTCAGGAGACCACGCCCGGCCAAGGCACCCACTACCTCGCGCCCGGCGCCGACCCGTCGGACTTGAACTCCTACATCGAAGCGCAGGCGGCGGCCGACCCGTCGTTGCGGCGCTACATCAAGGTGTATCTGGCGTCGGATGAGTACATCACCGCCTACACCAACCGCCTGACGTGGCGCGTGACCACCAACGCCCCGCGCGGCTGGCGCGATGTAGGGGGGCTACGCGAATTCGCGTCGCGCTTCTCCGCCCTCACCTTCGTCTCCCTCGACCGCCGCACCCTCGACCCGCGCCTCCGCGAGCGCCTCGACCCGTTCAGCGGCCAAACATCCGACGACCGCATCCTCGGTCTCAACAAGATTCTGCGCGGCACCGTCTTCTTCAACCGCGCTTCCCCGAAGTTCGGCGCCGAAACCACCGTGCAGCAGACCCAGCAGAAAACCCTGCTCACGGGCGGCTCCGATTTACGGTCGCTCGCGTCGCAGAGCCTGACGCTCCGCCGTGCCCTGAGCACCATTTTCACCAGCAAGCTCGACCTGGCGCGCACCATTCGGCAAAGCACCAGCCAAGCCCTCCTGACGCGCAATTTCCGCGTATTAGCCACCGAAGCCGCCCCCGAGCTGGCGTGGCAGCCGAACCAGACGTTCCGCCTCAGCACCACCTACCGCTACACCCGCAAGCGCGACACCAAGCCGCTGGACGCCGCGCAGCCCACGAACGGCACTTTCCACGAAACGGGGTTCGAGTCGCGCCTCGCGCAAGCCAGTAAGCGCACCATCACGGGTACTGTCCGGTACACGAAAATCAGCTTTGCGGGGATCGAGAACACGCCCGTCGCCTTCGATATTCTCAACGGCCTCCGTCCCGGCAACAACCTCACGTGGCAAGCCACCGTGGAGCAGCGCCTCGCCAACGGACTCAACATCAGCGTCGCCTACGACGGCCGCAAGCCCGACGGCATTCCGGCGATTCATACGGGCCGGATGCAGGTGTCGGTGCTGTTTTAGGAGGGATTTGGGGGAGATGTGAGGGGTGTGGAGATGTGAGTGAGCTACGTACCCTAGTCACTTTCCCGGGCTTACCCCTCGCCCTAATCCCCCACCAGCACTACGCGGAGCGTTTGCACCTGCCGCACCCAGCGGGTGGGCTTGCGGTCGGTGGGGACGATGAGCTGCCACGGACCGGTGCCGACGGCGAGGGGGAGACCGTCGCAGCGGTCGGCGAGGAGGAGGGGTTGGGTGGCGATTTCCGTCATCGCCTCGCCGAGGCCGAGGGTGGCGTGGTAACCGTCGGCGGCGGTCACGAGGAGGGCTTTGCGGATGGCGTCGCCGTGGCGGTCGAGGGAGAGACCGGCTTTCAGGAGGAGGTATTCTACGCCGATGCCCTCGTAGCGGTGCGGGTGGCCGTCGCGGTCGTTGGCGGTGACGGTGAGGCGCGGCGCCTTCGCCAGCTCGGCAGGGGGGAAGACGGTGGTGGTCAGTCCGGCGCCCGAAATGGTAAGGGTGCCCGCAACCGGCGTTTTCTGGGCGGCGGCCGGGGTGATGCTGCCCAGCAGCAACAAGAGCGAGAACGCCGCTAGGAGACTTTTCGGCATAGGGAATGGAACGGGGAGGAGCGATGCCAAGGAAAAGAAAACAAAGTAACACCAGAGGCACGTCTGGTGGGTGCAGCGGCCAACGCCGCCCGTGGGCGCCATATTTGGCCTTACGTGCAGCAGCCCTGCAAGGGTTGGTGAACGGCGCGGGCATTTTTACCGGATCGGCGGGTAATGTATAACAGCCGCCGCGCCACCGGATTTATTTTTTTTCAGTCGATAATGACCGTCTTTAGCGCCGGAACGGCTTTTAGGAACGGCTCCTCCCTGCGTCGGGCTTTTTTGGGGGCTTTTCTGCTCCTGAGCGTTGGTTTTTGGATGAGTGGGTGCGGCGTGGTGGGGCACGTCACGGAGCTGCAACCCGGCTGGTATCAAGTGGTGCATCTGGGAAAGGCCGACTCGGCGGCGGCGCGGCTGGGGCGGCAGCGCGCCTACGCGCAGCTCAACGCCGACACACTCCTGCTGACGCCGTATGTGGCGGGCGCGGAGCAGTCGCCGCCGTCGGTGCGGTACGTTTTGAAGCCCGACCACCGGGCGGTGCTGCTCGATAGGCAGCTCGATGTCGATGTGTTCACGCTGCCGTTCAAGATTCGGCCGCCGCGCAGCGGCATTCCCGTGCAGCTCAACTCTAATTTCAATGCGGCGCTGTACGTGGGGCAGCGGCTCAATTTCATTTCCCTCCGCGCCGACCGCCGCACGACGCCGTGGCAGCGCAACTCGTTTATCAAATCGACGGGTATCGGTTATGGGGCGTTTGTGGGGCTTGGCTCCACCACCATTACACCGGACGTGACGCGCGGCCACGCCACCCTCGAATACGAGGGGCTGGTGTTCGATGCCGGCGCCGCTTTCATCTATGATGCCCGCGCCTTTAACCTTGGCTTAGCCGGGGGAATCGATTTTCTGTCCGGCCCGGATGGGGAATTCTGGGTCTACCAGCGCCACCCGTGGATTGGGCTGCTATTTGGGCTGGACCTTAATTAAGGGACGACAGGGGCGTGGGGGTAGCCCGCCGTGTGCCCGGGGTAGTCGGCGCAAAGCGCCGCCAACCCCGGGCTTTGGAGAAGAACCCCGTTGGGGTTCGCATGACGCAGGGCATCGGGGAACCCCAACGGGGTTCTTTTTCACAGCCCGGGGTTGATTTTGAAAAAATCTACCCCGGGCACCCGCGAGTCGCCGCCGCCCTCGCATCGCCCCCCATCCCCCTAAAACTCACTCGACGACAGCTCCACCAGCTTCCCCGTTTCCAGCAGCTTCAGCTCGGTGGCTAAATCGGGTTGGGCGGCTTGATGGAGGGCGGGCGAATCGAGGTGATCGAGGTCGGGCTTACCGGCCGCGACCCACGCCGTGTACCAGAAGTTGGCGGTGGCGGTGGCGGCGGCGCGCATCCGGCGCTCTACCATTCCGTGGAGGTCGGTGTGGAAGCGGGTGGCGTAGGCGAGGGTGAAATACGGCTGATTGTAGCGGTTTTTCTTGACGACGCCGTTTTCGTCTTTCTCGAACAGCTTATCCGCGCCGAACTCGGCGCGGAGCTTTTTATCGACCATCAGAACCGTATCCTTCGCCGTGTGACTGGAGCGGAGGATGTTCCAGACCTCGCCGACGGGGTCGGCGATGACGGTGGCGGTGGGGATGCGGAAGTTGTAGGTCGAGCCGAACAGCTCGGGCAGGCGGGCTTCCCAGAGGGCGTGAATGCCTTTTTGGTCGGTGAGCTGGCCATCGTGGTTGTTGGAGGTGTGGAGCGGCATGTGGGCATCGCCGAGGTAATGCCCCAAATCAGCCGACAGGAGCAGGATTTCGCTCTTCCGGCGCTCTTTCATGGCGTTCACGAGCTTCGTGTACACGTCCTGAATATGCCACGGCAAGCGCCCCTGCTTGTTGAGCACTTCATCGGAGTACGCGATCTTGGCGTCTTCGGGGGTGCGGGGAAGCTGGTCGACGGGCTTGGCGAACTCTTCTAAGTCGCAGTAGTGGCGCGGGCCTTCGGTGCGGTCGTTCAAGACGTGCTTGCGGAGGTCGGGCATCACGGCGGCTTCGGTCACGTAATCGACGTGGTCATAGAAGAACCCCCGCAGCTCGGTCGGGAGCGCCAACACCGCCGCGCGGTTAATGCGCGGATGCGCCCAATAGCCCCACGCCTGCAACACGGCCGGAACCGCCACCAACGCTGCCACAGCTACCACACGGGCGGCGGAAATCGAAAATCTCACGGAAATATGGATGATGAGGGGAAAGAAAGGGCCGCTGCGTGTCGGCAGCGGCCCTTTGAAGGGGTTTCAAGGACGAAGGTAAGGAGAGGGTGTGGGGTCAGGCGGAGGGGCGGGGCGCGCACGCGTGCCCGGGGTAGATTTCTGCGAAATCAACCCCGGGCTGCGGATAGGAAACCCCTTCGGGGCACGGGTACATCGGAATGTGCCGATTGGGGTGGCGGGGCCAGAGCCCCGCAAATAGGCGACACAGGGCTGGAGCCCCGCGTCAATCGCATCCAACAAACCGTTCCAAATAACCCGAAGGG
>JANNMJ010000014.1:0-5573 GCA_031397815.1 Hymenobacteraceae bacterium
CGCCGTCATCGTGTAGCTCGCCACCGTCATCGGCTCGGCCAGCTCCGCTGCCCACGCCGCCAAGTGGTTGCGCACGGTGCCGTACCAACGGATGGTGTACATGCGGAAACCCCGACCGGGCAGGGTGTTGATGTAGGCATCGAACACCTCCAGCAGCAAAGGCGAGGAGGGAGGCAGTGCTTCTTCCTCTGGAGCAAGGGCCGCGCGAAGCAGTTCCGGCGTCACGGTTACCCGGTCGATAATGAGTCGACGGTACACCGCCGCCACCAGATCGGCCTGCGCCCGAAGCCCGAGGTTCGCTTCCTCATATCCGGTAAACGACCGGCGGAATTTCTGCCCGTCAGCGTCCCACTGTTTCGGGTGGCAGCGCTCCTTAGTGGGCAGTCTCAGGCGGTGCGCGTCGAAATAACAGACAAGACGTAACGCGCAGCAGCCAGCGGCATCGGGGCGGTCGGTACGGAGTTCAAAGAGGGTAACCATCGAGGAAAAAACGGGTGGGGGTGAAGTGGGGGCGTTACGGGGGCGTTGATGGGGGCGTTAGTGGGGGCGTCGACTAGGGCGTATATCCGTTTCAAGTAGGGTGTGCACCAAACTGTCGGAAACGCGAAACCCCCGCTAAGTGGCACATTTCCAGTGGAATGTGCTCCTTAGCGGGGGCTTCGGTAACCTAATTATGTACCCAGAGCCGGAGTCGAACCGGCACACCTTGCGGTAACGGTGTTTGAGACCGTCGCGTCTACCGGTTCCGCCATCTGGGCAAAAAATTGACTAGCTGTGTTAGGCGAGTCAGGAACGGGGTGCAAACTTAGCTACCTGTTCGCGGATGCGCAACATGTAGCGGCGTCTTAAGTAATAATCGAGGACGCGGCGTAGGGCGGTGGGTCGTTCGTCGGGGGGGAGCGTGGGGTAGGCGAGGAGAGTCGGTTGAATGCTGGATTCCAAAGCATTAGCGCGCAATTCAGTAGCTGCCACGACACGCTGAATGGCGGCCGGATCGGGGTCAAATTCCAGCTCCATAATCTCTTCGTTCAGCTCCATCATTTCGCCGAGGAAGGCGGGCGGGAGGGCGGGCGTGTCGCCTGAGTCGAGGAGGCCGTGGGTGCGGAGGATGTACTCGACGCGACGGTCGTAGTCGGAGAGGGTGCGGTAGGCGTCGGTGTTGCGGGTGGCTAGGTCGAGGGCTTGCTGCTGGTCGGCGGGGGAGGCGGTGGCGAAGAAATCGGGGTGCGTCTCGCGGCTCAGGCGGTGGTAGGCGGCGCGGAGGGCAACGGGGTCGGGGAGGAAGGATTCGGGGAGGTGGTAGAGGGTGAAGTAGTCCATATGATCGCAGATTTAGCGGATTTTTTGATTTCGCGGATGGGTTGGGTGGGCTGGCTGTGGGCTGGCTGGGGTGAGTTATACGTCGGCTTCTTCGAAGGAGAAGGTTTGGGCGGGTTCGGCGAAGAGGATTTTGGTGCGCGGCCAGACGCTGCCGAATAGCTCGGAGCGGCGGTAGTGATTCAGGGCTTCTTCGGATTCCCAGATGGAGTACGTCGCGAGGATGTGCGGGGCGTGGGAGTCGCGCCAGAGGCGGACGGAGCGGCAGCCCGGCTGCGCCTCAATCTTGGGTTGCGAGGTGGTGAAGATTTCGAGGAACGCCGGGACCGCTTCGGGCCGGAACGTCATTCGGACGATTCGAATCAGCATCAGGTGTTAGTTTGTAATGGGCCGTAAGCAACGGGATACAACAGCGATGGCACTTCAACAGTCGCCAAATGTCGCCGGAGTTCTCTTTATGGCCGCACAAAGATGAAGTTGGTCGTCCCACTCCCTCAGCTCTAAAAGAAAGCCGCTCTTTTCGAACCGAAGCATCCGTTAGCCGTTGGGGAGAAGCCGCACGGCTTCATCAGAGTACTGGCCCAGTTACTTGCTTCGTATGAGCTCTTCCGTAACGTCGATTGCGTTGCTGGCCGTCAGTGGCCTCGTGCTGTTTCTGTACGCCGTCAGTCGCTTGGCGCTGGCGTTGCGACAAGTGGCCGGCGACCGCGTGAAGGGCATTCTCGACCGCTTCACGCGCACTATCCCGATGGCGATTCTCACGGGCACCGTCGTGACTACGCTGCTCGATTCCTCATCGGTGGTCATTATTCTCACCATTGCGTTGGTCAGTGCGGGGGCGTTGCCGTTCCGAAACTCGTTGGGGGTGGTGCTGGGGGCTAATATCGGCACCACTATCTCCAGTCAGCTTTTTGCTTTTGATTTGGGGCAGTTTGCCGTGGTGGCGATGCTGCCGGGGCTGCTGCTGCTCTCACTCAGCAAAAAGCGCAAGGGGCGCACGGCGGGACGGGCACTGTTCTGTTTCGGATTGCTTTTTTTTAGCCTCTTTCTCATCGGCGAAGCCGCCGCTCCGCTCAAGGAGTACCGGGGCGTCGAGGCGTGGCTGCTCAAGCTCGAAAACCCCCTGCGCGGCGCCGGAGCGGGCGCCCTGCTGACGCTGATCGTGCAATCGTCGTCGGCCACGCTGGGGATGGTCATCAAGCTGGCCGGCAAGGGGTTGCTTACGCTGCCGGCGGGTATCGCCGTGATGCTCGGCGCCGAGCTGGGCACCTGCTCCGATACCCTGATCGCGACCGTTGGACGGGGCCGACCAGCGCTCAAAACCGGTCTTTTCCACTTGCTCTTCAACCTGATTACCATCACCTTCGGCCTGTTGCTCATCGCTCCGTTCACGGCGCTGGTGCTGCGGCTGGCCGGTCACGCCGATGTGTCCCGGCAGATTGCGCACGCTCACGTGCTGTTCAACGTCGCGGGGGTACTGCTGTTTGCGCCGCTGCTGCCGCTCTGCCAGCGCCTCTTCGATGCGTGGCTACCCGACAAAGCCGCCCCCGGTCAGCTGGCTCCGGCGGTATAGTGTCGGTCAGCTTGCGCTTTCCGCCTCAATGCGGACTTTCAGCCAGCCGCTATCTCGGCCAGATACGCTAATGCCCGCGCTTCCACGCGGGCTTTAGGCTCGAAATCAGCCGAACGTAGCGCCGCTCGCAGGTGCTGGTAAAGGGCCACGGCTTGCCGTAGTGCCGCCAGACAGTCAGCACGATTTGGCGCCCCGATGGTTGCTTGCAGGGCCGTTAGGGCAGTAGCCGGCAAGAGCTGTTCGAGCTTGCGCACGCCCCGGGCGGGGGCGCCGTACTGCTGCGCGAGCAGCGGCCCCAGTACCGTTGTCCGCAAAAAGTCGAGGAACGAGACTACTTCCAGCAACTCGCCCCGCCCCAGCTTGGTCGAGGCATAATGTGTCCAGATCCAGAAACGGTCTTCCAGCCACTCCAGGCTTGGCGCAGGTGGCCACTGGGCCGATGAAGCGCGCAGTACCTCACTGACGAGGGTGTCCTGTTGCCAGAGTACCTGCGGGTCTTCCACGCGGTGAGCCAAATCCGGCAGGCTCACGAATTTCAGATCCACGTGCAGCAATGGCTCATCGTAGAGGCAGATGAGCAAGCGCGGCTCCCCTACGTGTTCCCCCGTAAAGCATTCCAGCAGGTTACCCAACGATGCGGCCACTTGCGGACGTTCGCCCATGAGGCGTTCCGCGTGCGCTGGGTCTAGCACGATGACCAAATCCAGGTCTGAATACGCATCGAGTGTCTGCTCAATCCACGAGCCGCCTACGGCTACGCCAACCACGCCGGAGGTGCGCGCCAGTATCGGCAGGGCGTGGGTTAAAAATAGTTGTAGGGAAGAGGTCGACATAGCCAAACGGGGTTTAGTCGTCACAAAGGTCTGCGGAAATCGAAACCGTCCTGAGTAAATCAAAAAAAACACTGCGAGATACGTCGCAAACAACCCGTCACCCTGCGCGAATCCACTCATCTGTCCCCAAATAAATAATCCCCTGGAAAGTAGCTTATTCTTTCCGGTGGATTATTTATTTCCGACGAATCAATCAACAGAGGCTTGCCAACTGCTGCTGATTAATCCGAGAGAATGGCGACCGATTACTTAATCAGCAAATGCTGCGTAGCGTTGGCGGCGCGTACCACGTACACACCCGTCGTGAGGCCCGTTACCGGCAGTACGGCGGTGCCGTCGGCGGCGGGGTTCGGGTAGAGGGAGTTTGCGACTTTGTCGCTAGCTTACAAATAGCTCAACCACCACGCCCGCCCCCGCGCTTTCACCCCCGCGAACCAGCGGCACAGTGGGTAAAGCGCCCCCACCACGCCCACCCACACGGCGTAGACGACGGGCAGCCCGAACCCCCAGGCGTCGGGCGTAGGTGGTAAAAACGGCCCGAGCCGGAGCAGGTGCCACGGGTCGATCCCGAGCATCACGGCCGTGAGGCACGCCACGGCGTGAATCAGCAGCAGGTGGAGCACGTAATAGAACAGCGGCACCCGCCCGAACGTCACGAAGAAGCGTTTCACAGCGCCGTCGGGCCACCGCTCCAGCAGCGGAAGCGCGGCGATGGCCGGGCCGAGCGTCATCAGCACGTAGAGCAGCGCGGGCGGGTATTTCTGCACATCCACGAACGAGAACACCGTGAGTAGGGGCGTGCGTTGGGGTGTCCAGGGGGTGGTGTCGCCGTAGATGTTGAGTAGGCCCAGCCCGATGAAGGCCGCTATCAGGCTCAGGCCGAGCGTGGTCAGCACCCGCCGCCGCCGCTCGGTGGGGAGCAGGAGCAGGGCACCGAACCCGTAACCCGCGCAGATGACGCCGATCCACGGCAGCAGGGGGTAGGCAATCACGAACGTGTAGCCCCCTCCCAAATCCAGCGGCCCGCGCGCGTGCAGCACCGACCACAGCCACCCCGTCCCGCCAAACTGCGCGGGCGTGAGCGGGTCGAGGAGGTTGTGGCCCACGATGAGCAGCACCCCAATGCCCGCCACCACCCGCGTGGGCAGCACATACGTGAGGCCCGCGAGCACCACCATCGACCAGCCAATCGCCCAGATGACCTGCCCGGCGCTGAAATGGTAATCGAAATCGAACAGCCAGCCGAAGCGCACGATGGTCAGCTCCAGCACCACCAGCCACAGCCCGCGCGTGAGCAGGAACCGCGCGATCTCGCCCCGCGTGCGCCCCCTGCTTCCGTAGAGGTAGGCGCTCGCGCCGGCCAGCAGCACGAAGGTGGGCGCGCAGAAGTGCGTAACCCAGCGGGTGAGAAAGAGCGGCGCGGTGGTTTGGGTGAGGTCGAGGGGGTCGAAGCGGGCGTTGGTGAAGAAGTCGCGGACGTGGTCGAGCGCCATCAGCACCATCACCAGCCCGCGCAGAAAGTCGGGCGCATCGAGGCGGGTGCGGGTGGTGGCGAGGGCGGGGGCGGTAGTGGCGTCGGCGGCTACGGAAGTCAGCTGATTCATGGGGCCAGTTTTTTTGCAGATGGGTGTAAAGAGACGGCACGAACACGGCCCCCTTCCGGGGCGCTGAGTGGGCTAATGTAAAGCGGTTTCCTATTATTTTATGTAATGCAAGCGAGCCATCTGCGGCACTACAGCAGATTCGGAGTCGATGTACGGCCTGCGCCTTTAGCGTGGAGCCTTGGCGCCGCGTTCCAGGCGCTACGCGGAGAAACGGCTCCACGCTACAATCGTACACCGACCCTAAAT
>JANNMJ010000041.1:0-47355 GCA_031397815.1 Hymenobacteraceae bacterium
CAACCGTGCGCTATGTTTTTACTCGAAACCCCACGTTTGCTCTTGCGGGATATCAACCCCGCAGGTGATGCCGCCGCTTTTGTGGACCTCAATTCTGACCCGGAGGTGATGCGTTACACTGGCGATGTCCCTTTCGAGTCAGCAGAAGCCGCGGAGGCGTTCTTCCGAGAGCGGCTCCAGCAATACGCCCACGCCGGAATGGGCCGCTGGGTCGTGGAGCTGAAAGCCACCGGCGAGCTACTCGGCTGGTGCGGCCTGAAACGCTCCGACGACGACGACCTCACCGACCCCTACAACGGCGTCGTCGACCTTGGATACCGGCTGTTTCGGCGGCATTGGGGGCGCGGATACGCCACGGAAGCCAGTCGCGTGTGCTTGGATTATGGATTCGGGCCGTTGGCGCTGCCGCGCATCATCGCCCGCATCGACCCCGCCAACACCGGTTCAGTCGGGGTGGCGCGCAAGCTTGGGATGCGCCCAATGCCCGGCCTCACCGATTGCGGCGGCCTACAAGCCACCATCTGGGAGCTGACGGCGGCGGAGTGGCTTCAGCAAAGCCCGGCGCAAGCGGCACTGGAAGGGTAGGGGAGTTCGGCGCAGGAATTATCGGCGGCATTTCCTCACCTCACATATTCAGGTGATGAGGCAGCGCAGGTGAGGTGAAATTTCAGCCGACAAAAAAGCGAATACGGCCCGTAGGGCAGCGGAGAGCATTTTGAGCTTCAGGGGCATCACATAGATATGCGTCACATCAATAAGTGACACATGAATATGCGATTGTGGGCCGATTTGGGGTCTGCCACCTTTGACTCATTCCTCACCCCAAACACCGTTTTCGCCGATGAAAAGCCCGAACCACTTCCGTTATTTTCTGACTTCTGCCGCCCTGCTGGCCGGCCTGACTGCTAAAGCGCAGGTTGCTTCCCGGCCAGTGAATCCACCGGCCCAAATCGAGCGCCGCGCCGACGGTACGCCGGAGCTGGTGCGTTTCGACGTCGCGAACGCCCCGGCCGCTGCTGAAGCGCCCTCAGCGTTGCGGACGGCGCTGGCGCTCGGTAGCCAGAGCGAGCTGCGGCCGGTCCGCGCCGCCGAAATCGATGAGCTGGGTTTTACGCACCAGCGCTACCAGCAATATTATCAGGGTGTGCCAGTGGAATTTACCGCCTACACCACCCACAGCCGCGCCGGCGTGGTAGAGTATATGACCGGCGAAACCCGCCCAATCGCCGATGGCGCGCTTCAAGTGCAGCCGTCGTTATCGGCCGAGGCGGCGCTGCGGGCGGCGCTGGCTTTTGTCCACGCCGATAAATACCAGTGGGAAATGCCCGGCGAAGGCCAGTTCGCGCAAGAGACGGAGGGCAAGAGCACTTTCCGGCCAACCGGCGAGCTGGTCATCGTCGATAATATTCTGTCGATGGACCGGAAGCGGGTGGGGGTGCCGGTGCTGGCTTGGAAATTCAATATCTACGCCGCGCAGCCGGTGAGCCGGGCGTGGATTTATGTGGATGCGAAAACGGGCGAAATCGTCAACCAAGACGCTATCATCAAGCACGTAACGGCGACGTTTACCACCAAATACAGCGGTACGCGGTCGCTGGTCAATTCGCAGACGACCTTTTTCTCGCTTTATCAGCTCAAGGATTACTCGCGTGGGCAGGGCATCGAAACCTATAACCTGAACAAAGGGAATAATCTGGGCGCCGCGACCAATTTTCTGGATTCAAATAATATCTGGTCGGCCGCCGAGTATAACAACGCCAATCAAGACTGGGTAGCCGGCGACGCCCTTTTCGGCGCGCAGCAAACGTATGACTACTGGCTCAGCGTCCATAACCGCAACTCATTTAACGGCGCGGGAGCGCTCATCAAGAGCTACGTGCATTACGACGATACGCCCGGCGACGGTATGGGCCTCGACAATGCGTTCTGGAACGGTGCGGTGATGCTCTACGGCGACGGCTACGCCAAATTCCGGCAGCTGGCGACGGTGGATGTCTGCGGCCACGAAATCGGCCACGCCGTCTGCGATAACACGTCGGCGTTGCAGTATCAGGACGAGTCAGGGGCGATGACCGAAGGCTTCTCCGATATCTGGGGCGCTTGCGTGGAAGCGCGGGCGGCGGGCCTCTTCGGGCTGCCGGGCAAGAATACGTGGCTCATCGGCGAAGAGATTGCGCTGCTGAAACCCGCGCTGCGCTCGATGAGCGACCCGAAATCCTTGGGGCAGCCGGATACTTACCAAGGCACGAACTGGTACGCCGGCGGCACCTGGGACCACGGCGGCGTGCATACCAATTCAGGGGTGCTCAACCATTGGTTCTACCTGTTGAGCCAAGGCGGTTCGGGGACCAACGACAAAGGCAACGCGTATACCGTGACGGGCGTGGGCATTACGAAAGCAGCCAAAATCGCGTACCTCACCGAAAAACTGCTCTCTTCGACCTCGAACTACGCTGCCGGCCGGACGATGGCGATTCAGGCGGCCACGACGCTCTACGGCGCTACGTCGGCGGAGGTGCGGTCGGTCAAGAATGCTTGGTATGCCGTGGGAATCGGAAACGGGGTTGCGTACGGCGCGACCGGATCGCGCTACATCGATGCCGTGGCACTCAATGGGTTGGCGCGTTTTTCGGGGAACGATAACGGCTATTTCGATGGCGTTGGGGCGGGGCTGACGGTACCGGTGCTCAACCGGTGCGCGCAGCAGACGATGGTGCTGTCGGCGGGATTCGTCGGCGCTGTGGGGAACCAGTACTGGAACGTTTACATCGACCTCAATCACGATAATGATTTCAACGACACCGGTGAGCGGGTGGTCAATAACAAGCTGATAACCACCGACGCTTGGAACGCTGCCATGTTCAGCCTACCGGCCACCGCAAACCTCGGCAACGCCCGGATGCGGGTGATAATGACCGCCGCCGCCACCGCCCTCACGAACGGGTTCATCGGGACCGGCGAAGTCGAAGATTACACCGTGACGGTCGCCGCCGCGACGGCCGTCGGGTTGCCGACGAATCTGGCCGCCACGGCCATTACCGCCACCTCGGCTACGCTGCAATGGTCCTCCACCACGGGCGCGGCGTCGTACAACGTGCAGTACCGGGTCAATACCAGCCTCGTCTGGACGACCGTCGCGACTGCCACGAACACCAAGTCAATCGGCGGACTGCAAGGTGGCCGGACGTACTACTTCCGCACTCAAGCCGTCAACGGTTGCGGCACGCTTGGCGCCTACACGGCCGTGGCCACGTTCAGCACCCCGGCCGTGCGGCCAATGGGCACCGAGCCGGAAGCCACGGCCGGTGCGCTCGCTACGGCAGCCGCCACGGCGTACCCCAACCCCGCCACCGACGTGCTCCACCTCGCCTTCGACCAAACCCCTGACCAAGACGCCGCCGACGCCGTCCCGACCACGGTCGAGATCTACGACCTGCGTGGCACCCGCGTGCAGTCAGCGGCTTACGATGGGCGCGGCACGCTCAACGTTTCGGCCCTCGCGCCGGGCCTTTACACGGCCACGCTGCGCGGTGCCAACAGCATCGGCCGCGTGCGGTTCGTGAAGGAATAACGCACAGAAAACACCGCCTTTGAGCTGAAAACAACGAAACGCCCCCGTTCGGCAGGTTACTCTGCCGGGCGGGGGCGTGACGGTTGATGGCGGTTGGTAACAGTTTATCTCGGTTGAAAAGCCCGTCACGCAGCTCCCGAACAGGCAGCGCGGCTTTTACCCGGCCTGCGCTTCCCGCACGAGCACCTGAAACGTTTGGCGGGTGCGCTGCTCCAGCACCACCTCGCGGTCGATGGTGACGCGCTCGCGGCTCGCGGGGTCGGAGTTGCGGACGGTGTAGAGCGTGAGGCCGTCGGCGTTGTGGCGGATGGTGTAGTGCGACGCGAGTTTTTCGCGCAGGCGGCGGAGGCGGTATTCGTCGAAATCGGCCACGATGGAGAACGAGAGCGCCGAGTTCTGCATCAGATTCGCGTGGAGCCGGACGGCGGCGAGGGCAGCGAAAATCTCGTCGAGGTGGGTTTCGGAGATGAACGTGAAATCGCGGGTTTCGAAAGAAATCAGCGTCTGATTCGTCTTCCGAATAAAAGCCGGGGCCAAGCGCGGATGCTGGCAGTCGTGAATGAGCGTCCCGGCGGCTTTGGGGTCAATAAATGACCGGACGCGCAGCGGAATACGCCGCGCGGCGAGCGGCTGAATGGTTTTCGGGTGAATCACGGACGCGCCGTAATACGCCATCTCAATGGTCTCCTGATAGCTGATTTCGGGGTAAAGCACTGTGTCCGGGAACACTTTGGGGTCGGCGTTGAGCAGGCCGGGCACGTCTTTCCAGATGGTCATGCCGGTCGCGCTGAGGCAATACGCGAAAATGGCGGCCGAATAATCCGACCCTTCGCGCCCGAGCGTCGTGGTGCGCCCGTCGGCCGTAGCACCCATAAAACCCTGCGTCACCAGGAGCTGCCCGGCGGCGAGGAGGGGCGTGGTGGTGGTCTGAATGGCGCGCTCGGTGAGCGTCCAGTCTACGCGGCCCTCACGCCACGTGCGGTCGGTGTGGATGAGCGGACGCGCATCGAGCCAGTGCGCGGGGAGGCCCGCATCGCGCAGGGCGTGGGCGAGGAGGGAGGTAGCAGCCAGTTCCCCGGCGCTCACGATTTGGTCGTACTGCTCATCGAAATCGGCCGCCGGATCGGTCGTTTCAATTCGCCGCCCGACGCCCTCGAATAAGTGCGTCAGCGCGGTGTGCACGGGGTGCGCGGGCGCGGGCATCAGGTCCCGCGCAATCTCCTGATGTTGGAGGCGCACCTGCCCGAGCACGTCCAGCGCGGCGCTTACGGAGCCGTTATACGCGTGCTTGAAGGCCTCTTCGAGCGCGTTGGTCGTTTTTCCGATAGCCGAAACCACTAGCAGTACCCCGCTGCCGCCCTCGCCCGCCACCGGCAGGTAAGGCCGTACGATGGCCGTCAGATTCCGGATCGCGGCGGCATCGCGCACACTGGCGCCGCCGAATTTGAAGACGTGCATAGGGTAGGTTTGGGGGCGAACGGAAGGAAGCACGCCGCCGCAGCGCACTTGGCAGCGGCAGCGCGTGTACGGCGCGAAAGTAGGGCCGCAGCCCGTGCCGGTGTCTTCCGCTGCTGCTCTTTGGCCAGCAGATGCGGTTCTACTGGAATCAGCTAATCATAAAAGTGAACTGCATTGCTCCCCCGCGCGCCGAGCCTTACTTTTGAGCCTACACAACCGGCTGCCGCCTCGGCCGCAGCCCGCCCGGTACAACTTCCACAGCAGCAACGCCTAGATACTTTCCCTGATGGACCCGTCCAAACTCGCCCTCCCCGTCGGTACCACCCTCGACCGCTTCATTATGCGCAAGCAGGAAGATTTCCCGTACGCCACGGGAGAGCTTTCGCAGCTCCTGCGCGACATTGCGCTCGCCACGAAGATCGTAAACCGGGAAATCAACCGGTCGGGCCTCATCGACCTCACCGGCTCGATGGGCTCGCAGAATGTGCAGGGCGAAGAGCAGCAGCGGCTCGATGTGGTGGCGAATATCCGGTTCATCCGGGCGCTGCGTAACGGCGGCGAAGTCTGCACGATTATCTCCGAAGAAGAAGAAGAGATGATTCAGACCGGCAACCCGATGGGCAAGTACATCGTGGCGATGGACCCGCTCGACGGCTCGTCGAATATCGACGTGAACGTGAGCATCGGGACGATCTTCTCGATCTACCGTCGCACCTCGCCCTCCGGTTCCGAAGGTACCCTCGCCGATTGCCTCCAGAATGGCGCCCATCAGGTGGCCGCCGGTTACGTGATCTATGGGTCGAGCACGATGATGGTCTACACGACCGGCGCCGGCGTCAACGGGTTCACCTACGAAAGCTCGCTCGGCGAATTCTTTCTCAGCCACCCCAACATCACCACCCCCATCGACGGCAGCATTTATTCCTGCAACGAAGGCAATTTGCTCGAATATCCCGCCGGAATCCGCTCTTTCGTGCAGTATTGCAAGGAGAAGAAGTATTCGGCGCGTTATATCGGCTCGCTCGTCGCCGATTTCCACCGCAATCTCCTCAAAGGCGGCATCTACCTGTACCCGAGCACCGCGAAATCGCCACAGGGCAAGCTGCGCCTCCTCTATGAGTGCAACGCCCTGGCATTCATCGTCGAGCAAGCCGGAGGCCGCGCCACCAACGGCACGAAGCGCATCATGGACATCGACCCCGAATCGCTCCACCAGCGCTGCCCGCTCGTAATCGGCTCGCGGTCGATGGTCGATAAAGTCGAGGAGTTCCTGTTGAAAGAGCCGGCCCTTCAAGCGGCCAGCTAACCACCTGACCAGCTAAGCTGCGCTCGGTTCGGCACCGAAAAAATACTGTCCCTGTTACCCCGGCAACGTACCGCGAAAATCTAACTTCGCGGTACGTTGCTGCTTTTACGCCTATGACCTCCTTCCGCTACCCCGTTCGCTCACTTTCCCTGCTGACGCTGCTGTTGCTGATGCTCACGGCGCGCCCAACGGCCGTGCAGGCGCAGAGCCGCATCCGCAACGGCCTGATTTTCGGCGGCGTCGGCGCGCAAATCGACGGCGATCAGATGGGCGGTTACCACAAAGCGGGCATCACGGGCGGTCTCTCGTCCACGATTCAGGCTTCCGACCGCTGGAACGTGCGGCTGGAAGTGGTGTATATCCAGAAAGGGTCGCGGAGCCAGTCGCGGGATTCGGCGTTTTATATCAACCCGATCACGGCTGCTGGACTGCCGCCAGCCCAACAGCAGGCGTTACTCGCGCTGGCTTATCAGCAGCAACCAGGTGCGTGGCTGCGTTACCGCCTGAACTACGTGCAGATGCCGGTGCTGATTGAGTACCGCGCTCACCCCAAAATCACGGTTTACGCGGGTGCCTCGCTGGATTACCTCCTCCGCGCCACCGCCGATTATGGTTACGGCTACACGCAGCCGCTCGGCGCCCCGTTTCGCCGCACCGACGTGATGGGCCACGCCGGGGTCGATCTGAGCCTCGGCGAGCGTTGGTCGGTGACGATGCGGCTGATGTATTCCATGCGCGATATCTCCACGCAAGGCCTCGGCACCGACCGTTACCTCTTCTGGACCGGCCGGCTCGGCGGCTACCGCAACAACCTCCTCAGCACCACCCTCCGCTTCTACCTCAGCGATACGCCGAAGTTCAAGGGCACCCCGCTCTTCCGCCGCGCCACCCCAGACGGCAGCCAACCCACTGACCCGTCCCTCAACGCCCCCACCGGCACCGACGACGGCGAACCGACGACGCCCTGATTTCGGATTTCGAATCTCCCCTAAATCAAACGGCCCGCTCTCCTCAGCTGATGAAAGCGGGCCGTTCGGCTTTTCTAGAAGTCTGCGGGCGGGTTATGCCACCACAGGCTTTTCGTCGGAAGAGTCGGGCTCCTGCGGCGGCACGGCGCCGCAGGTGCTCATCTCATCGGTACTGGCAGGGGTGTCGGCGGCTTTGCTCTTGCTTTTCTTCTTGGGAGCTGCCGGAGCGGTTTCTTCTTTCGACGAAGCTTCGGCGGCCGGGGCGGCGGCTTCTTCTTCGGCGGGCAGGTGCGGGCCGAGGATGTTGTACCACGTCACGAGCTTCTTCACATCGGAGAGGTACACGCGGTCGACATCATAATCGGGCACCACTTGCCGGATGAACGTCACGAGCGCCTGCGGGTCGGCTTTCGCCGACAAGTCTACCTGCGGGCCGTGGGCGCGCCGGATGGCTTGGAGCACATCGGCCAGCGCTACGGTGCCTTCCTCGGTGGTGGTGTAAATCGAGATGTCGGCCAGCGACGAGACCTGCTGTTGCGCCGGCACCAAAGTGCGGGCTTTTGATTCGTCGAGGCTCTCGACCAGAATACCGTTACGCGCTGGGCTGACCACGCGGTACAAGCCGCTGCGGCCGCTGATAGCGACAATTTCCCGAAGGTTCAGAGCCATAAGGCGAAGAAGTGGGGGAGAAGAAGTGAAAAAATGAAGCCGCTGCGCCGCCACCTACCCCAATGGCAGACCGGCAGCACAGCGGCTCAAAGCTACGGCCGAATGGCCTTTAGCAGCACTAAGCAGGCGCTTAGAGCTTGAAGCTGATCGGTAACGACGTTTTGATGGCGTAACCGGGCGCTTTGAATTTCAGCAGTCGCGCGACCCGCAGGGCTTCTTCGCCGCAGCCGCCACCGATGTTTTTCACGACCGTGATATCCGACATCGTGCCGTCATCCTTCAGCGTGAAACCGATGATGCACTGGCCCTGAATACGGTTCCGGCGCGCCGTCGGCGGGTATTTCAGTTCTTTCGCTATGAACTCATACATCGCCTGCTGACCACCTTCGTAGTGATCGGCGACGGGCAGCTTCTTGGTCGTGCCGACCGACGGCATCACCGCATCGACTTTGGCGGTGTCGGGCTGGGTCGTCGAAACGCCCTTTACGGTTTGCGGCGTCTGGGCAAGCGCGGGCACCGTGAGGCAGGCAAGAGCCGCAGCGCCAATGAATTTCGGGAGGGAAAAGGTCATCGTTGAGTGGGGAACGGGAGGAAGTACACGTTAAACAGTCGGCACAAGGTCAAAATTAAGCCGCTACCAAAATTCAGTACGGCTTCTGACTCACCGCCAGCGGTGCGGGAGCCCGGAAGGCAACAGTTGTGCCACTGGCGCCAGCGCGGCACTCAGCCAGCGTCAGGCAGCGCTGGGCGGCGTCTGCGCGGCCCACGTCTTGTTCACGTTGGCGATAAATTCGAGGAGCTGCTCGCGGCCGAGACCGGATTCGGCGGAGGTGACGAAAAAAGTTGGTACCTCTTCCCACGTCTCCAGCATCTGCGCCGTGTAGGCGGCCACCAGATCCTGCGTGCGCTGGTCTGATTGCTTGTCGGCTTTCGTAAACACCATCACAAACGGGATGTTAGCCTCTCCGAGGAACTCCATAAACGCCAGATCGACGGCTTGCGGCGGCAGCCGCGAATCGATCAGAACGAAGCAGCACGCGAGGGTTTCGCGGCGTTTCAGGTACGTCCGAATCATCTGTTGCCACTTTTCCCGCTCCCGCTGACTCACCTTTGCATAACCGTAACCGGGCAAGTCGACGAGGTACCACGCTTCGTTGATGATAAAGTGGTTGATGAGCTGGGTCTTACCGGGCGTTCCCGACGTTTTAGCCAATTTTCCATACCCCGTCAGCTTGTTCAACAACGACGACTTACCTACGTTCGATCGCCCGATAAAGGCATACTCGGGCAACGTCTCCGGCGGGCACTGGGTCAGATTAGTACTGCTGGTTACAAACCGAGCTTCGCGAATGATCATCAGGAAAAAACTTTATTTGGCTGAACACAGTAGCTTAGTTACAAGCCGACCGGCTCTCGTAGATGGCCTTTTGCGGACCCCAACCCGTCAAAAGTACGTTCAACTCGGGGGTGATTCGTCCGTAAGCTCCCTGTCAACGACTACCGCGTGAACCGAATTAGTTAGGAAGAGTGAAAAAATCCTGCTTACTTTCCGCGATTTTTCCGTGGTTTGCCTACCCGGCCGCCCGGTTACGTGTACTGAGCAAGAATGGCCTTATTCAACCTCGGTAAAATCCTATGCCCGTGCCTGCCTCTCTCACTCGCATCCTCTGCCTGCTTGGCTTAGCAATGGTTCCGCTAGGAACTATTCAAGCACAGGACCGCTCATTACGTAGATCCCTGAATCGGGCGGCACACTTGTCGCACCGGCGCCAGTTTGCGGAAGCAGCGACCCTGTATCAGCAAGCCCTTCAGCAGCAGCCCGACAATACCGAAGCTAATTTCGGGTACGGCTCGATGCTCCTCTCGCAGCGGCGCGATCTGGAAGCGGCGCGCGCGTGTCTGCAAAAGGCGTTCGACGTCAACCCGATGTACAATCCGCAGCTCGCGTTTCGCTTGGGGCGCACGCTGCACCTCACGGGCCACTACACCGAGGCGATTCCCGCATTCGAAGCCTCTATCCGGACCCTGCGCAACACGCCGTCGGTGGATGACCTGACCGAAGACGATGGCCCGGAGATTCGCGTCCTCGACTTTGATCACCGGTTCAGCGCTTCCGCGCTCCTTCAGCAGAGCCGCAAGGAGCTGGATGAGTGCCAGTCGGCGTTGGCGCTGCAAGGCAATGCCTCGGGGCCAGCGGAAGTCACGCCGCTCAACAGCGCCGTCAATACCGCGTTCTCCGAGTTTGCGCCCGTCGTGAACGACAACGGCCGGATGCTGCTCTTCTCCACGCGCCGCCCCCGCAACGGCACCACCGTGCTGGAACCCGGCCGCACGCGCCCGCTGCCCCACGAGAACATCTACTACGCCCTGCGCGACGAAGACGGCCAGTGGGGCATCCCCAAGGAAGTGGCGCGCCTGAACACGCATCAGCACGAAGCACCGCTCGGTTTTTCGCCCGATGGGCGGAATTTGTATATGTACCGCGACGTCAACAACGGCGATATTTTCGTTGCGAAGCGGACCGGCGAAGGCACTTGGTCGGCTCCGGCGCCGCTCGGCAAGCCGATCAACTCGCCGTACTACGAGCCGTCGTTCTGCCTCTCCCCGGATGGGAAGGCCGCGTTCTTCTCTTCTGACCGGCCCGAAGGCTTCGGCGGCCTCGACCTCTACATCAGCACGCGCCAACCCGACGGCTCGTGGAGCCCCGCCTTCAACCTCGGCGCCTCGATCAACACGTCTTACGACGAAGACGCACCGTTTATCACCAGCGATAACAGCACGCTCTACTTCGCCTCGCGCGGCCACAACTCGATTGGCGGGTTTGACATCTTCCGCTCGCACGTCGACGGGCCGCTGTGGAGCGAGCCGGCCAACCTCGGCCTAAACGTCAACTCGCCGTTCGATGATCTGCATCTGAACCTCGGCGACAGCGACACGGAAGGGTTTTTCTCTTCCGACCGCACCGGCGGCGGCACCAAAGACCTGTACGCCATCCGTTTCGGCAAGCAATTCCCGACCGATTCGGTTATCCGCGAAGCCGAGCCGGTAGCGGCTTTGCTCAACGCGCCGCCCGCCAGCACCTTCAACATGGCCATCAGCGATACCGGCCCGGCGTCGTTGGGGGTGATGTTCGCCCTGTCGGGGAAAGTGATCGATGGGTACTCCGGCGAGCCTATTGGGGTCGAGCTGGCCGTCGTGAACCGCACCACGCGCCAAACCGTCGCGCTGGGCCGCACCGACGCTTCCGGTCGCTTCCGGATGATGCTCCCGAGCGACGGCACGCCCTACGCGCTCGAAATCCAGCAGCCGAACTACATGTTCTACACCCGCAACGTCGACGTAGCCAACCAGCTCGCCGCCGAAGCGGACCTGCGCGACATTGCCTTGACGAAGCTGGAAACCGGCAAGACGCTGTTGCTCAGCAATCTGTACTTTGAGTACGGCAAGTCGGCCATTTCATCACGGTCGCAGCCAGAACTTAAACGGCTCTACGAGCTGATGAAAACCAATCAGAAGCTCAAGATCGAGATTGGTGGTCACACCGATAGCAAAGGCTCGGCGGAATTCAACCAGAAACTCTCGGAGCAACGCGCTCAGGCCGTTACCAGCTACCTTCGCCAACGCGGTATCCCGGCAGACCGCTTGAAATCAATCGGCTACGGTTTGCGCCAACCGGTTGCTCCTAACGATACCGAAGTGAACCGGCAGCGCAACCGTCGGACTGAGCTGAAAGTATTAGAGAATTGACTTAGAATCGGAGCTTCCACCTGACCAAATGCGCGGCAATTGCCGACCGATTAGTGGATTTTTCTACTAAATCGGCCCGATTCAGCCTGTCTATTTGCTTTTCTCGCGTGCCCGGTTCTATTATTGCCCCCGACTTTGGGAATCGCCCGAAACATTTTTCGCCCTTACCCAAGAGAAAAAGGGTTCAACGGCTAACTCCATCGGCCTTCTGCCAGTAAGAGGCGCAGGGTAGCGGATTGGGTTCAACTCAGTCATTCTGACTAAAGTTTTCCCGCTCCGCCAAATAAACGTCCTCACCCCCCTGACGCTTCCCCTTTTACCTGAATCGCTTCCCCAACCCCCCCACAAATGGATAGTAAAGTCAAACGGTTACTCAAAGCTTCGCTGGTGCTTGCGCTGGCTGGCGCGGGCGTAGCCCCAGCGCTCGGCCAAAGCACCCGTAAGGCACTGTCGACGGCCAACAAGTTCTACGAAAACGAGAACTTTCGCGCTTCGATCCCTTTCTACGAGCAAGTGCTGGCCAAAGAGCCCGACAACGCCCTCGCGTTGTTCCGCTGCGGCATCAGCTACATGTCTTTCGACAAAGAGAAAGCCAGTGACTACATCTACAAAGCACAGCGGCTGAAGCCGAAAGTGTCGAAGGATGTGGAGTATTGGCTGGGCCGCGTGGACCACATCAACTACAACTTTGATGATGCGATCACGCACTACCAGTCGTACGCCACGACGCTGAAAAAGAAGAACGACCCTCGTAAAGAGGAAGTTGCGCTGCGGATTCAGCACTCGAAGAACGCGAAAGTGCAGTTCAACAACCCGAAGGATATCTTCGTCAAGAACCTCGGGCCAGTCATTAACACCATCGCTTCGGAGCACAGCCCGGTGATCACGGCAGACGATAAGCTGCTGCTGTACACCTCGCGCGGCTCGAACGTAACGGCTGCCGACTCGAAGAAAGGCGTCGCGGCCGACGGTGAGTACTACGAGGATATCTTCGAAGCCAAGCGCATCGGCGATGACCAGTGGGATACGCCTCGCTCCCTGAGCGGCGTGCTCAACGGTAAAGGCCACGATGCTTCGATTCAGGTGTTCGATAACGACACCAAGATGTTGATGTACCGTCAGGACGAGGACGGCGACATCTTCTACTCGCAGAAAGAAAACAACGAGTGGACGGAGCCTAAGAAACTCAACAAGAACATCAACACCAAGCGTTTCCAGTCCGACGCGTTCATTACGCCTGACGGGAAGACGCTGTACTTCTCGACGTCGGAGTTCTCGGAGAACAACACGCTGGACCTGTTCTACGCCACGCGGCCGGATGGCGGCGACTGGGGCACCCCACAGTCGTTGGGCAATACGGTCAACACGGCGTATGACGATGACAGCCCGTTCCTGTCGCGTGACGGCAAGACGCTGTACTTCAGCTCGCGCGGTCACGACACGATGGGCGGCTACGACATCTTCAAGAGCGCTTGGGATGAAAGCGCCAAGCGTTGGGGCAAGCCAGTGAACATGGGCTACCCCGTGAACACGCCGGATGATGACACTTACTACCGTCTGTCGCCGGATGGTTCGTACGCTTACCTGTCGTCGTACCGGATTGGTGGTTATGGTGAGAAGGATATCTACACCATCAACTACATCAAGAACGCGACGATCAAAGGTCGGGTGTTCGCCCTGCGCGATTCGGCTGCCGTACCGGGTGCTGAGCTGGTCTTCAACTCGCAATCGGCTGACAAGAAGGCTATCTCGTTCCGCGACGTAACCAAAACCGATTCGGGTACTTACTCGGTGAACGTCCTGTCGGGCCGTTCTTACCAAGTGAACATCTCGAAAGACGGCAAGCTCATCACCACCGAATCTTTCGAGGTTCCGATGGTGACGCAGGACTCGGCCGCTGCCATCACGAAGGACTTCTATGTCACTTACGTGGACTCGGCTGCCATCAAGGCTGCTATGCTGGCGCAAGACAAGTCGTTCAAAACGATTTACTACACCACCGACCAGTACGATCTGCGTCCGGAGTCGATTACGGAGCTGGCCAAAATCGTGAACGTGATGAAGGCGAATCCGTCGATCAACCTTTCGGTTGAAGGTCACACCGATAAGCGCAACTCCGATAGCTACAACATGTCGCTCGGTAAGAACCGCTCGGTTTCGGCTTACAAGTACTTGGTTGACAACGGTATCGATGCGAAACGTCTCGTGACGATCTCGTACGGTGAGCGCCGCCCAGCGGCTCCGAACGATACCGAGGAAAACATGCAGCTCAACCGCCGCAGCGAATTCCGCGTGATCCTGAAGAAAGGTCAGACCTTGAAAGACCTGAACCTGACCGACGGTATCAGCAAGCCAGGTACCCCAGGTTCCGATGGTGCTAGCAACCGGATCGCTCCAGGCCAGAAGGGCCGTCAGAAGAAGCGCTAAGCAAGTAAAATTGCGGTAAGCAAAAAACCGGTCGGGCTAAGCGCCCGGCCGGTTTTTTTACGTTTGGGCGGGTCAATGTCGAGGCTCGTCGCAACTTCAAGGGTGGCTTGATGGTTGGGGAGCGGCTTGGCTTGGGCAATTTCGCGTCCGGTTCGCCGTTTTTTCTAACTCGCTCCGCCCGCATCCGTTTCAGAAGGTTCTTATGTCCGTTGTACCGTACCGCGATCAGCGGGATTCCAAGAAATCGCAAGTCGCGCAGATGTTCAATAGCATCGCGCACCGCTACGATTTTCTGAACCACTTCCTCAGCGCCGGGATCGACCATTACTGGCGCCGCCGGGCCGTCGATGAGCTGTTGGCGAGCAAGCCGCGGCGTATTCTCGACGTCGCGACGGGCACCGCCGACTTGGCCATTGCCGCCCTGCGCGCCGACCCGGAGCACATCACGGGCGTCGATATCTCAGAAGGAATGCTGTCCGTGGGGCGGCAAAAGCTCACCGAGCGGCACCTCACCGACCGGATTACGCTCCTGCAAGGCGATTCCGAAGCCCTCGATTTTCCCGATAACTCCTTCGACGCCATTATGGCGGCTTACGGAGTGCGCAACTTCGAGAACCTCGACCGCGGCCTCGCCGAGATGTACCGGGTGTTGCGGCCGGGCGGTAAGCTGGTGGTGCTGGAGTTCTCGAAGCCGCGGGCGTTTCCGATGAAGCAGCTCTACAACGGCTATTTCAAGTTTGTGCTGCCGACGGTCGGGAAGCTGATTTCGCAGGACCGGGCGGCATATTCGTACCTGCCCGAATCGGTGCAGGCGTTCCCCGATGGGGAAGGTTTCTTGCAGCACCTGCGGCAGGTGGGCTTCGAGACGCCGAAATGGAAGTCGCTCACCTTCGGTATCAGCTCCATTTACACGGCCAGCAAGTAAGTGAGGAGCGAAAAACTGGCAAAGCTGATTCGGCTCCCGATAGCTGCGCTGACGTTACTCGTCGGCTTGCGGCCTATGGCGGCGCTTGCGCAACGCGAGGCGGCTACGGGGCGGAAGAGCATCATCACGAATAATCTGTCGGATTACGACGTCCGCTGGTTCCACCCCGGTTTCTACGTCGCGCTGAATGCCTCGCGCTACAAGCCCGAATACACGACGACTTCGATAGCGAACCCGAATGTGCGGTACCTGACGCGCGTGCGGCCGGGGTTCACGGTGGGATTCATCGGCGATGTCCGGATTCATCCACACCTCACGCTGCGGTTTGTGCCCGGCGTAGGCTTTTACACCCGCGGGGTCGAGCGTAAAGTGCGCGGCGGCGCCCTGAAAGACACCGCCCAGCAAGTGGGTAATACGGCGCTGGAGCTGCCGCTGCTGCTGAAATTTCACGGCAAGCGGCGCGGCAATACGCGGCTGTATCTGGTGGGGGGCATTAAGTCGAGTACCGACGTCGGGAACAAGAAAAAAGACCGCTTACCGAATCAGCTCCGCGCCAACTCTTCTGACTTGACGCTGGAGTATGGCTTGGGGGCCGACCTGTTCTACCCGGTTTTCAAGTTCGCGCCGGAAATCAGAATCTCGCACGGTCTGCGTAACCTCAATCCGCCGGACGTCAACAACGAGTTTAATCAGGCGTTGGGGCGGTTCAGCAGCCACACGATCACGCTGTTTTTCAATTTCGAATGAGTATGGAGGCTTCTCCTGCGGCGGGCGCGCGGCTGTTGCGCGGCACCGGCCGGACCGTGTTGGTGACGGGCGCGTCGGCGGGGATTGGGCAAGCGACGGCGCGTGAGCTGGCCCGGCAGGGTTTCCGGCTCATCGTGTGCGGGCGGCGGACGGAGCGTCTGACGGCGCTGCTCACCGAGCTGCCCGCTGGTACGGCGCACGCCCTCACGTTCGACGTGCGCGACCGCGCTGCTACGGAGGCCGCCATTGCGGGCTTACCGGAAGCGTGGCGCCGGGTCGATGTGCTCATCAATAGCGCGGGCGGCGCGCACGGGCTGGCGCCGATTCAGACCGGCGACGTGGCCGATTGGGACGCTATGATCGACTCCAACGTCAAGGGCTTGCTTTACGTCACGCGCGCCGTGCTGCCGCTGATGCCGGATGATGCAGGCGCGCAAATCGTCAATATCAGCTCCATTGCGGGGCGGCAGACGTACCCGAACGGGGCCGTGTACTGCGCATCCAAAGCCGCCGTTGACCGCTTGACGGAAGGGCTGCGGTTTGATTTGCAGGAGCGCGGCATTCGGGTGGCGCAAATCAGCCCCGGCGCCGTCGAGACGGAGTTTTCGCAGGTTCGATTTAAGGGCGATGAGGCCCGCGCCGCCGCCGTTTACAAAGGCTACGCGCCGCTCACGGCGGTGGATATTGCCGAGACGATTGGCTTCCTCGTGACTCGCGCGCCGCACATCAATCTGGCTGACGTGCTGATGCTTCCGGCCGCTCAGGCCGCTGCTACCACCATCCGGCGGCAGGGGTAAAGCGGGATTGATGCCTGATTTTTTGTAGCTTAGTGGGAGTCCTCACCCCCAGCCCCTCTCCCAAGGAGAGGGGAGCCGTGATGCTACGTTTACTGGTCCTGAAACCATTCTAAGCCGCTCAACCCGTTCCTTTCTGTGGTTCCAAAACGCTCTTGGTTGCTGATGGGCGCGGGCGCGCTCTACGCCATGGTGGCGGGGCTGCTGAGTTTTTGCCAGCCTGCCTCTGACCGCAAGGCGCAGGAAGGGGCGCACGAGGGTGACGCGACGACCGGCGCCGTGCCCGCGCGCTATGCTTTCGCGCCGCACGACCCGCAAACGCACTATGTCGGCACGGCGGCGTGTACGTCGTGTCACGCAGAAATCGCGCACGATTACGCGCAAACCGGGAAGGGGCGGGCGTTCACGCGGCCCCGGCGCGGGGTAGGGCCGGAGGAATTCGGGGGCGCCAAGAACGTCGTCTACGACCGGTTCAGCAAGCGGTATTATCGGGCGTTTTGGCGGGCTGATTCGTTGTATGTCGCCGAATGGCAGCTCGACCCGGTTGCCGGGCGTGATACGACGCACTACCGCGTCGAGCGGGTCGATTACGTGATTGGTTCGGGGAATCAGACGCGCTCGTACATCCTCGAACGGAACGGCTACCTCTATGAGCTGCCGATTACGTGGTACAGTGCCCGGCGTATCTGGGACCTTAGTCCCGGCTACGAAAACGGCCATAATTCGGGCTTCAGCCGCACTATCGGCGGGCAATGCTTAGGGTGCCACAACTCGCAGAATGAGCTGGTGCCGAACTCGGTGAACCGTTTCGCGAGCATCGGCAGCGGGATGAGCTGCGAGAGCTGCCACGGTCCCGGCGCGGTTCACGTAGCGAAATGGGCGCGCACCACGGCCCCGGCGACGGGCAGTGGGCGGACGGATTCGTCGATTATTAACCCCGCGCATTTTCCCGTCACGGCGCAGCTCGATGTGTGTCGGCAGTGCCATCTGGAGGGGATTTCGGTGGAGAAACAGAATCGGAAGCTGGTGGATTTCCGTCCTGGTCAGCGCCTCGCCGACTATGCCGACGTCTTCATCGCGGCCCGTCCCGGCGCGGCGGCGACGCAGTTCGGCTTCGCCTCGCACGCCGAGCGGTTGCAGCTCAGCGAGTGTTTCCGGCATTCGGCAAGCCTGACGTGCACCACGTGCCACGACCCGCACCGCCCGCTCGGCCCTCAGCCGACGATGGCCGTGTACAACGCGCAATGCCAGCGGTGCCACACGGCAATGGCGCCCAACGAGACAGGGACAGCCGCGCACCCCACCACGGCCCATCAGCCGACGCGCCCCGTCTGCTCGGCGCCCCATGCGATGCGGGTGGCGGCCGGTGATAACTGCGTGAGCTGCCATATGGCGAAGTCGGGGACGACCGATATCCCGCACGTTTCCTCTCGCGACCACCTGATTCGGCGGAATCTGAAACAGGAAGCCGCGCCAAAGCCCGAAACTCCGAAGAGCCAGCTGGTGGTGCTGCGGTCGTTCACGGTTTCCGACGATTCGGCCGCCGACGACCGCGCCCGGGCCGTGGCGGCGATGCTGTTTTTCGAGCAATCGGAGCCGAATCCGGCGTATCTGGCGGCCGTTCGCGAACAAGTCCACGCCCTGGAGCTGGATGCGCGCGTGAAGTACGCCTACCTCGTCCACGACCTGCGCGCCGCCCAGCCGCTGCCCGCTAACCTGACACCCGCCACGATTCAGAACCCGCTTACGGCGTTTTACCTGAGTCAGCTTCTGGGGACGACGCCCGGCAATTCGCCGCTGCCGTGGCTGATGCGGGCCGTGGCATTAGCGCCCGCCAACGCTGATTTTCGGTACGAGCTGGCCGCTGCCCGCGCCAAAGCCGGTGACGCCGCCGGAGCCGAAACCGCCTACCGCGACCTCCTCCGCCTGCAACCTTGGAACCGCCGCGCACTCCTCAACCTCGGCTATCAGCGGCTGTTGGCGGGTGATTTTGCCGAAGCCCTCCGCCTGACCCGCGCCGCGCAACACCAGGACCCCACGTACGCGCTGGCCTACGAGAACGAAGCCAATATCTACCTCCAGCAGGGCGATGCGCCGCACGCCCTCCAACTCCTCGCGAGTTTGGAGAAACGTTTTCCGGCGCAAGCCAGTAAATACCGCGACCTGCAAGCCCGCGTCCGCGCTGCCCTGTAGGGGCAGTTTGGCGGAGCTGGTCGCGCCAGTCAGCTTGTTGATTTTCTGCTATGCCTTTCCCGTTTTCCACCGATTCTGCCTCCGTCATTGCCCGGCTGCTCAACACGATGCCGCAGGTGGGGCGCGTGGAGTGGATTGGGTTGCGTCCGCTGCGGAAGGCGCCCGTTGAGGTAGTCGTGGAAGCAGAAGTTATCACCGATTCGCACTTGCTTGGCGACCATGTGCGGCCGAAGCCCGGCGGTAAGCGCCAAGTGACGCTGATTCAGCACGAGCATCTGGCGTCGGTAGCGGGCTTTTTGGGCCTTCCGGCGCCCGTTGACCCCGCCCGACTGCGGCGCAACCTCGTGGTGAGCGGCCTGAATCTGCTAGCCTTGAAAGGACGTCGTATTCAGGTCGGAGAAACCGTCGTGCTCGAAATCACCGGCGAATGTCACCCGTGCTCGCGGATGGAAGAGGAGCTGGGGCCGGGCGGCTACAACGCGATGCGCGGCCACGGCGGCCTGACGGCGCGCATCATCCACGGCGGCACGGTGCGGGTGGGGGATGAGGTACGGGTGCGGGAGGCGGACCCGAAGCACGTCGAAAGCTAGCCATACAACTCCCGTCGAAGCCCAATGAGCAACGCCTCAACGGCCGCATAATCAGGCTCTTCGGGTAGGGGAGAGGTGGCGAAAGCAGCATCGACGCGCGCCAACAGGTCATCGGCGCGGTTCAGGAGGTCGTCGTACGCGAACTCGCCGCGCCGGATGCGCAGGAGCAGCTCACGGTTGGGGCGACGGACGTGCAGGACGCCCTCTCGGGCGATTTCTTCGGCCATTTCGAGCAGCCGGAAGACGTGGAGCATATTCTTGGCGTCGTAGCCTTGGCCGTGCTGCACGGTGTTCTGGTAACGCTCGGCGTTGCGCTTTTCGACCCACGCCCAATATTCTTTATAAACCCGGCAATAAGTCGAATATCCGTTGCGGTTGAAGCTCAGATACGCCACCGGCGTTTCGCCCGGCGGCACCGAC
The DNA here is from genome assembly GCA_031397815.1 of Hymenobacteraceae bacterium. Classification (GTDB taxonomy): domain Bacteria; phylum Bacteroidota; class Bacteroidia; order Cytophagales; family Hymenobacteraceae; genus JANNMJ01. Next base: position 19,816 of record JANNMJ010000041.1, read on the forward strand.
GTCAGCAGCACTTCCGTGGCCGTGGCGGGGTCGCGGATGATGCCCCGGTACCCCAAGCGCCCGTCCGCCGACTCGTCGACGAACAGCGCGTAGAGGTCAATCAGGTGCGGCACGTTCGTGAGCGCTACTTGCGCGGCCGTCCAACCGCGCCGGGCGAGCCAATCGGTCAGCGGCTGCGCACCCGCCCCGACGGTCACATAACAGAAATCGAGCACCGATTTCCGCGCTGGTTCCAGCGGCTGATTGATTTTTTTATTCAACCCCCGCGCCTTTTTTATTTGAGAAGCCGCAAATTCCGCGAAGCTAAGACGACATTTTTTCGATAAAAACAGCTCCGGCCGAAACGCCGCGAGCAACGGCGAGCGCACCAACACGCAATCGGCCGGTGACGCGAGCAGCTCCAGCGCCGTAGGGTTGTTCTTCAACAGCAGCTCGACCCACCGCCCGACTTCATAATACACCTCATCATTCGTCTCGTTGGCGACTTGAGGCGTGTACGTCAACCCAAAAAAAACCTCTTGCGGCAGCGCAAACACGCCTTTACGGTCGTGGTCAGAGGTGGGGAGGTCGGTGCCGTACGCCCGCGAGCCACTGACGGCATCGAGGAGGAGGAGCGAGGGGGTGGTGCGGAGGTCGGTGAGGGTGAACATGGGGTGAGGCGCGGGGCGCCGTGTGTGCCCGGGGTAGCCTTCGGCAACCCCGGGCTTCTGGGATGAAACCCCTTCGGGGTATTTTGAATGGTTTATTGGATTGACGCTGGATGGGTACCCCGAAGGGGTTGTATCACAGGAGCCCGGGGTTGATTTCCTTGAAATCTACCCCGGGCACACGTCGCGGGTACGCGTTGCGGGCCTACGTACCCGGCACCGTCTCGGTGCCGGAGGTTGGGTGCCGAACGGACCGCTCCATAACACCGGCACCGAGACGGTGCCGGATACGTCCCAACGACCCAACGGCCGCCTACTGCTTCCAGAGTCACCTTAAATCCGCGTAGTTATTCGTAATCAATTCCCGAAAAACCGCATCCAAATCCACCGCTGCCGGACGGCCAAAGGCGGCCGGGTCAGCTTGAGCGGCGCGACCAGCCGCATATTCTTTCTTCAAAAATTCGATTAATTCGGCTGGCCGCGAGACGGTAGCTTTTTCATCAGCCAAGAGCTTTTGGGCGAGCAGCGCATCCACTTGCGGCGCTAGCTCCGGCGGTAGCACTGCCCGTAAGTCGGCCAGCGTGAGGGGTGGCACCGCGTTGTACTGGCGCACCCAGCGGGCTGCCAACGCGGCGCGAAGGGCATAAAACAGCCGTTTCAGGCGGACGGCGGGGCCGATGAGGTCTTCTTCGGTGCCGCGCCGCACCATTCCGAGGTAATGATGCAGAATCGGGCGCGGCTGGAAAGTGCCCGGCAGGAGCGCCCGCAGCGCCTCGGCAGCGGCGGGCACTTCGTGATACCGAATCGGCGATTGGAGCCATTCGGCGGGGGTGGCGTTACCGGCGCGCAGCAGGCGCAGGAATTTCCGCAGCTCCCAGCCGCTCAGGTCGAGTAAATCGTCGATGGGCTGCTCAAGGGTATCGCGCCCTTCATCGAGGGTCAGGTACCACGTCGGCGGGTGGACGTACACCAAGCGCACATCATAATCGGAATCAGGCGACGGAAACCCCCACGCCCGCGACCCCGACTCCACGGCGAGCAGCACGCGCACGTCTGCCTGCGTTTCAAACGTGCGGATGGCTTGCTGGATGCGGTCAGTCATAGGCCGAAAAGTACGGCCGGATTGCGGAAGCGCGGATTTTGAGCTACTGAGTCATCTAACGGGCGAACCGTTTTCGGCGCGCCACAGCTCGCTCAGAGTAATCGGTTGATTTCGGGTAAGGTTGAGTAGAACCCGCTAAGTGGCATCACAAGCACGCTTCACTGCTGTTATGAGGCAGTTTTTATTATTAGTATTCAATTGTCAAATTGAGACTTTTGAATTCTCGCCTTTTTTCTTGCTTGCCGTTGTCAAAAATTAGGTTCAGCCAATTCCTTGAAGACTTGGTGAGTTGAATGCTGTCTTGGTCTTTTAGGTTGTCCAAGAACGTGTTTTCGGCAACGGATTGGTATTCGAAAACGGCTTTTGTTAAAGCGAAAACATTGTTTGGGTGATTGGTTGGTTCGTTGTTGTGTTTCTTCTGTCCCTTAAATGGTAGTCTAAACGTCCAAGGCAAATCTGATTGCTCCTCGTTTTTTATAATATCAATTAGCATTCCTTGTGGAAAGTAGTCGGGCTGGTATTTGAAAGCCTTTTCAAAAAGTGTTTCCGTGTTTTCAGTGTTGCTGATGCAAAGCCCAAAAGGAGAAAAGCCATTGTTTTTAAAGTCGGCTCTTTGCCAAAGCCCCATCTGCTTTGTCTGCTCGCTTGTTATTTCTGTTTCATTGTGTACCCATAGGATTTCTAAAAAAAAGTTGTCGAAGTAGAATTTGCGATTAGTGGTTCCTTGTCCAGCATGGACTCTGCTGCTTCCTTCTTTTAAGCCAAAATTTACTAATTCGTCACCGGCTTTTTTGCTGTCGTTGGTAAAAATAAAAATATGGTCAATGTTCATCTTGGTTGCTCTTTTTGTTGATTATAGTCGTCCTGAAATCGCGTAGGGCACCCCAATTGCCGCAACTCGAAAGTAGCAGGAATTGCGACAACCGAGGTGTAGGGCCTTGTTTACCGTAACTGCGCAAGGCTAACGACTTGCGCAGTTGCCAGTAACAATACAGAAACGGAGTCCTACCCCAGCTTCGCTACTGCGCTCGGCGTTACTCCTTCACCACCTTCACCCGCCGCAACAATTGCCCGTTCTCCGCGCTAACGGTAGCGAAATACAGCCCCGGCGCGAGGCTCCGCACATCAACTGCCTCTGTGGTGAGGGCGCGGAGCAGCACCACCCGCCCGGTGGCGTCGTGCAGGGTGAGGCGGGCGCCGGGCGGGGCATCGGCAACGGTCAGCGTGGCTTGCGCGGGGTTGGGGGAGAGGTGGATGCGACTGCCCAACGCATCGGCGGGGGCGCCCATGACGGGGAACGTGAACAGGCCCGATACCGCCAGACAGCTACCGTCGTCGGCTTGGAAGCGGTAGGCGCCGGGGCCGGGCGGCGTGAGCGTCGCGCCGGTGGCGCCGGGCACGAGCACGCCATCGCGAAACCACGAAAAGCCGCGAATCGGCACGCCCGTCGGGCCGCCGCCCGTGAGCTGCCCGTTGCTGAACGTAATCGTCAGCGGCACCGGCACCCGCAGCTCCACCTGCAACGGCAGGCTCGTCTGCACCCAGCGGGCGCATTGGCTCGGCGCGCCCTCGACGTAATAAAACCCCGTCTGCGTGACGCTCAGGCGGGGGCGGTTGGCGCCCACGATGGGCAGCCCGTCGCGGTACCACTGGATGCTGGTGGTGTAAGGCGGCATCAGGTCGAAATGCACCGTATCGCGCGGGTGCAGGGCGTTCGAGTCGCAGAGAATGGCGTGCCCGTCGAGCGGGTCGGTGCCGAACGAGCCGCTCGACATCACCGTCAGCCCCGCGAACACCCAGCCATCCACCAGCACGGGCGCCGCCGTGGCGGTGCAGCCGTTCAAAGTAGCCGCCACGCTGAACTCTGACCCCGCATCGCGGAACTGCTCGACGACGTACGTGCGCCCCGTCGCGCCCGCAATCGGCTGGCCGTCCTTGAGCCATTGATAGCTATCGTAGGCCTGCGTGCGCAGCGTATCCTGCGCATTCGGGCAAAGAATCAGGTTACTCGGCGCGACCGTCGGGGTAAACGCGCACTGCGCCCAAGCGGCCGGGGCGCTCAGCAGCGCCGTGCTCAATAGGAGGGAGCGGAAAGGTGTCATGAGAGTGAGTAAAGCGATGAAGAGCGACGCTCGCCGGTAGGACGTACCTGTGGCTGCAACCGTTGCTTTCGGGGCGCTATGGGAGGGCATAACCCAGATTCCCCGCCCCGGAGGGGAGGGGTGGCCCGAAGGGCCGGGGTGGGGCGACACCCAGATACAGCCCGCCATGCGAACCCAATCAACGCGCGCTGATTTAGCGGTTAATGCCGACACCCCAACCGCATGCGGGCGGGCACAAGGCCACGCCCCTACAGGGGTTTGGATGAAGTTCGTGCAAGGTTAACTTCAGGGGCGAAGTTTACTTAACACGCTCTGCTCGAACCACACTGGCGTATCGATCCCTTCTGGTAGCTGTGAGATAATACGTTTTTCTGGAGTCATTTCGCCAATGAACAGGCGCTCTTCACCCGAGTTGTCAAAAAAATAGGCGCGGTGACAGTAGCGCAGTGCGTCATAAAGCAGGTCAAGTGAACGACGGTATCGCTCCCGAATCTTGTCTTCCGGCACATCGTGTCCGCCTCTTTGCTCTACTCGGTAACGTACTCGGGCTACGTTGATGCTCGGCGATTCCGTTGAGACGTAATACAGATATGTGCGGTAACCAGCTTCCTGTGCTCGCCGCAGGATAGACACCTTTTCTGGATGCGACATTACCGTTTCAAATGAGAGCGTCTGCCCGCTCGTCAGATACTGCTGCCGGAGCCAATCAGTTAAAACGGCCGCCAGATAGGACGTAATGGCTACTCTGCTAAAATCTGCATAGCCTTCACTTACCGTAATGGCTTCAAATATGTCGGCTTGGCCCTTGCTCTGAGATTGCGAATGCGAGGTGAAAAACGATCTGAATGCGGCTTCATCCGGAGTCGCGATAGCAAAGCGAGCAAACGGCAACCGTGCGTCGGCTCGTAACTCTCGCTCCAAATCGTCAGCGTTGAGATAATGGCCTAGCAGTTCGGCGGGCATTTCGGGCATTTCTTTCAGTGTGCTCTTACCAGAACCATTCGGTCCGGCGAACATGCGCAGCCGAGGTTTCTGGCTCATTGGACGTGTCCGGGCCATGCTTGGCCTTTGTTAGGACGAGCTCGAATCCGCGTATACCTTATTTTGTCAATCTGCTCAACTATCTCTTGTGTGCCTTCTGCGGTGATACGCATCACCGTGCTACCAATCAAAACCGTAACCGGATGACCAGAGGCTAACGCCTGCTGGTATGCTTCGCGAAAAACACGGCGCGATAACTCCGGGATTCGGGCTTCGAGTTGAGCGATCTCTTCTTCAGTGAGTGGCATTGGATAGTGGGTTTGATGTTAAGACGTTTGTTGATTGGCTTGACGTTCCAGTTCGGCGGCCTTAATCAGTCCTTCTACTCGCTGCAAACGTTGTTCTAGCGGTCTGCCAAGTTGTATTGCTTTCTTGTAGTCTGCTCTGGCGCCTTGCAAATTACCTTGCTTGTACTTTGAAAACCCACGATGCTGGAAGCTCAACGCAGATTTGTAGGAGTACTTAATAGTGACATCAAAGTCAGCAATAGCCTCTTTGTAGTTGGTGTTGCGTTGTAATTTGTATCCACGCCAGAAATAAGCTATCACACAATTGGGGTCTAGTGTAATTGCACGCGTTAACTCTTTGATATCATGGTCATCTTGTTCACCATTTCCAAACTTTTCTTCCAAAAGGATCATCCTAATCGGGATTGCCGCAGCGCAGTTTGGATTCAGCTTTTCTGCCACCTTTAAATCATCCCAGCCTTTGCAATGAAAAAAGGGCTGAAATCCACTGCTATTCATAGAATCCCAATCAAGAGGCTCATTGCTAATATTTCGTCTGCTCAACGCCCGGTAGGCGTAAGCATCTGCTAAGTCCGGGCAAAGGGTAAGGCTTTTCGTGAGATACTTATCGGCTGCTTTGTCGTCTTCTCGGTAAAGTGCCGCTATCCCTTGCTCCAACCAAGATAAGGCTACTTCGCGCCTTGCTTCTTGAAGTGTAATTGTTTCAGTGTTAATGTTTTCGTTTTTTTTAATATTAGTAAAATCGTCAATCCGTTCTAACGCTAACCCATACTGACGCTTGTGAAGTGCGTTTGCGATGCTAAGAATGCCAGAATCATCTGATTCCGCTATTAGACGGTCGGCTTGCTTTCCAAAGTCGGCCGCAGCTTCAAGCTCAACGATATTAGTCAGTAGGCCCTTTAACCTATACAGAATCCTATTCACTACTGCTACAGTGGTTTCACCAGTGTCTTGGCCGGTTACGGCTAGAAACTCCCGAATGTACTGTTGAGCTAAATCGGGGTTATTAGTTGTCAGTAGGATGTTTTCTTGATTCTCGGTGGCCGCGCGATACGTCCAGTTATAGGAACCGGTGATAACAGTATGGGTGTCAAAAACACAGAACTTATGGTGCATCAGTACACCAGTCATTGCCCAGAATTGACCGCCCGCTTGGCTCAGTTCGTGAAACGGAATGCTGGCGTCATCGTTAATATCATTGTCGTCAATCATCACAGCTACTGATATGCCCGCGCGTTGACGTGTCAACAAGGCGCTAAAGAGCTCGTAGTCCGTGAACCAAGCCGCCGCAACGTAGATAGATTGCTTAGCGGCGTTGATTTCGCGTAATAGAACGGGCCGGATTGTTTCGGAGAAGTAGGCGGTTTGAGTCACGGTTGCTATGCAATTGGGTAAGTGGGAACTGAGTTGGAAGCGAATATAGTCAGAACTGAACTGAGTCAGTGGCGAGGCGGTCGGCTTGCTTATTCAGGTCATCGGTCTCTTCCAGCTGTATCAGTTTTTGAATCAGCTCGACGCGCTTGAGGGCGCGGCCGATGCCGGGGTCAGCCAGTCCGGCGGCGGCGGGTTGCTGGCCCGTCAGGACGCGGAACTCCGTGAGGAAGCGGCGCGCCAGCTCGTGGTCGCCGGTCGTCAGGACGATGTTCTCCTGATTCTCGGTCGCCGCCCGATACGTCCAGTTATAGGAACCAGTGATGAGGTCGCGACCGTCGAGAAGGCAAAACTTGTGGTGCATCAGCGTCCCACTGATACGGTAAAACTGCCCGCCGATGGCTGTCAATTCGGCGAAGGCCAGACCACCGGATTTCATATTAATGGCATCGTCGGCCACGCACAGCGCCACCGCAACGCCTGCCCGTTGGCGTTCCAGTAAGGCCGCGAAGAGGGTGGGGTCGGTAAACCACGCGACGGCAACGTGGATAGATTGCTTCGCCAACCCAATCTCGCGGAGAAGGACGGGGCGGATGGCGTCGGAGAAAAAGGCTTCGGTTTGAATCACGGCAGAAATGTAGCGCGGCTTGATACTCAGAATCGACTCTCTACCTCAACCCCCGCAGCACCCCCGCATCCAACGTATGCCCGCCGACGAACGCGTGATGCACCGGCCGCAGACCGTGCTCAGCGATAAAACGCGCCTGCCGAATTTTGGATTCTTCCGTGACGAACGGGTCGTCGTCACCGAGGGCGGTGTGCAGCTCGGTGGCGCCGGTGCGGAGGGCGTCGGCGGCGGTAAAAGCCATATCCTCGGGGAAGGCGCCCGCCCACAGAACCAGCCGGGCGGGGGCTTCGGGCAGGTGGCAAAGCCAGCGGCTCACGGTGGCCGTCCCCTGCGAAAACCCGAGGAGCGTCACGCGGGCCGTCGGCGCCAACGGCCGGATGAGGGCGTAGAGCTGGTTCAGGTAGTTGACATAATCATCAATCTCCGGCTCGCGCTTCTCCTTCGTCATCCACGTCGCCCCGACGCGGCCGTGTGTGCCGTCGAGGTAAAACTTGTTGAGCGCTTCCGGCGCGATGACCACCGTTTGTTCCGGCGCCGCCTCGTCGGTGAGCACCCGAAAATGACGGATGAAAAACTCGGCGAGCTGGCCGTAGCCGTGCAACACAAACCACAGCTCGCGGGTGGCAGCGGTGGGTACGCCGAGCTGGTAATAGTGCGCCGTGCGCGCAACGGTAATAGCGTGAGGAAGCATAAAGTGACGGCAAGGTAGGGCAGGGGGCGGATGCCGTTTCGGTGGGTACCTTATAAGTAGGAGTGCGGCGGCAGGAAGGATGCGCGCTTTTGTAGGGATTAGGCAGGACGCCAATAGGCGTCCCTACATGTACATGTATAAGGAGCACGAAACCACCTTCCCCATAAATACCCACACAGCTCCCAAACCCGCTTCTACCTTTGCGGCACCAATCAACTGCTGAATGCATCGTATTCTACTTCTGGGCGCGGGGCGCTCCACGGCTTCCCTTATTGCCTACTTGCTGCGTCACGCGGCTGCACGGCCCTGGCACGTCACTATCGCCGATTTGGCCACGGCACATCTGGCGGAGCAGCACGCGCAGCACCCCGACCACCTCACGCTCGTGGCGTTCGATATCAACCAACCCGCCAACCTCGCCGAGCTGGTGGAGGCGGCGGATGTGGTGATTTCGATGCTGCCCGCGGCGTTTCACCTGCCGGTGGCGCGGGCGTGCGTGCGGCAGCGGCGACCGCTCGTGACGGCGTCGTATGTGTCGCCCGAGATTGCGGCGCTCGATGAGTCGGCGCGCAACGCCGGGGTGCCGCTGCTGATGGAATGCGGCCTCGATCCGGGGCTCGACCATATGTCGGCGATGCAGATTCTCGACCGCCTGCGGGCGGAAGGCGCGACGGTCACGAGCTTCAAGTCGTACTGCGGCGGGCTGGTGGCGCCCGAATCCGACACGAATCCCTGGCACTACAAATTCACCTGGAACCCGCGCAACGTGGTGGTCGCGGGGCAAGCCACGGCCAAGTACATCCAGGACGGCGCGTATCGGTACGTGCCGTATCAGCAACTCTTCAAGCGCACCGAGACGATTACCGTCCCCGGTTTCGGCGATTTCGAGGGCTACCCGAACCGCGATTCGCTCAGCTACCGCGCGCCCTACGGCCTCGATGCGATTCCGACGATTCTGCGCGGCACCCTTCGGCGCCCCGGCTACGCGCAGGCGTGGGATGCGTTCGTGCAGCTCGGGCTCACGGAGGATACGTATGTCGTGGAAGACTCCGCGAACCTCACGTATCGCGAGTGGGTCGAAAGCTATCTGCCCGTCGAGGTAGGAGGGGAGGCGACGGTGGCGGCGCGCCTCGCGCAGTTCCTGCGGCTGCAAGGGCCGCACCACGAAGTTATTCAGAAAATCGAATGGACGGGGCTGTTCGCTGATGACGTCATCGGACTGCCGAACGCGACGCCCGCGCAGATTCTCGAAAAGCGCCTGATGGAGAAGTGGAGCCTCGCGCCCGGCGACCGCGACATGGTCGTCATGCAGCACCTCTTCACGTACCACCGGGCAGGGGAGGAGCAAGTGCGGCACCTCACGTCGTCGCTCGTCGTCATCGGCGATGACCCGATTCACACGGCGATGGCGAAGACGGTCGGCCTACCGGTTGCGCTTGTCGTCGACCGGCTCCTCGCCGGGCAGCTGCCGCGGACGGGCGTCGTCATCCCCACCACCCCCGACCTCTACGAACCGCTCCTCGCCGAGCTGGCCGCGCACCACGGCATCGCGTTCGTGGAAGTGGAGACGGAAACCGCCTAACTGCGGTGCGATAGCCTCGAAAGAGACTTCCTAATCACTAAAAACGCCCCTGTTTACAATTGTCAATTGTAAACAGGGGCGTTTTCGTGTCCGGTTACACGTATTTACGCTTGTGTGCGCTTAGTAAGTGCCGCTGGCGAGCATCACCAACGTACACGCTTCTTCGGTTTGAATGCCCTGCGCCTGAGCATCGCGCTCGAAGGCAGGGTTTTCGGTGCCGGGGTTGAAGATGATGCGCTTCGGACGCAGGCTGAGGATGTACTCGTGCCAAGCGGGTTGGTGCTGCGGCCCCACATACAGCGTCACCGTATCGACCCCAGGGACGGCCGGACGGTCAGTTTGCAGGTCTACATCCGCCACCCGGCCGGGGCGCTGACCGACCGCCACCACCTCGTGCCCCATCCGCCGAAGCCGCTGAACAGCGAGGTAAGCATAGCGTTCGGGGTTCGGCGAAGCGCCAATAACAACGGTCTTTTTCATGATGATTCGGAAGATGATGACGGGGGGAAAGAAGGGCGCGGTAAGCGCAGTTGTCAGCAGTTAGCGACTACCGGTAACCGCCAGCAACCGCCAAAAGCTCCCGGCAGGCTGATGGGCTGCATACGGCTGAGCCGCTCAAAAGTAGACGATGGTCGGAGAGAATCCTGTCAGAAAGCGAGCGGAACTGAGGCACGAATCAATCAGAAATCGAGGCGAAACGGACCCTTTCGCACCGCCCGCTCACCGGCTCAGGGAGCGCTGATGGTCAGGGTGCGAGGGGGGATGGCGCCGAGTCAGCGGCTCAGATTCGCTTTGATGGCTTTGGAGCTGAGCGGAGTGATTCGGTAATTTATGTTAAGCCGATTCGACAACTATCTGCCGCCACAATGCGTTTGGGGGCCGGGCGGGAGAGGTGCGACCAGCGCCCAACTGCCCGCTCTGAGACAGTCAATCTTTTTTTCGACGTACCTTTCCTACCTGTGATGATCCCTGATTTGTTGCGATTCGTGCCGCGTCCGGCTACCCGTTTGCCCCGCGCTACCCCGTGGTGGGCGGCGCTGCTGATGGCGATGCTGACGCTGGCCGGGTGCGACTCGAAGACGAAAAACTCCGACACGGCCGCCGCCACTTCGCAGAGTGCCGGACCGGCTGTAACGCCGCTCGATAGCGTCGCGGTCGATGCCTATTTCACTCGCACCAAGGAGCTAAAGGAGCACCGGCGCGATGCCCAGCAGTTCTACCACGAGCGCGCCGGACGGCTCGCATGGTTCCTGGCGAACGGCGAGTTGAAGCCGCAAGCGCAAAAGCTGCTGGAGAAGATTTCAAGCGCCAAAGACGACGGCCTCGACCCGAAGCGCTACCCCGCGCAGGACGTGCAGAAGCGCTTCGCCGCTCTCCGCGCCGCCAAGCAAACCGACCCCGACCACGCCGAGCAGATGCGCCAAACCGACTTGGCGCTGTCGGGCCTCTACTTCGCATTCGCTGGCGATTTCTACAAAGGAACCGTCGACCCGCGTGTCAATGAAACCATTGACTGGAGCGTTAAACGGAACAAAATCAAGCTTTACCGCGCCTTGCAGACCATTTTGCAGGAGCGCGAGAGCACCTATCCCTACTACGAATTCGGGTCGCTACATCCGGAGTATGACCGCCTGCGCCTCGCCCTCGCCCAATACCGCGCGCTCGATAAGCGCGGCGGCTGGTCGACGGTGCCCGCTATCAAGAAGCTCCAGCCCGGCGAGCGCGACTCGGTGGCTGTCCCGGCGCTCCGCCGTCGGCTGCTGACGGCAGGCCCGGCACCCGCCGACCCTGCTCGCTACGACGAGCAGCTCGCGGGGGCCGTCAAAGCGTTCCAAGACCGTCACGGCCTGCGCGCCGACGGGATAGTCGGCGAGGGGACGGTGGCGGCGCTGAACGTCCCGGTAGCCGCCCGCATCGACCAGCTCATCCTGAACATGGAGCGGTGGCGCTGGATTCCGAAAAAGCTCGGCGACCGTTACGTCCTCGTCAACATTCCGGAGTACAAGCTCCATATGGTTGATGGCGGGAAAGAGGTGTTCGATATGCGCGTGATCGTGGGCAAGGAGCTGAAGGCGACGCCCGTGTTTTCCGACAAGATGGAGCACATCGTACTGGCGCCGTATTGGGGCGTGCCGGTGAGCATCGTGGTCGAAGAGATCAAGCCCGCGATGCTCCGCAACCCCAACTTTTTGGAGTCGCAGGATATGGAAGTGCTGAATGGCTACGGTCCGAAAGCGCAGGTCATCTCGGCGTCGTCGGTCGATTGGGCGAATGTCACCAAGGAGAACTGGAAGTACACGCTCCGGCAGCGGCCCGGTCCGCGGAACCCGCTCGGGCCGATGAAATTTCTGTTCCCCAACGAGAACGACGTGTACCTCCACGGCACCCCCAACGCGTGGCTCTTCAACAAAGAGGAGCGGGGCTTCAGCCACGGCTGCGTCCGGATCGAAGACCCGAAGAAGTTCGCCCTCTACCTCCTCCGCGACCAGCCGCAATGGACGTCGGATAAGATTGACGAGACCGTCGCGGGCGGCACCGAGAAGTGGATTAACCTGAAGGAGCACCTGCCGGTCTTCATCGTCTACTTCACCGCCTGGTCATCAGCCGACGGCACCGTCCACTTCCGCGACGATGTCTACGGCCACGACAAAGCCCTGGAGCAGGCCTACTTCAATTAGCCGACTTAGGAGTCAGTAGCTACTAGCGTCCGGCTCGGGTCAGTCAGCTCTGCCTCACGCTCGACTTTACTTCCCGAACGCCCGTCACCTCCCCGGTGGCGGGCGTTTTTGTTATGATTCAGGCTGTTTACAATTGTTTTACAGAAGTAAACTCTGTTTACAAGTGTAAAACAATTGTAAACAGTCCCAAACCGGCTCGTTTACGGCTAAGGACTGAGGAGTTACTTTTGTAACGGGGCGGTTTCCTGCTGCTTGCGCTGTTTACGAATCGTATGCTCGACCGAATCAAGGCCCTGATGGCCGCCCGCCAGCTCTCGCCGTCGCAGTTTGCCGACCAGACCACGCTTCCCCGGCCGGTGGTGAGCCATATCCTCTCGGGGCGCAACAAGCCGAGTCTAGAGGTTGCGCAGAAGATTATGAACGCCTTCCCGGACGTCTCAGTGGATTGGCTACTCAACGGGCGCGGCGAGATGGTGAGTACGCCTACCCCCGCCCCGTCGCCCGCCGAGAAGCCGTTGGTGCCGCCCCCCGTGGCCCGTCCGGTCGCGCCTACGCCGCCCGTTGATGCAGATGAGGATGCAGACGCTACCGACGCTGCGCCGCCGCCTCCTCCGGTTAGCGCCCCGCCCCGTGCCCGGCCTGTGAAACCGGCGGCTGCGCCTGCCCCGGCGCCACCGTCGCCGCCGCCCGCTCCGCCAGTTGCGCCACAAGCTGCCCAACCAATCGCGCCACCAGCCACTCCCCAATGGGCTGAACCGATTGCGCCGCCCCCGGTATCTGCCCCAGCACCTCCTGTAGCCGAGCCGTTGCCCGCCATTGCGGCGGCGTTAGCAGGCCTCGCGCCCGCCGCCCTCCCCGCACCGGCTACCGCTCCTGCCCCGACGCTCACCCGCCCCGAGCGAGTAGTCCGCCGAATCCTCGTCTTCTACAGCGACGGCTCCTTCAGCGACCACCGGCCGTTACCACCGGAAGAGAACCCCTTCCTGTAAACCGAAATTCGGCTTTCCTTCCCCACAACCTTATTTACAAAAACGACGTCCATTATCGAGCGCGCTTCCCTCGCTCGACCGCCAAGGCGGAGTTAGCAAGCTGAGCCGCTTGCTAACTCCGCCTTGCTGCTTCTAGACCTCAGTTAGTAGAGTTTGTCCGTTGGCCGTAAAAGTTGGCAGGTGAGTTTCGGTTAGGTTATAGAATGCAAACTGTCAGCAATTTATAAGTTATAACGCTAAGTTTTGACAAAGATTTTACAGCTAGCTTGTTGTTGAACTATTTCGAGTTTTTATTGATGCATCGCCGCTCAGCTAAGCTGGCTAAAAGGGCGGATTTGAGGTCATTAGTTAGCAGTTGAGCGCGCTAATCTTCTTGGAAGGGCTTGGTTTACGGGTGTCAATTGTAAACTCGGCTTCCGTGTCAGTGGCTTTTGAGGTTTTCAGACGAGGGTCAGGAATCGGCTGGCGGGGCTGCGGCTTGTGGGGGCTGAGACTCAGGGATTGGCTCGATGTAAACAGTCCTGCTTCGGACGGCATCGGCTTCTCCTAAGGATTTTGTAAATTGAGGGAGCCTGCGTGGTGGGCGCCTTTCGGAGTGGCGCGCTGGAAGTGGCGAGCTATGCTGAAGCGTGTGTCCTTCGACCCGACACCTCCGGTCAGAACTTTGTGGGGGGCGCTGGGCGGTTTGCGCCGCTGCCCGTAGCTTTGCGGTCGAACCGGTTGGCTTGCCCCATGCTTAGGAGTATGACGGCTAGCCGCAGAACTCCCCTCGACGCCAATCCTCTGGCCTTTTCTCCATTATGCTGAAACGTACGCTGCACGTTGCCCTCGTGGCCCTGACGGTAGTAGGCGCGGCCTGCTCAGGCCCGTCGGAAGATGAACGGAAGAACGACCCCAACGTGGACGCTGAATACAAGCGGAACCACCGGGCCGAAGGCTATCGCAAAGCGCAGGATAGCCACCCGCAGCCGACCGCCTCGTAAGCTCGTAAGACGGCAGCCCGTCAGCCCACCCATCCAAAGGTTCGCTGACATCGCCAACATCAGAACGCCCTTGGGGCAACCGGCGCTCAGCGGAGCAACCGGTTGCCCCAAGGGCGTTTTTACTTTCTGTCGAAATAAGGAATCGAAAACGGAATCGAGATAAGAAAGCTCCTTCCTCGACGCTGAACTCGACCCTGAAAAAACAGGCCCGTCGCTACGGCAGGAACGCGGCGCGCTCGGCGGGCGTCGGGAGGGCGCAGGCTTCGCCGTTGTGGCGCCCAAACCACCGGTACCGATTACGGGCGATCCAGCGGTAGAGGGCTTCGCGAATTCCCTTCGGCACCGCCCGACCTACGGCGGCGATGAAGCGCCAGATACCGCCCAGCGCCGTCAACACGCGTAGCACCGCAGCCGATTGCAGCCAGGCCTTGCCGTCGGTGAGGACGACTATCGAATCGGTGAAACCGGCGGGCAGGCCGTGCGCGCGGAGCAGCCCCGCGCCCGTGGCCGATTGCAGCGCCGCGAACTTCAGGCGGGCGTGCCGGTCGTGCCGAACGAGCCACTTCACCAAGCCGTCGCACAGCAGACAATCGCCGTCGAAGAGGACGACGAGCGGGGCGGGAACGGGCGCCGGGGCAGCAGCCATTTAGGCGGTTACCAGCTCGCGGCGTGCGGCCGTCAAAACGGGCACTTCTACCACCGGCGGCGCGTCCACGGCATCGGGCACGGCGGGTACCGTGGCCAGCAGCTCGCCTTCGAGCTGGTCGGCCCACGTCCGCAGGTAGAGCACCACGTCGGCGCGGTGATTATGGCGCAGCTTGTTGGCGCGCTCCGAGCCGAGGGCGGCGCGGACGGTCGGCGATGAGAGGCGTTCGAGGTGGGCGAGGTCGGAGCGGCTGAAACCGGCTTCGAGCATCTGGTCAATCACATCGTCGAGCGGCAAGCCCGACTGCGGGCAATAGTCGTTGAGCTGGTCGTCCCAGTCGCCGTGCCGCGTGAGCAGCGCCCGCTGATGGATGACGGCCGGGTCGAGGTGGCACACGGTCTGGGCCAAGTGTCCGCAATTGCACGAACCCATATGGCCCCACTGATAGGCTTTAAGACCAGTAGCGGCTTCAAGTCGACGGGCGGTGCTGCGAAGCGCCTGAACTACGGAAAGCGAAGGACGAGCCATCGGGTTAGGGGTATGAGGAAAGGGAGACGAATGCGCGACGGATGCGCGAATCTACCGGGCACTTGCCGGTCAGCCGCGTCATAACCGCCCGACTCCCCGGTGGGTTTCGCCAAACTTCGCGGTCTGCGGGCGGGCGGTTTCTTTACAGTCGAATCAGGCGTCTGCTGGCGCTACCTCGCTCGGCTTCCGGCCCGAATTCGGCCCGAGTCTTTCCCAAGTCTTCTAAATCAATCCCCCCTCTAATGGAAGTCATTTCCTCCTCGACCCTTTACGCCGGTCATCTGCGCGTCCGGCAATTGACCGTCGAAGACCCGGCGGCGCCGACCGGTTCGGCGCCCCGGAAGTTTGAAGTTGTCAGTCGGCGCGATGCCGTGGCGGCGCTCGTCTACGACCCCACCGCCGATGCCTACCTGCTCGTCGAGCAGTGGCGCGCCGGGGCGCAAGGCCAGCTCCTCGAACTCCCCGCCGGTCTGATCGACGGCACCGAGCTACCCGAGACCGCCCTCCGCCGCGAGCTACTCGAAGAGCTGGGCGTTGAGGTGAGCGAGCCGGAGCTGATCGCCACTTTTTACACCTCGCCAGGCTTCTGTACCGAGCAAATATTTTTGTACTATGCCAAGGTGACCGCCCGCCCCGGCGAAGGCGGCGGACTGGCCGACGAAGGCGAGTCGATTCGGATTCACGTCGTGCCGGTCGACGATTTTTACCGGATGCCGCTCTTCGATGGCAAGTCGTTGGTCGCGCAGCAGTGGGCGCGTCGGAAGCAGCTCAACCAGATTCCGCACTAGGGGTCTCCTAACTACGGCTTTGCTTAGTTATCATAACGAGAAGCAATACGGCCGAAGGCTGGATTGCCATTCGCGGTAGAGTGGGGGCGGTGGGGGGCGATGGGGAGCATTGGGAGCGGTTTTTCGCTTCCGCGATTAGGGACTTGGCCTATAGAGAGGACGTTTCAGGGGAAAAGTGGCTTAAAACGCCGCTAATGCGCTGAGAGAGGGTAAGCCCGGTTCCGTCGTAGCCAGCTTTGTCGTAGCCAGCCTGTTGTGGCCAGCTCTGTCCCAGAGATGGTGTTGATAGGGACGCTGGTTGCGAACGCTGGTTTCCCTGTAGCCAGCTCTGTCCCAGAGATGGTGTTGATAGAGGAATTTGTGACCCTTTCTAATGCTAAACCGAGTCCGTTCTCAAATCAGTACCGCTTTCTTTTGACACCATCCCTGAGACAGGGCTGGCTACAACGGGCTGGCTACAACGGGGCGGCAACAACGGACTCGCCACAACCCTCAATTCACAACGCCTTAACTTTCCCCCATGAACATCGCCGACGCTTACACCCGCTGGTCTGATTCTTACGACACCGACTCCAACCTCACCCGCGACCTCGACGCCCGCGTCGTTCGCGAAGTGCTGGCGGAGTGGCGGGGCGCCGTCGCCGTTGAGCTGGGGTGCGGCACGGGGAAGAATACCGGTTGGCTCGCCGAGCGCGCCGGGCACCTGACGGCGCTCGACTTCTCGGCCGGAATGCTCGCGCAAGCCCGCGCCCGCACCACCGCCCCGAACGTCAGCTTCACCCAAGCCGACCTCACCGAGCCGTGGCCCGTGCCGACGGGCGCCGCCGACCTCGTCATCGGCAACCTCGTCCTCGAACACATCGAGCACCTGCCGCACATCGCCGCTGAAGCCGCGCGGGTGCTGCGGCCCGGCGGCCGTCTGCTGCTCTGCGAGCTGCATCCGTTCCGGCAATACCTCGGCAGCAAAGCCCGGTTCGAAACCGCCGACGGCGCGACGGTCGAGATTCCCGCCTTTGTCCACCACGTCTCCGATTACCTCGCCGCCGCCCGCGCCGCCGGGCTCACCCTGCGCGAACTCCGCGAGTGGTGGCACCCCGACGATGTCGCCGCCGCCAAGCCGCCGCGCCTGCTGTCGGGGGAGTGGGAGTTGGCGCTGTAGTGGGCGCAGTAACGGCCCGACCGCCCGGCGGCCCCGGCAGTCGGTCGGCCGCCCACATCGGACCTACTTTTACGGTATGCCCACCACCGCTTCCGCCTCCCGTCCGCGCATCCTGTACGCCGTCCAGACCACCGGCAACGGCCACCTCACGCGCTCCCTCGATATCGTGCCGCTCCTACAGGAGCGCGCCACCGTTGATGTGCTCCTGAGCGGCCCGCCGACCACGATGGCGCTCCCCTACGAGCCGGCGCACCGCGTGACGGGGATGGGGTTCGTGTTCGGGAAGAAGGGGGATATCGACTTCGCCAAAACTCTCGGGCAGATTCACGGGCGCACGTTCATCCGCGAGATGCGCGCGCTGCCGGTGCAGAATTACGACCTCGTCATCTCCGACTTTGAGCCCGTTTCGGCGTGGGCGTGCAAGCTGCGGCGGGTCCCGTGCGTGGCGCTCTCGCATCAGGATGCCGTGCTGAACCGGAACGCGCCGCAATCGCGCAAGCCCGACTTGCCCGGTCGGCTCGTGCTGAAGCATTTCGCGCCCGCCACGGCGCACTACGGCTTCCATTTTCAGCGCTACGACACCTGCGTTTTCACCCCCGTCATCCGTCAGCAGGTACGCGCCCTGACTCCGCGTAACGACGGCCACTACACTGTTTACCTCCCCGCGTACGCCACCGAAACGCTCGTCAGCACCCTCCAGCGGCTGAGCCGGAAGATTCCCTTCGATGTGTTCAGCAAGCACGCCACTGCGCCGGAGCAGCACGGCAACATCCGCGTCCGGCCGGTGAGCGGCGCCGATTTCCTCGCCTCCCTCGGCGCGAGTGAGGGCGTGTTGTGCGGCGCCGGTTTCGAGACCCCCGCCGAAGCCCTTTTCCTCGGCAAAAAGCTCCTCGTCTCGCCGATGCGCTCGCAGTATGAGCAGCGGTGCAACGCCGCTGCCCTGCGCGCTATGGGCGTCCCGGTCATCAAATCCCTCAACGAAAACGCCCTCGATACTTTACGGACGTGGCTCTTGGACGGCGAAATAATCCCCGTGGATTACCCGGATGAGACGGGGGCGATATTGGATCGGGTGATTGAGGAGAACCTGAATCGCAGATAAAGCAGATTGAGCTGCTGATTTAATGATTTTTGTTGTGCTGCCTACTGAGGACGTGAATCGCAGATAAAGCAGATTGCGGCCTCAGCAGAAGCGCACCCGTTGCACCGCCTGCCGGATATGCGGCGGCCCGATAACGTCGACCCCGGCGGGTGCCTTCTGCAACCAACGCAGTAAAAACGACAGGTCACGCGCCAGAAACGTCACGATGCTCTCGTCGTCGTCGGTGCGCGCGTATTCGCTGTACCATTCCGGTCGGTAATAGAGACGGTCGGTCTGATGGCGCCGGTTGGCGGCGCCCGTCAGGCGCACTTCCACCACCTGCATGGGCCGTCGTCCGGCGGGCGGCTGTTTCCAAAGGTTGCCGCTGCCCAAAGGCGACCGGTAGCCTTCCGTGGCCGAGCCCCGCATCGGCAGCCCTGCCGCTGCCAATGCCCGTAGGTGCAGCCGCAGCATCGCGGGTGTCAGCCCCAGCCGCTTCGTGAGAGCCGATGCGGTGCATTCGTCGGGTTCATAGAGGTAGCACAGCCCCGTAAGCAATGCGCGTTGCACATCAGGAAGGGCCGTGGGACGGCGGCGGTCACGCAGGATCATGGGGCAAAGAAATACCCCAAGACTTCCCCGATGCGCTGCGTGGTATCTACCGACGCTGGAAGAGTTGGGGGCGGGGTGAGGGAGAGATTACGCGTACCGGCTGGCCGCCGCTCCTATTTTTTGTCCCATCTCAGTGCGAAGCGACTCCGGCGTGAGCACTTCCACATCTTCACCGAACGATAAAAGCAGGCTGGTCAACTCGCGATTGAGGCCGACGCGGAGCGTGATTTCGGTGCCGACCTCCGTAGTAGCACCTTCCTGTTGCGACGGGTGCAGAGGTTTGGTGAGCACGTAGGGCGCGCGGCTGGGAGAGAAACGCAGTTGCACATCGGCCACCGCGCCGCCTTCGGGCACGGAGGCCCCGATGACGTTGTCGAAGTACGACGTGGGATCGAGTAAGTCGTTTGTTTGAAACGGCAGAGTCAAGAGCGTTTCGATGCGTTCGCCTTGGATGCGGTCGAGGGCATAATTGCGCAATTGATTGAGCGACGCGCATCGGCCGAGCAAAAACCAACGGTGGTTGTACTGCTTGAGCAGGTAAGGATGTACAGTTTCCGCCGATTCGTCCTTCTGAAAAGGTTTGTATCGAAACCGCACCACCTGCTGCCCGCGAATGGCTTCGTAGAGCGGCCCTAACCAAGCGGCCCCGGTATAGTCGGGGACGGTATCGAAGTGGAGCACGGCGGGCGCCGAGTCAGGCGCTGCACCGGTTCGCTCACTGAGCTGGTCGGCCACGCGAGTCAGCTCATCGAGCAGCGGCAAACCCCGGAAGGGTGCCAGCACAGCCAAAACCTGCCGCACGACGGCCACGTCATCGGAAGTAACCGGCGTTTGCTCGATGGAGAAATCGGGGTCGGAATAATAGTAAAATCCGCGTCCTTCGCTCCGGTCGCAAACAATAGGTGCATTGTAGCCTGATTTACCGTCTGGACGCATCGCCCGGATGTCGGTGTTAATGGTACTAGGGCTGATTGCGTTTTTACCCGTGTGGTCCACGAGCCGCCGCGTCACTTCGTCGCACAAGTCTTCGAGGTGCCAATGGCGCTGCCGCCGCCGAAAACAGTCGTTGAGGATACGGTAGCGTTGCAGTGCGTTCTGGTTGACGGGCATCGGGTATGGGGCAATGATTATTTTTTTGAAGGTAGTCGCGCCATTGCAGATAGGCTGCAAAGGGAGGGCAGAGCTTTGCGGTATGAAACCCCTTTCGCTTGCTACTCTGCAACCAGCAGCTATTCCGCCGCTTACTGGTACGTACGTTCTCGACGGACCACCTTTTATTTGCAACAGGTGCGGCGGGGCGGGTAAGCTATCCAAATTCCACTACGTAGATGGAGGAAGATGCTTTCGATGCCTTGGCACTGGCTTAATTGGAAACGTCACGAAACCAATAGAAGGGGGAGGGTCCGTAACTTATATAGTCTCCGTGGGAAAAATGTAAAATTTTCTCCCATTGCAGATAGGCTGCAAAATGGCCCACCACCTTTGTCGCATTCTTCACCCCCAACGCTAACTCTTCCGAAAGCCTAATGCGTCTCTACACACCTGATACCGTCTTCACCTTCGGCAAGCACCAAGGCAAAACGTTGGCACAGGTGGCACAGGAAGCCCCTTACTACGTGTCGTTCTGCCTGCTTAACCTCGATCATTTCGTAGTACCACGGGTGTGGGTAGAAAAGTTATTGGAAGCCCGCCCTACGCTGATTTTTTCAGAGGAGGTATGGAAAAAGCTGGCCTTTAAGGAGGCCGCCTACACCGCTCAGGAGGCCGCCGAGCAATGGCAAGACGATCATTACGACGAGCATTACGATGATTCCTACTCGCGGCACGCTGAACGCGAAGAACAACGCCGCGATACGTTCTACGCGATGACCGACGGCCAATACGGCGATTACGAAGACTACTAACCCACCCAGCGCCTACCTTGCGCCCTCGTTAATTTAAATACTCTGGTCCGCGACTGGCGGGCCACTCGCTCTTTGAAAGTGTCCGTGTAAGTGGTATTGATTCTGCCTGTGCGTTGCGCCGGGTTCAGTCAGCACGAAGGGTAGCAGCTGCACTGCAGCGGTGGCCTGTGCGCTGAATGATGATTGATTGATTAATTGCCGGGAGCTGTTTTTATGCTCTCCGTCCAAGAAAGGAATACCCAGCGGACGCTTTCTCTGCGAGAACTATTGAGAACAACTTTAGCCCTACTGTTGAATGACGTCGAACACTTCAGAAACAACTGAGCCGTCTAACGAAGAATTGCTGACCAAACTACGTCAGCAGTTTTTGGCTATTACGGATATTGAGTCTCTAGCGGCTGTACTAACACTGGCGGAAGAAGTACGTCAGAAGCGTCAGCCGAGACGAGAAGGGAAAGGCGTGGCGGATCAAAACCCCGAAATGCGACCTGTGCGGGTTGCCTCGCTGAACTATTATCTGTATCATCAAAAGGATCGTTACCACGCCTTCACGATTCCGAAGAAAAACGGGCAAACACGGCTAATTAAAGCGCCGAAACAGGGTTTGAAATGGGCGCAGCGCCTGCTCAATGAGTGTCTGCAAGCCGTATTCACACCTCGTGAAGCGGCGATGGGATTCGTGAAAGGCCGGAGTGTGGTGACCAATGCGAGTAAGCACGTTGGGCGCCGCTTCGTGTTCAATCTCGACCTGAAAGACTTCTTTCCAAGTACCCACTTTGGGCGCGTGCATGCCGTGCTTCAATTGGAGCCTTTTGGCTTCTCGCCGAAAGTAGCCTACCTGATTGCTAACCTCTGTACGGATGCCGTAACGCAAACGGAAGAAGACGTAAAAGGCGAGGAAGTAGTCACAAAGCGGGCTTCACTCCCACAGGGTGCGCCTACATCGCCTATTCTCACGAATTTGGTGTGCCGACGCCTCGATACCAAGCTTGTCAAACTGGCTCAGACGCACCGTTGTACATATTCGCGCTACGCCGATGACCTGACTTTTTCGTCTAATCGCGAGGTGTTCACGGACGACTTTCGTGAGCAGGTGCGGCAGTTGATCCGGTCGGAAGGCTATACGCCGCACCCTACAAAAGAGCGGCTGCAAACTTCCCGCGAGCGTCAGGAAGTAACTGGCGTGGTGGTGAATCGCCGCACGAACGTGCCTCGCGAGTACGCTCGGCAAGTGCGAGCAATGCTACACCATTGGGAAGTATGGGGTGAAAAGGAGGCTGCCGAATACTTTGAAAGCAAGTACGACCGCCAAGGCAAAGGCAGTCAGCGGCTCGGCCGGAGGTACAGCCAGCCGGAAGAAGTGCCAACCTTTAAGCGAGCATTGCTGGGAAAGATTGAATACCTAGGGATGGTTCGGGGCAAAGAAGATGCGATGTATCTAAACTTGCGGCAGCGTCACGACGATCTAAGTGGGCGGACTGCCCGGCAGATCGAAGCTGAATTGGCGCTGCTAGAACAACTTTCTGAGTAGAGTATGCTGACGCCTGAACATCATCGTTCCTTATTGCAGCGGATTGGACAACTCAAAGGCAGCAAAAGCAAGGCACAACGACAAGAGGGACTAATTTTAGTGGAGCGCCTTCGGGAGCTGTGGGCTAAAAAGGCTGCTGGTCTATTAAGCGCGCAATCGCAAATGACCAATGAGAAGGAAGAACAAGCGCCTGAGCAAGAAACAGAAGCTGAAGCGGAATTAGAACCCGAACCTAGTGATGGCGCCGATCACTCTGAATGGCAGCAAGCCCTTCGTGAAATCAAGGATCAGCTTACCATTTTGCAGCACACGACGGGATTCAAGGTTGGGCCCTCGTTGACGTATGATGGACTGCAAGAGCAGGTCAGGCAGCAACTAGTAACTGACAATGTGCGGATGGAAAATGCTTTGCTTGATACCTCGACCTATGAGAGATTCGCAGAAGAACTAGCTTTTCGCCGCTTCTGCGTCTTTGCGTTTTATCAAGTTGAGGAACTGCTGAACCTATTTTATCATACAAAATACGGAGATGACATAGAAAAATTGAGGACGGCATGGTCTGATGCTAGACCCAAAGTAGAGATTGACAGTAAAGTCAAGTCACTGACTCAGATTTCAATAGGATCTAAAATTTTCGCTTACACCAGTTCGACAAGCGAAGGTGATACAATGCAAAGTCTTCGACAAGTTAGGAATATGGAGGAACACCGCTGTACGACTGTATTGAGGAAGTATGCTGCGGATATTTCAAAGCTTCAAGTGCAATATGACGCACTCGGTTTGTCTGCCAAACGGGCTGCTGCCAAGAAGAGTGGAGGTAAATATGAAATGAGGGCGGAAGAGCGTGAGTTGGAAGGCCGTTACTATGCACTGAAATTCTTGGTAGAACCAGCAAGTAATGCGAAAATCGTTCGTGCAATGCTTGGGCGGTTGTATAATGCTGTAAAGTCGCTTTCAAAAGATTGATCAACATGTCTCAATGCTTACTGACCACTCCACTGATTACCCTTGTAGTGGATGGTCCAAGTAGCGTTATGATTCCTACCGCCAGCCAATGACCACCTACGCCACCGCCCACGCCCACCTCACCCGTGCCCTCAACAACCCGGCGGCGGTATTTCAGACGGGCCAATGGGAAGCGATAGAAGCACTTGTAAACCGTCGTGCTCAGCTTCTGGTGGTGCAGCGTACGGGCTGGGGTAAGAGTATGGTGTACTTTCTGGCCACCCGGCTCTTACGCGATGCTGGCGCGGGCCCGACGCTGCTGATCTCACCGCTGCTGGCGTTGATGCGTAACCAGGTGGAAGCCGCTGAGCGCATTGGATTGCGGGCCGTACGGGTCGATTCGACCAACTCCGCCGAATGGCCGACTATCACGGCTCAACTCGCTCGCAACGAAGCAGATATTTTACTTATTTCGCCGGAACGCCTGACTAATGAGGCTTTTCGACAAGATGTGCTGGGGCGAATTACCATTGGGTTATTCGTCGTAGATGAAGCGCACTGCATCTCGGATTGGGGCCACGATTTCCGGCCCGATTACCGTCGGATCACGCGGGTTTTACAATTGCTGCCCGCCAACGTGCCCGTATTGGCCACTACCGCCACTGCCAACGATCGGGTAGTGGCCGATATTCAGGCGCAACTCGGGGCAAAGCTCGAAATCCTGCGCGGCCCCTTGGCCCGCGCTTCCTTAGAATTACAGGTTATTTCCTTGACCGCGTCAGCTGCCCGGTTAGCGTGGCTGGCTACCTATATTCCGCGCTTGCCAGGCAGCGGAATCATTTACGTGCGGACGCTACGCGACTCGGAGTTGGTAACGCGCTGGCTTACAGAAGTAGCCGGGTTACGCGTTGCCGCCTACCACGGCGCCAGCCCCGAACGTGAACTGACTGAGCAGCGCCTGCTGGCTAACGATCTGAAAGCGATTGTCGCCACTAATGCGTTAGGAATGGGCTTCGACAAGCATGACCTTCGATTCGTCGTTCATTATCAACGCCCCGGTTCAGTGGTAGAATATTACCAGCAGGTAGGCCGGGCAGGACGCAACCTGGAGCGGGCGTACGGTGGGTTACTGTGTGGGCAGGAAGATGATGAGATTACGCGTCATTTCGCGCAAGCTGCATTTCCGCCCCCCGCCCAGACGCTTACCGTCTTGGCGGCACTTGATGATTCGGATGAAGGGTTGTCGTCCGCCGAGTTGGAAACGCGCCTGAACTTGTCGCGCGGGCAGATTCAGAAAATATTGAAGCAGCTTGACGTATTGTATCCGGCGCCCGTGACGTATCGAGCGCGTAAGTGGTACCGAACGGCCACGTCTTGGCAGCCTGATGAAACGCTAGGAATGGAGCTCGCCGCTCGCCGCAGGGCCGAACTTCAGGAAATCAACCGTTACGCCACCGGCGCCGAGTGTTTGATGCAGTTTCTACAGCGCGCCCTTGACGATCCGGCGGCTCAGCCGTGCGGCAACTGCGCCGTTTGTCGTGGGCAGGCGTTACTGCCCGGAAGAGCATCGCAGGAGATGGAAGTTCGGGCGGTTGAGTTTCTGCGCAACAGCCATCTTCCGATTTTACCACGCAAGCAGTGGGCGAATCGCAAGTCGATAGTACCAAATGAGCAAGCGGCCGAGGGGCGGGTGCTCTCGCTCTACGGAGATGCGGGTTGGGGGCGGCTGGTACAAGAAGGAAAGTATCAAACCAATCGGTTTGCGGATGAGCTGATAGAAGCGGCGGCGGCGATGGTTCGCCAATGGAATCCTGCGCCCACACCGGTATGGGTGGCAGCGGTGCCCTCGCTGCGGCGGCCGACCTTGGTGCCTGATGCGGCCCGTCGTTTAGCAGAGGCGTTAGGACTGCCATATGTAGCCGTCATTCAGAAGATGACGGCAACCGAGGAGCAGAAGACCCAACAAAACAGTGTGTGGCAGCAGCGTAATGTCGAGCAAGCGTTTACCGTCCAGCTGCCACCTGAATTGCGAGGGCAGCCCGTACTGCTGGTAGACGACGTAGTAGATTCGCGGTGGACCTTTACGATGTTGGCTGCGTTGCTGTATCGGCAGGGCGCTGGCCCCGTATACCCGCTGGCGTTCGCAAGGGCCACTTCTTACGATGACTAATTTTGCACCTTCGCTCTCACACGATACGCAAGCCATTCTGCTGCTTTGCGGTCATTTCGGGCCGGTTATTCCTGCGCCCCTGACGCTCGGCGAGTACAATGAGGTAGCTCGCTGGCTGGCGGGCTCTCAGCGCCGGCCAGCGGACTTGTTGGCCCCCAATGCCTATGCATTGCTGGCAAATTTTTCGGCCCGGTCGCCGAAGCTCACGCAAGAGCGCCTTACGCACCTCCTAGCACGTGGCGTCGCGATGGGGTTTGCCCTAGAAACTTGGTACCAACAGGGAATATGGGTGGTAAGCCGAGCGGAAGCAGCGTATCCGTCGTTGCTTCGCCAACGGTTGGGTAACGCAGCGCCTGTGCTGCTTTATGGCATCGGCGACCGGGACTTAATGGAAATTGAAGGAATAGGAATAGTAGGATCCCGAGATGCTGACACGGCGGCGTTGGCATTCACGCGTCAGGCGGCCGAACAGTGCGTTTCCAACGGACTAACCGTGATCTCAGGAGGCGCAAAAGGAGTGGATCAAGCCAGTGCTGAGGCGGCTCTGAATGCGGGTGGAAAAAGCATAGTGATATTAGCAGAAGGCGTAGCTAGGTTAGCCGTCAGTAAAGCATATCGCCAAGGGTTGGCATCCGGAAAATTGGTGTTGATCTCACATTTTCACCCTTCGGCCAAATGGACGGCTGGTGGTGCCATGGCGCGGAACAAGCTGATTTATGCGCTTAGCCAAGCAGCACTGGTGGTGAGCTCCGGCTTGGAGGGAGGAACTTGGGAAGGTGCCGAGGAAAACCTTCGACACGGTTGGGTTCCTTTGTTAGTGAGGTCAGAAGCAAATACGCCACCTGGGAATCGAGAGCTGTTGGCCCGTGGTGGTCAGCCAATAGAAAAGGAGCAATTGGACGTGCTTTCTGAGCGAATTTTACAGCTAAAAGATAGTACGATGCCTAAAATAATACTGAATACTCATAGCTCAAAAAATGGACAGACGTCTTTGTTCGTAAAATCAGAGCAGGCACCAGTGTCAGCCGCCACCGCTCTTGTCCCGGATAAAATGCCTACTTCCTCGGCTAAAGCGCCTTCAAAGTCAATTCTACTCGCAGAATTATCTGAGCGAGGAACGTCTGCGCCTCGTAAGGCGACGGATGTATTTGAAATTGTCTGGCCCTACTTAGAACAAGAGTTCACGGCTGAAATAGCTGAAAGCAAACTGCCAGAAGTAAGTGCTCGTTTAGCGCTTCAGCCGGCTCAGCTACGGGATTGGGTTAGACAAGCTGTTCAGCGAGGGCTCGTGTGCAAGACCAATCGACCCGTACGGTATCAACTGGCCCCTCCCAATACCAGACCTTCTGTGCCAAGCTAAACAGTTTCCACTGCTCCCCCATGCCCCACTACCTCACCCTCAAAATCACCCTGCGCGATACTAAGCCACCCGTCTGGCGCCGCGTTGTGGTGCCGATGGAGTACACATTCTGGCATCTGCACACCGTTATTCAGGTCGCGATGGGGTGGGATAATGATCACCTCTGGCAGTTCTGGGATGACAAGCGCGGCGGGCAATCGGTGATGATCGGGCCGAAAATGGACGGCGATTTCGACGACCAGCTCGATGCTGATCTGGTCCCGCTCAGCGAATACCTCCATACCGAGGGCCAGAAGTTTCTGTATACCTACGATATGGGCGATAACTGGGAACACCAGCTACTCGTGGAAGCGGTGGGAGATGTGCCCGCCGACGCCCGCCACTATCCGGTTTGTTTGGCTGGTGAGGGCGCCTGCCCGCCCGAAGACTGCGGCGGCGCACCGGGTTTCGAGGCGCTGCTTACGGCCCTCCACGCCGGTGAGCTGCCTGAATGGTTTGAAGGATACGAGGACTTCGACCCCCAAGCATTTGACCTTGAGGCCGTCAACGCGACGCTAGCCGCCCAGTCGCCGCGCTAGCGAGCTATTCTTCAATAACCCCCCCCCCGCCTGACTCCAGTATAAAAAATGCCATCTAACACCCCGCTCGGCTCACTGCCGGGCGGGGTGTTTTGTTGATAAATACCTCATCACCCGCTAAATCGAGAACGCCCTCACCCCAAATCCAACCCCCGAATCTTCTCGTCGATCAGCCC
>JANNMJ010000168.1:0-76280 GCA_031397815.1 Hymenobacteraceae bacterium
GAACCCGCCAACGCCCCGCACCACGTCGGCCCGTCGCGCGGGCGGGCACAAGGCCCGCCCCTACAAACACAACAAATGACCACCGTTCATACCGCTCCGCCTTCCCGCCGCCACTTCCTGCCCGCTGATTTCACCATCACGTCGTGGGCGGCGGTGCAGCCGTTCTACAACAGCCTTCGCGACCGCCCCCTCACGAGTAAAGCCGACCTCGAAAAGTGGCTCGCCGACCGCTCCGAGCTGGAATCGGTGCTCAGCGAAGACCTCGCGTGGCGCTACATCCGCATGACCTGTGACACCAAGGACGAGGCCCGCACGACGGCGTACCAGTTCTTCGTGACCGAGATTGAGCCGCACACCGCGCCCTACGAAAACGCGCTGAACGAGAAGCTCGTCGCGTCGCCGTTCGCCGCCGAGCTGGACCCCGTCCGTTACGGCGTGCTGCTGCGCGGCGTGCGGCAGGCGTTGGAGCTGTTTCGGGAAGAAAATATTCCGCTGAAGACCGATATCAGCACGCGTCAGCAGGAATACGCGGCCATCAGCGGCGCCATGACCGTGCCCGGCCCCGACGGGAAGCCGATTACGCTCCAACGCGCCGCCCTTCAGCTCAAAGTCACCGACCGCGCCGTGCGCGAGGCCGCGTGGCGCCAGATTCAGGTCCGGCGCCTCGAAGACAAGGAGAAGCTCGACGGCCTGTTTTCCGACTTGCTCGCCCTGCGCCACCAAGTGGCGCTGAACGCCGGGTACGCCAACTTCCGCGATTACTCGTTCGCGTCCCTCGGCCGTTTCGATTACGGCGTTCAGGATACCCTCGACTTCCACGAAAGCATCCGCGAGCACGTCGTGCCGCTCATCACGGCCATCGATGAAGACCGCCGCAACCGCCTCGGCGTTACGGAGCTGCGGCCGTGGGATTTGGACGTTGACCCGACTGGGTTGGCACCGCTCAAGCCGTTCAGTACGGGGGAAGAATTGCTGGAGAAGTCGATTCGGGTGTTTACTGCTCTTGACCCGTACCTCGGCGGCTGCCTCTCGCAGATGCGCGATTTGGGGCGGCTCGACCTCGAATCCCGCATCGGCAAAGCCCCCGGCGGCTACAATTATCCGCTGGATGAGACCGGGGTGCCGTTCATTTTCATGAATGCCACGGCGTCGCTCCGCGATGTCGTGACGATGGTCCACGAAGGCGGGCACGCGGTTCACGCCTTCCTGAGCCACCCGCTGCCGTACAACTTCGACAAGCACCCGCCGTCGGAAGTCGCCGAGCTGGCCTCTATGGCGATGGAATTGCTCACGATGGACCACTGGCACGAGTTCTTCCCCGACCCCGCCGACCTTCGTCGCGCCAAGCGCCAACACCTCGAAGGCGTCCTCGAAACCTTCCCGTGGGTAGCCACCATCGACAAGTTTCAGCACTGGATTTACGAGAACCCCGAGCATCCGCTCTCGGCCCGCCACCAACGCTGGACGGAGATTTTCGACGAGTTCAACCAGCACGCCGTGAGCTGGAAGGGCCTCGAAACCGTCAAGCCGTACCTCTGGCAGAAGCAGCTGCACCTCTACGAAGTGCCGTTTTATTACATCGAGTACGCCTTGGCGCAGCTCGGCGCCATCGCCGTCTGGAAGAATTACCGGCAGAACCCCACCGAAGCCCTCGCCGCCTACCAGCGCGCCCTATCCCTCGGTTACACCGCCCCCATCGGCCAGATTTACGAAGCCGCCAACATCCGCTTCGATTTCAGCCCCGCTTATATTAAAGAGCTGGCCGAGTTCGTGCAGGCGGAATTGGCGGCGTTGTAGGTATTTCTAAGCAGGAAATCGAAGAAGACTTTGTCATTGCGAGGAGGCTTTGCGACGAAGCAATCTTCGTAGGATTCGTGCAATTGCTCAGCTACATAGCCGGTGCAACGAGGATTGCTTCGTCGTCGCAAAGCCTCCTCCTCGCAATGACAATTGTTGGGTAAGTTTTGGCTCTCGGTTCGAAAATAATAAGCCCTGAAAGCGCGCCCTAAACCAGCCGGTTAGGCGCACTTTCAGGGCTTTTTGTTGGCTTTCTTTCGACCACCAAACCCACAATTTCCTACATCCCCGTCAGCGAGAAAAGCGGCACAGTTTGCGCCGTGGCGGCAGCGGGCACATCGGCTTTGTGGGTCCTGACGAACTCGTTGTAGGCGCGGGCGGCTTGGTCGTAGTTCCCGCGGTAACGCACCACCAGATCATCGTGGCGCTGGATGTCGGTTGCTAGCTCGCCCATCACTTTGTACTTGGCGGGGTCGTAGTATTTGCCCACCAGCTCGCGTAGCGGCGTCAGGACGGCCACTTGGGCGCTGTCGTAGGAGTCGATGGAGTCGGAGACCATCGCGAGCTGGGCGTAGCGGCGGGCTTTCAGGCGCTCATTCGCGATTTGCAGCTTGTTGATGGTCGCCACGTCGGCGGTCGGCAGGTAGGAGATTTCCTGAAGGAGCCGTTTCGTGAAGAACAGCTTTTCGTCGTCGGACGCCATCATCTGCGCCCACCGGCCGTCGAGGGTATCGCGCAGGGCAGTGAATTGGCGGGCGAGCGCGACCTTTTCAGTCGCCGTGACTTCCTTGGTCGGCGTCTTGTCGGCGGTCTTCGAGCACCCGACGGCAGTGAGCAGCACAGCGAGGGCGAGGAGGCGGAGGGAGGTTCTAATCATGGCAGGGTATGAACGCGAAAAGCCGACAAATCTGCACAAGGCGAGTCGGATTTTCTGGGAAGTAAGCGCCCCGTCGCTCCAATTACCTAAATCGGCTTGAACTGCTCGAAGCCTTGCTTACAGGCGTTGCAGTAATGCAGCGCGCGGCACAGCGTGGGGCCGAACGGCGTGCGCAGCACCGTGTCGGTGGAGCCGCAATTGGGGCATTGCGCGTATTCGAGGATGCTCAAATCCTGAATCGGGCCGTCGAGGTGCGGGGGCGGGGAGAGGCGGAAATCGCGCAGCTTCTGGCGTCCAGCTTCCGTGAGCCGGTTGCTCGACCACGCGACATCGAACGTTAGGTTCACCTGAAAATCGTCGATGCCGTGTCGCCGGAGCGTGGCTTCTACGTCGCGGCGCATATAATCCATCGCGGGGCACCCGGCGAAGGTAGGCGTCATCTCAACGGTGACGCGGCCGGTTTCCGGTGAGATTTCCACCCCCGTAATCACCCCCAAATCGACGAGCGACAGGACCGGGATTTCCGGGTCCATCACCTCGCGGAGCCAGTCGGTGATTTGCGCTTCGGTTAGGGGGGGATTTCCCACGAATTCCACGAATTTTTCCACGAATTTATTCTTGATGCGACCTGTGCCAAAGGTGGGAGTTGGCTGGCAGTTGGCTGGCAGTTGGCTGTCGGTCGGCTGTCGGTCGGCTGTCGGTCGGCTACCAGTTTGCTACCAGTCGGCGGCTGGGTCTAGGCGGAAGACGGCGCTCATCTCGTCGAGCAGCGGTTGGAGGTGCTCGGTGTGGGTGCCGGTTCGGCCGCCCATTACGGGCGTGATGGTCAGCAAATCGGGCATTTCCAGCGCCGTTTTGTTGAGGATGGTGGAGATGCTTGTCATCCACTGCGCCTGCAACGCTTTCTCGCCGATGAAAATCCCCTGCTCAATCAGCTCCTGCTCCTGCCCGTCCGGCGATTCCTCGAAGATGCCGAGCGCATACGGCAGGAACGCATCGAGCGCGACTTGCAGCCGCCCAATGCTCTCCTCGGTGGCCGAGCCGAGCTGCTTGAGCCACGTATTGGCGTGCAAAACGTGGTACTTCAGCTCGCCGCGAAACTTGCGCGCCACTTTCGCGAGCGGCTCGTAGCTGCTCTGGGTGAGGGCTTCGTAGCGGAGCATTTCGGCGTGGTCGAAGAGGAGGTGCCGAATCAGGGCGTACTCGTACTCTTCCGTCGGCAGCTCGACAAGCTGGCAGCAGTGGAACTGCGGCGCATTGCGCGTAAACGCGACGGTATCGGGGTCGGCTTCGCCCAGCTCATTGAGCAGCGTGTAGAGCGCGAGCGAATGCCCGAGCTTGTCCTGCGCCATCGACGAAAACGAGATGTCTTCTTCGAGCATCGGGCCTAAGCCGGTCCATTCTGAGTTGCGGTGGCCGAGGATGAGCGCATCATCGGCCATTTTGTAAAGGAGGTCCTTGATCGCAGATGACATAGATCGCAGATTTAGCGGATTTATTGATTTCGCAGATTTTTTGATCGGTGGGTCAAAAAATCGATTATGGTCTTCGTGATTTGTGGCTGATTGGCTTCTCCTGTAATCGGGAAATCAGTCCATCCAGATTGACGCTCCTAGAATCAGGAAAATCAATCCATCAGCTAAATCAGCGTTCTGCTTTGAACCGCTCGATACGGTCCTGCACTTTCCAATTGATGGCGTCGCGGTATTTCTTGTCCGTGACGGTCGCCCAGATGTCTTTGTCGTCGTCTTCGGAGCGGAGGAGGTCGGCGGCGCGAATCACCCAAACGTTGACGCACGGCAGCGCCTCGCCGAGCTGCGCTTTGGCGGCGGCTAGGGCGTCGGTTGGGTTTGCGCCCAGCACCGTGCCGGCGTGGACGTGGCCTTTGCCGCGCTTCTTGAGGTGAAAAATCTCGTACGCTTCGCCGGTGCCCGTCGGCGTGGGCAGCTCCGTCAGGGTCGAATAAACCGAGACCGCCTCATCAGTATACGGCGTGTGGAGGACGTCGCGGGTCGCGCAGACCCACATTCCCGTACACGGAAACCGGCGGCTGTACTGCTCCTTGCCGAACAGAAACGCCATATCGGGCGTCGCCGCGTGGACCGGCCCGACGTACGTAAACGCCTGTCCTTCCTTCCGCTGATGAAACACCTCGAACGTTTCGAGCTGGTCGAGGGCGGTTTTTGGCTGGTCGGCGCCCGGCGCGTCGGGCAAATGCAGGCGCGTGACGCGCGGGTCGAGGGAAACGAGCATTTTTTCGATGATGTGAAAAAATGTGGGAGATGAGAAAGGTGTGAAGGCGGCGGCAGGCGCCCATCGGTCACATCCATTCACATCCCCCACATCCACGAATTAGGCCAGCGGCGCCACGTATTGCGTCGTCGGTTTGAGCAGGGCGCGCCGCACCCACGCGCCGCGCTCCTCCGCCTTCCGCCGCACCGCGAGGCGCTCGGCGTTGCACGGGCCGTCGCCGTTGATGACGCGCTTGAACTCGTCCCAATCCGGCTCGGCGAACTCCCACTGATTAGTTTCCTCGTTCTTGCGGAGCGTCGGGTCGGGAAGGGTTAGGCCCAGCTCCCAAATCTTCGGCACATACATATCGAGGAACTGCTGACGCGCGTCGTCGTTGGTGATCATCTTCACCTTCCAGCGCATCAGAATCTCGGTGTGGACGCTCATCTTGTCCGGCGGACCGAAGAACATCATCAGCGGCTGCCACCAGCGGTTAAGGGCTTCCTGAATCAGGCGACGCTGGGTAGGCGTGCCGGTCGCGAGGTGCGTGACGGCGTCGTGGCCGTATTTCAGGTGGAAGCTTTCTTCGGCGCAAATCCGGTCCAGAGCGCGGCAATACGGGCCGTAGGAGCCGCGTGCATTCGCCATCTGGTTCACAATCGCCCCGGCATCGACGAGCCACGAAATCACGTTGGAATCAGCCCACGTGAAGGTCGGGTAGTTGAAGATGTTCGAGTACTTACTCTTACCTGAAACCAAGTCGTCGAGCATCGCCTCGCGGGTTTTGCCCAGCGTTTCAGCCGCCGAGTACAGCAGCTGACCGTGCCCGATCTCGTCCTGCACCTTCGCCATCTGCGCCATCTTGCGGCGGAAGCCGGGCGCCCGCGTAATCCACGCACCCTCGGGCAGCGCGCCGATGATTTCGGAGTGCGCGTGCTGCTCAATCATCCGCGTGAGCTGCTTGCGGTAGAGTTTCGGCATCCAGTCGCCGGGCTCGATTTTTTCGCCCCGCGCAATGCGGGCCTCAAATTCGGCCAACTTGATAGGATCTTCCAGTTCCAGCCCGTCGGATTTCGCGGGTGCTTCGAAGGTGTTTCCGCCGCCGTACATATGATTTGGGGTTTCTGGTTGCTGAGGAAAGTGGTCGAGTCAGGGTCGAGTCAGAATCAGGGTCGATTCAAAATCAAAATCAAAATCAAAATCAGAATCAGATTGAAGTCAGAGTCAGGCTTGAAATCGATTCCGGAGGCTGATTGGTCGAGGTTGGTCGAAAGCTTTAGGCGATTAGCCGCCTAAGCCTTGAAGTAGCGTGGTGGTGAGGCGTTCGGCGATCTCGTCGGCGGTCAGCTTGCCGTCGGGCTTGTACCACGTCGGGAGCCAGTTGAGGCCGGAGAGCAGCCAAAGAGCCGCGAAACGTTCGTCGTTGGCGGGCAGCCGGAGCGTACCGGCATCGGCACCGCGCCGCAGCAGCGCCCGTACGCGCACTTCATACGCCTCGCGCCGGTCGATGAACGCCGTCAGGGCCGGTTCCGCCAAGTGCCGCCATTCGGCGAGGAAGACTTGGGAAGCCGCCGGGTCGGTGGTCAGCACCCGGACGTGGCCGTGGATGAGGAGCCGGAGCGCGTCAATGGGAGAATTCGTGGTGTGTTCCGCGATTTCGAGCGCCCCAAAAAACTCGTCGGCCAGCCGGAAACAGATGTCGTGCAGCAGCTCCTGCTTCGACGAGATGTGCGAGTACAGCGACGCCGCTTCCACCCCGAGCGCCGCCGCCAGCTCGCGCATACTCGTGGCAGCAAACCCACGGTCCTGAAACAGGGCGGTGGCTTGCCGACGAATCTGAGCTTTGCGTTTTTCGGGGACGGTAGGAGCCATATTTCTCTACAAAGGTCGCTTGCCTAACAGTCGTTAGCAAATTAAGTTTCGGTCCGTCCGCTCAACGTTGAGCTGCGGTTGAGCAGCCTGTTATTAGGAGGCCGCAAAGGCGGTTTCCCACCGAAAAGCTGCGTTGAGCGAAGGATTGCGGAACTAACGAATCAGGCATTAGCGATAAGCCACATAACACGGGCACAACGCAATGCGTAACGAAAACGTAACGCGTTCAACAAGCGCACGGTAGCGTACCTTTACGCCCCGGATTCAATCAACCCCGGTTCCTCGTTTTATTACTGGTATGAACAAGATGTACACCCTGGTCAGCGCCCTCTTGCTGACGACAGCCGGCCCCGCTCTGGCGCAAGGCACCGAGCTTTTCATTTCGGAGTACGACGAAGGCGCACAGCCGTCCTCGACCTCGCCTAACCCCTGCGCCAACACCCCCAACGGGACCGGCAACGAGAAGGCGATGGAAATCTACAACCCCACGACGAGCACCGTCAACCTCGACCGTTACTCGCTCCGCCGCTATTCCAACGGTGCTGCCGCGCCCGATTACGAAGAGCGCATCATCCGCACGACCGGCCCGAACACGCTCGCGCCCGGCGCGACGTTCGTGATCGCCAACCCCGAAGCCACCCTCGCTGATATCCGCAGCGTGGCGAACCAGTTCAGCGCCGCCCGCACGAGCAGCGCCCCT
Source organism: Hymenobacteraceae bacterium (assembly GCA_031397815.1). GTDB lineage: Bacteria > Bacteroidota > Bacteroidia > Cytophagales > Hymenobacteraceae > JANNMJ01. Next base: position 7,479 of record JANNMJ010000168.1, read on the forward strand.
TCGGTGATCATCGGCGGTGGCCCGACCTTCTTCAACGGCAACGACGCGATGGTGCTCGTGCGCTGGACTGGCCCCGTAGCTGGCCAAGGCACGGCGTTCATCGTTGACGTCTTCGGCATCATCGGGCACAACCCCGGCGGTGGCTCGGCCTCGAACGGTCAGTGGGTCGGAACCGACTCGATGGGTGTTCAGGTGATTACGTCGAACCAGTCGCTCATCCGCCGTCAGTGGGTATCGGCCGGCAACACGTTCTGGAACCTGAACAACTCGCCCGCGCCAGACCCTACGCAGTTCAACCCCGGCGACGAGTGGGAGATGTACTCTTCGGCTTTCCCGAACGGCGTATCTGACCCGTGCTCGCAGCAGTACAACGACCTCGGCCAGCACACCTACACCGGCCCAAGCGGTGCGTACAACACCACGCTCGGTGTGCTCGAAGAATTCAGCAACGCCATCCAGTTCTACCCGAACCCGGCTTCTAGCCGCGTGAACGTATCGCTCGGCACGGCTAAAGTGGGCAAGCTGACGGTGATGAACACCCTCGGCCGCACCATCTCGACGCGTGCGGCCTCTTCGGAAGCCACCACGTCGCTCGACGTGTCGGGCCTCGCGCCGGGTCTGTACCTCGTGCGTTGCGAAAGCGCCGACGGCAAGCTGGCGATCTACAAAGAGCTGGTGATTCAATAGTCATTGGCCTTCTGACTCAGGTTCAGAAGCAACCGCTTCGCCGCCTGAAAGCCGACCAAATTCAAACGCCGCGCGGAGTCTTTGCTCCGGGCGGCGTTTTTTTGTACCCTGATGCAAACCCCCACTTCCGCCGCCGCCGCCGATAACCTCACGCCGCTGAATCGCTTGGGCGAATTCGGCCTGATTCGTCACCTTCGCCAGTTCGTGGCGCCGCCGCGCCACGCCGGTACGCTCACGGGCATCGGCGATGATGCCGCCGTGCTGCGGCCGACGGCTGGCCTCGCGCAGGTCATCACCACGGATTTGCTCATCGAGAGCGTGCATTTCGACCTGACCTTCTGTCCACTCCGCCACCTAGGCTACAAAGCCGTCGCGGTGAACGTCTCCGACGTGGCCGCGATGAACGCGCGCCCCACCCAGCTGGTGGTGGGGTTGGCTGTGGGCGGGCGGTTCACGGTGGAAGCCATTGAAGAGCTGTACGACGGCATGCGGCTGGCGTGCGAAGCCTATGGCGTCGATTTGGTCGGGGGCGATACCACTACCAGCCCGAGCGGGCACCTGATGCTCAGCATCACGGCGTTAGGGGAAGCCGAAGAGGAGAAAATTGTCCGCCGCTCCGGCGCGCAGCCCAACGACCTCATCTGCGTCTCCGGCGACCTCGGCGCCGCTTACCTCGGCCTCCAAGTGCTGAGCCGCGAAAAACAAGCCTTCCTCGCCGACCCAGAGCATCAGCCGCTCCTCGACCCCTACACGTACGTCGTGCAGCGCCAGCTTCGGCCCGAAGCCCGAATGGACGTCATTCACGAGCTGAGCGAGCTAGGCGTAGTACCCACCGCGATGCTCGACATCTCCGACGGCCTCGCTTCCGAAGTGCTCCACCTCTGCGAAAGCTCCGGCGTGGGCGCCGCCGTGTATCAGGAGAAGCTGCCCATCGCGGAAGAGACGCACGAAGTCGCCGATGAATTCAAGATTGACCCGGTGACGTGCGCCCTCAACGGCGGCGAGGATTATGAGCTGCTCTTCACCATTCCCCTCGCGCAGCACGACCGCATCCGCAACCACCCCGATATCACGGTCATCGGCCACGTCCTGCCCAACGGCCAGGGCGCGCACCTGATTATGCCTTCCGGCAACGCCATCGCCCTAAAAGCGCAGGGCTGGACGGCGTTTTAGGGGGAAATCCTCACCCCAACCCCTCTCCCAAGGAGAGGGGCTTTTGAAATTACCCCGTAGTGCGGGCGGGCACAAGGCCCGCCCCTACGACCTCAACTAGGCTCCCCCTCTCCTTTGGAGAGGGGGCTGGGGGGTGAGGATACGCACCAAGCGGCCCCGCCAAACCTTCCAACAAGGTTCGGCGGGGCCGCTTTATGAATATCGAACGGGTTGTTTACCGCCCGTTACTTATTATCCAACAAGCCCTTACCCGATTTGCGGATAGCACCGCTAGTAGTCAGCTCCTGCGCGAGCTTATCGAGGATGCCGTTAATAAATTGCTTGGATTTGGGCGTCGAGTAGAGCTTCGAGATTTCGATGTACTCGTTGATCGTCACCTTCACGGGAATGTCGCGGAAGAGGTGCATCTCGGCGAGGGCGAGCTTGAGGAGGATGCGGTCGGTGAGGGCGACGCGCTCGACATCCCAGTTCTGGAGCGTGCCGATGATGAGCTGCTCGTACTGGGCGTCGTCGGCGATGGCGCGGCGGTAGAGCGCTTCGTAGAACTCCTGGTCTTCCGCCCAGTTCGGCGATAAATCGAGCAGCGGCTCTTCAATCGGGGCGGCTTCGGTGAGCGACTTGATGGTTTTGCTCACTAGGGAGCGCACGACCGGCCGGTTTTCTTCCCAGTTGAGGTCGCGGGCGGCGAACCACGCTTCCAGCTCGTCGTTCTTGAAAACCATCGTCTTGAGCAGGTGCCGGAGCGCCTCTTGGTGCTCTTCGTAGGTCACCTCGCCGGGTTTCACGAGGTAGGCGCGTAGCTCTTCGTCGTCTTTGAAAGCGGTTTGATAGAAATCGCGTAGCAGTCGGAATTCATCGCCTTCCCACTTGAGGTCGCGGCGGATGGCGCGCTCGCGGAGCTGCGGATTCGCGAGGAGCTTCTCGACGGCCGGGTTCTCCAGAAACCGGGTGGTGTCGAGGGTCGCGGGGCGCGGCTCACCGGTGCGGGTCGGGCGGCTGAGCAACTCGCGCTCGTCGCGGATGAGCCGTTGGAGGGCTTCCGGAATCAGCAGCGTCAGCAGATAATGGTCGTAAATGCGCTCCACGGCGGCGAGCAGCTCGTGCTGAATCCGACGGGCATCACGGTCTAAACCGGCTTCGTACTGGCGGATGGCGTTATTGACGGCCGCGCGGATGGGCGCTTCCGTCACGGTATCATCGGCGGCGAAAGCAGGTTTCGGCGCGTTGGCTTTCCGGGCTTCACGCCACTCGTTGAAGGCCATTTCAGAGAGCTTGCGCTGCCCTTCGAGCCGCCGACGGTCGGGCGCTACTTCGGCCATCAAATCAGGCTCGAAAGCAGCGGCGATTTGGTCGAGTGCCAATTGGGAATTGGCGCCTTCGGCTTGCCAGTAACCAAAAATGGCCTGCATCGCTTTGATACGAAGGGTACGGCGGTTGAGCATAGGGAGGAGAAGATGAGGAAGTGGCCGGTCGGGCGGCCGGGCAAGCACTGAGGCGGGATGCCACCGTGCTTGTCCGGGCAACGGTGCCGGGGCCTTTCAAAACACAAAGGTCGCACGAGACGCGTGTCTCGTGCGACCTTTTAAAGTCAATCGACCGCCGACCAGCTAATGAGCTATACCGTAGCAACCGCCGGAGCGGCGGCGGCGCGGGCTGCCGCGATGCGTTCCTCGGCAATCCGGATGGCGGCTTGCTGCGGGTGCGTGCCCTGTTCGGCGCAGTAGCGGAAGATGCCGAGCGTCTGGTCGTAAATCTTCTCGGCCTGCGCGAACGCCTGCGTCGAATTGTAGCCGTGCAGCTCCGAATAGACGTTAATCAGGCCACCGGCGTTGATGAGGAAGTCGGGGGCGTAATAAATGCCGCGCTCCACGAGCTGAGGGCCGTGAATGCGCTCATCGGCGAGCTGGTTGTTCGCGCAACCGGCTACCACAGCGGCTTTCAGGCGCGGAATGGTGTCGTCGTTGAGGGTAGCGCCGAGGGCGCACGGCGCGTAGATATCGACGTCGAGGTCGTAAATCTCATCCAGACCCACGGCCTGCACTTCGGGGTGCATTTTGGTGATAGCCGCCACGCGCTCGGCGTAGTAATCGGAGATGAACACCGACGCGCCGTCTTTCAGCAGCCGCTCAATCAGGTGAACACCCACGTGCCCGGCACCCTGCACCGCCACGCGCTTCCCGGCGAGCGAATCAGACCCGAATGCCGTTTTGGCGCCCGCCTTCATGCCGAGGTAGGTAGTGTAAGCCGTTACGGGCGAAGGGTCACCGGAGCCGCCCATTTCCACGGGCAGGCCCGTTACGTGACGGGTTTCGCGCCGAATCTCGGCCATATCGGCCGTGTTCACGCCTACGTCTTCGGCGGTGATGTATTTCCCGCCGAGCGATTCCACGAATTGCCCGAAGCGGCGCAGGAGCGCGGGCGTCTTGATCGTCTTCGCGTCGCCGAGGATGACGGCCTTGCCGCCGCCGAGGTTCAGGCCCGAGATAGACGCTTTGTAGGTCATCCCGCGCGAGAGGCGCAGCACGTCGTGCAGGGCGTCGGCGTCGGAGGCGTAATGCCACATGCGGGTACCGCCGAGCGCTGGCCCGAGCACCGTATTATGGATGCCGATGATGGCCCGCAGGCCGGTTTCCTCGTCGTGGCAATACACTACCTGCTCGTGGTGGTGCTGCTCAATCTGCTCGAATACGGAGGGCGCGGCCGCTACGGGTGCGCTGATGACTTCAGCCATTGGCGGGGATGATGGAGACGGCCGGAGCCGCCAGTTGCGGATGAATGGTGAACGGTAGGGGTAGTGCTAGGTTGCGGGTACCAGCGCCCCACACTGCGGGCGGTTTGGTCAGACAAAGTTAGCCGTTTTTGCGTTTGGCGACGAGGATGCCACCCAACGGTCACCCGAACGCGGCAAACCACATCATAATCAGCAGAGTGGCCTAGGACGGGACACCGGGAGTCAGAAAAAGCCAGCCGCCCGTTCCCCGTCCGAGCAGCCATTTCCCCCCCGTTTCAGTCTGCCGGAGGGCGGTCATCGGCTGGTCGCTGATTTCCAATCTATCATTAGCCGTCGAACCAGAATTTCAACGCTAAACTGTCTTTTTTAATGATGAGCAGCTTAAATCAGGGTTTCCTGTTGAGGTATGGGGTGGTGCGCGCCTTCGCGGACGGTTGCTCATTGAGCGTTAACGGTGCCTTCAATGATTAAATTGATGCGTTCATTCTCTCGACCTAATGGCCGAGGGAATTTGATGGCCCTATTGATTGGGTTGATGCTTTGTGCCTCGCGGCCCGTCATCGCTCAGCGCACGCTGCTGTGGAATGACTTCTACAATCCGGGACCGCGAGCGTGGTATTTCAACTCCGTGACCCGATTGAGAACCAACCGGTATTTGAGTGTTGGCTTCAGCGATACCCTCATTGTAAATAGTATTCGGCAGCGCCCAGGGCTATTGATTACTGATAGCTTGGGGCAACCTACCCGCCAATTGGTGCTGAGTACTATCAATGCCGGACAGGCGTGGGGAGCCGTTTCCGATAGACAGGGAGGAGCCTACATCACCGCTTTTCTGGTGTCCGGTTCCTCTACTATCGGCTATCAGCTTTTGCGGCTCGACTCAACCGGAAATATTAATTGGCGGCGCCAAATCCCTTACCCTTACGTAAGCTTTAAGCCTACCGCAACGCAACCTCTACCAGATGGTTATCAGTTGATTGGCACGCGCTATATCCCTCGGCCGGGTATGTCTTCTGGGCAGCGCGCCGAGGTCGTGCAGTACGACGCGCGTGGACAAATCCAATGGTCGCAGGTGTTTGGGGGGAAATATGCCTACGCTTATGCAGCAGCGCCAATGCCGAACGGCTCGACGGCGGTGTTGTCGGAGCAATATGTCGATCAGCCGGGGTATCCGTATGAATTTGTCTCTGACCACTTCGTTAACTATTTCTCTGCCTACGGCGATTCGCTCGGCCGCGCCCGCATAGGCTGGCCGGGCTACCGCGACGTGGGGAACTCAATCATCGCCACCACCGACGGAGGCGTGGCATTCGTTGGCTACCGCTACGCGCAGAACAACGCGCCCCGCGAAGGCGTCTTTATTAAGCTTGATTCTTTGGGGCGGCGCGAGTGGTATTATCTGCTCGTTTCTTCGCAGGGAAGCAACTCTTTTGGCGCCGAACTCAAGGGTGTTCAGGAGATTGCCAGTGGGCATTTTGTCGTAATGGGGCGCGATTATTTTGCTCCGATGATGATGATGATCGCTCCACCTACTACACCCGCCGACAGCGTCGGGCGGGTGCTCTGGCAGCATATCACCGCTCCGCGCACCCTTCCTAATGACTGGGTATATGAACCCGGTGGTACGGCGTATTTAAGTGGGTACGGCTACCGCACTAACGGCCCGCAAGAATCCGACGGCGCCGCCCAACGCTGGAGCGGCCTGCCGCGCCCCGTTCAGCCCGACCTCTGCGCCCGCCCGCCGGTCTTCGGGCAGGCGCCCACCCACGGCCCGTTCGTGGGCAGCACAATGAGCTTCTCCCTCGACCCGCTCACTACCCAACCCGGCCCGCGCTACGGGGCGGTAAACCTGGTGCGCTGGGAGTGGGGCGACGGCACCCCCGCCGACACGGGCTGGACCGTGAGCCACACCTTCACCTCGCCCACCCCGGTGCGGGTGCGGGTGTGCGCTACCAACAACCTCTGGTGCCAAACCTGCGTCGATCTCTATCCCCTCGGCCCGCTCAGCGCGCGCGAAGAGCGCGAAGAATTGGCCGCCAGCCTGAGCATCTTCCCCAACCCGAGCGCGACGGGCGTCTTCACCGTGCGGGCCACCACCGCGCCCGGCGCCCACCTCACCGTCACCGACGCGGTAGGGCGCCAAGTGTGTCAAGGCCCCGCCACCGGCCCCGAAACGCGGCTCGACCTGAGCCACCAACCCGCCGGGCTATACGGGCTGCGCCTGACGTGGCCCGACGGGCGGACAGTGACGAAGAAGCTGGTGCGGTAGCTAGAGCAAAACTCCCCGCCCCGGAGGGGAGGGGTGGCCGGAACGGCCGGGGTGGGGGGACACGCAGATACAGCTCGCCATGACGGTTAACCCGCCGGAACTGTCCTTTCCATAGTGGGAATTGCCGTTTCCATGCATGGAATCGCCGATGTCAGCCATGGAAATGCCGATTCCATGCATGGAATCGGCAAGTTCATGCATGGAATTGCCGTTTCCATGCATGGAATCGCTAAAGTGTTCAAAGGAATCGGCGATTCCTTGAATGGAATCGCCGATTCCTTTGAAAATTTTGATAAGTTTCGCAATTTTTAGGTCGATTCGCTGCGAATGTTAGCGATTTGGGCTTGACAGGATGGACTGGGGCGTCGCTCAACCGCGTTGCCGTAACCGCCATCCCCACCCCGCCCCTTCGGGGCACCCCTCCCCCTTCGGGGTTGGGGAATTTGGTTGGGGTTTTTCTCCTTGTTACTGCTTCAATCTCGGGCGCGGTTTCGTGCGTATGCGGTGCCGGCCCGACCTTCGTAACCGGAGCGTGGGCCCGCGCACCGCCCGCCCTACCGATTCCGCTCTCCTTTGGCATCTCCTCTCGCTTCCCTTAACCGTTACCTCTGGAAGTACCGCACCCGGCTGATTCTGGGGTCGGTCTTCGTGGCGGCGTCGAATCTGCTGGCAATTATTCCGGCGCAGCTCGTTCGGCATTCGTTCGATTTGGTCCGCGAAGGCATCTCGCTGCATCAGCTTTATGGCGGCACGGTGGCGCAGGACAGCATTTACGGCGTGTTTGCGCGCAACATCGTGTTCTACGGCGGCCTGATTGTGGTGCTGGCGGTGGCGCGCGGGGTGCTGCTGTTTTTTATGCGTCAGACCATCATCGTGATGAGTCGGCTGATTGAAAACGACCTCAAAAACGAGATTTACGACCATTACCAGAGCCTGCCGCTCGCGTTCTACCGCCGCAACGCCACCGGCGACCTCATGAACCGCATCTCCGAAGACGTCGGGCGCGTGCGGATGTACCTCGGCCCGGCCATCATGTACGGCATCAACCTGGTGCTGCTGTTCGTGATGGTGATTCCGTATATGCTCAGCGAAAGCGTGACGCTCACGCTCTGGACGCTCGCGCCGCTCCCGATTCTGTCGGTGAGCATTTACTACGTCAACACCGTCATCGAGCGGAAATCGGATGAGATTCAGCGGTCGCTTTCCGAGCTGACGACGTATGTGCAGGAAGCGTTTTCGGGGATTCGGGTGCTGAAATCGTTCGTCCGCGAGGCCGATAATCACCTCAAGTTTGGCGTCGCTTCGGATACGTATAAGGACCGCTCGCTGGAGCTGAACTTCGTGAATGCGCTGTTTTTCCCGCTGGTGCTGTTTCTGATTGGGCTGAGCCAGATCATCACCGTCTGGATTGGCGGGCGCGAGGTGTTGGCCGGTGCCCTCACGCCGGGCAACATCGCCGAGTTCCTGATTTACGTCAATATGCTGACGTGGCCCGTCACGGCCCTCGGCTGGACGACGAGCCTCGTGCAGCGCGCCGCCGCTTCCCAAGCGCGCATCAACGAGTTTCTGGATACGAAATCGGACCTGATTTCCCGCGAAAACATCCGCCGCGACATCGCCGGGGATATCGTCTTCGAGAACGTCTCGTTCACCTACCCCGACACCGGCATTCAGGCGCTGCGCGACGTCAGCTTCCGCATCCCCGCCGGGCAAACCCTCGCCGTCATCGGCAACACCGGCTCCGGCAAAAGCACCCTCGCGACGGTGCTGTGCCGCCTCTACGACGTCCAGCAGGGCAGCATCACCCTCGACGGCATCGACGTGCGCGATTACGCCATCGACTCGCTCCGGAGCCAGATTGGGTACGTGCCGCAGGACGTTTTCCTGTTTTCCGATACCGTGCGCGGCAACATCGCCTTCGGCCTCGACCGCGCCACCGACGCGCAAGTCCGGCAAGCAGCGCAGGACGCCGACGTCCTCGCGAACATCGACGCCTTCCCGGACGGCTTCCAGACCAAAGTCGGCGAGCGCGGCATTACGCTTTCCGGCGGCCAGAAACAGCGCGTCAGCATTGCGCGGGCGCTCATCAAGGAGCCGCGCATCCTCATCCTCGACGATTCGCTCTCCGCCGTCGATACCCGCACCGAGTACACCATCCTCGAAAACCTGCGCCGCGTGATGCGCGGGCGTACGAGCCTCATCATCAGTCACCGCGTCTCAGCCGTCAAGCTCGCCGACCACATCCTCGTCCTCGACGACGGCATCGTCGTGCAGCAAGGCACCCACGCCGCCCTGCTAGCCGAAACCGGCGGCGTGTACCGCACCCTGTATGACCGGCAATTGCAGACTGAGCCGGAGCAGTAGGGGGTTGAGGTTGAACCGGTTGTTGGGGATAAGCCGTTAACTTTCGGTCACCTGCCGTTCATCCATTCAGCCTTTCTTTCGACCCACAGCCCACTTACCGACTATGCTCGCTGCCACTGAGGCCCGCTTACTGGAACGCTATCTCATGAGCTTGCGCCGATTGAGTACGGAAGCTCAACAGGAGTTCGTAACGCGCCTGACCGAATCGCTCCGAAAAGGGACAAGCCCTTCCAATAAACCCGAGCCAACGCCGAAGACGATGCTCGACTTTGCTGGCATCTGGCAGAACGACCCCGAGGCCGATAGCATCGAAACGGCTATCCGTGAAGGGCGTTCTGCGCGGGCTTGGTAAATAGCGCGAGTTACATCGACAAGAAATCAAAAGGCGCGTCCCCGTTAGGGGACACCGTGCGGTAGCCGGGGGCAACGCCCCGGGTTCAACGCAAACCCCCTTTCGCGGCGTCCCCGTGAGGGGACACCGTTCGGTAACTGCATTCCTATTTGGCCATCAACGGGCGTAATACCGAACGGTATCCCCTGACGGGGACAACCATTCACATCGTCATTTCAACCGGGGGCGCTGCCCCCGGCTACCGAACGGTGTCCCCTAACGGGGACGCCCCGACTTGATTGGTTTTCCGTCAAACACTCCTATACGTTAACTCTTTCCCCCGGAACAATCACCCCCACTGGCACGGTAATAGGGTCGGCGGGGCACGGCGTGCGGCTTTTTCGGTATCTTTCGTACCGTAAAGTGCCCGCCGGGCTGCCTTTGTCGTTTACCCGTTTAGCGTTTTTTGCCGATGATGATGCTCTCCCCGCTCCGCCGCCTTTGCCTGCTCACTTTCTTTGGAAGCCTGACGCTGCCGCCCGCGCTGGCGCAAGCGCAGAAACCGCCGAAGCTGGTCGCCCCGAAGGAAGACCCGAATCGCATCTTCGACGCCCTCGCCGAACCGGCGCAGCCGGTGGGCGGCACGGAAGCATTCAGCCGCTACCTCGACGATCACCTCAATTACCCGACCCGCGCCCTCGAAAAGCGTATTCAGGGGACTGATTCGGTGACGTTTGTGGTCGAGAAGAACGGGACACTCTCGAACGTAACGCTCCTCAAAAGCTTCGACCCCGATTGCGACGCTGAGGCGCTGCGCGTGGTGAAGGCTGGACCGAAATGGAAGCCCGGCAAGCACCGTGGGCAGCCCGCCCGGCAGCGGATTACAATTCCCATCGTCTTCGCGCTGGCCCCCGCGACGGGGCAGGCGCTGCGGGGCGATTCGGCTACTATCCCGGCCGCCGCGCGCCCCGGCGCCCCCGCCAACTCGCCGACGGTCATTACCAACACGCCCATTGGGACGCCCTCGACCGACGGCCTCAAGCTCGTGCAGCCTGAGAAAGGCGCGCAGCCGGTCGGCGGGACCGATGCGTTTTTTGCTTGGGTGCAGAAGAATATTCAGTACCCGGAAGCCGCCAAGCGGCAGCAGCTCGAAGGGAAGGTGCGTGTGGAATTCACGATTGAGCCCGACGGCTCGCTCACCAACGTGAAGGCGATGAACCACTTGGCGGGCGGACTGGAGCAGGAAGCGATTCGGATTATTAAATCGGCGCCGAAATGGGAGCCTGCGACGTATCAAGGGCAGCCGATGCGGCAGAAGATGATTGTCCCGGTGATTTTTCAGCTTTAGAAGCGCTCGGCAGGCAATTTTGGCAGCCGCTCGGCCGTCTATCCTCGTGCGCCGCTTTGGGCGCCGCCGTCTCTTCACTCAACGCCTTTCCCTGTGTCGCTTTTCGCCGATTACGAGCCTTCTGCGCTGGTGCAGCCCAACCCGCCCGCGCCCGACCCCACAGCCCTGATGTGGCCGCGTCAGGCGGAGTTTCAGCAGGCGGCGCAGTTCAACGCGCAAACCATTTTCGATGAGCTCGACGAGAGCCTTCAGCCCGTCGTGTACCTGTTGGGGGTGCTGATGGACGAAGCCGCCGCGCCCGGTCGGCCGCTGGTGTGCGTGGAGCCGTCGGAGCTAGCGCTGAGCGATGAGCTGGTGGTGGCCATCGGCACCCGCGATGCGTATCTGCAACGCCTGCGCGAAGCCGATACGATGCTCACCGTGCTGCCCGACCCCGAGGCCGTCGGCCCGACCGTGCTGGAAACCGAGGTTGACCGCGAGCGGCGCTTCTCCACCGGCTTGCGGGCGGCGCTGCAAGAGCTACTCGCCGTCCATCACGACCAGCACGACGATGTCATCTCGTTCTGCTCGCGGCCGGTGCCCGTGACGGGCGGTTACCGCGTGAGTACGGTGTTGCAGCTTCAGGGCCGGGCGTACCGGTCGCACCCGACCATCATTCCGCCCGACGAATCGGCCGGAGATTCTAACGACCGCCTCGCCACATCGCTCCTCGATGCGGCGGTGTTTCGGTTTTTGGTCGAGCACCGCAAGCGTCTCCTCGCGCCCGACCCCGGCCTCGGCATGCTCGCCCGGCACCACGACCCCGATGAGCTGCTGCGCGCCGCCGGACGGTATTTCATGGACACGCCCGCCCGCCTCATCAACCCCGAAAAGGCGTTGCTGCGGCTGTTCAGCGTGTGCAACACGCTCTCGTCGCTGCGGTATGAGGGGAACGACTCGCGCGGCGGCATGCTCCTCTCGCGGCGGGGGCACCCGAACGTGGAGATGCTGCTCGTGCTGACGCGCCCGGTGCAACTCTCGGATTATCCGGCGGTGCGGAAGCTGCTCGAAATGAGCAACGAAGACATCAGCCTCCTCTGCGACACCGACGTCATCTACGGCCTCGGGCGCCCGACGGGTTCTTACGAAGCCGTGCGCCACGACCTGTTTTCCGTCGCTTTCACGCAGCATTTCCACTGGGATTTGCTCCACGGCGGGCGCGTGCTGATGCACGTAGCGTACGGTCAGCCGACGCTGCCGAAGCAACGCGTAAACCGCCTCAACTTCCGTCGCGCCCTGGAGCGCGTGTTCAAGCTCCGCGACGGCGCGCAGGCCGAGCGCCTCTGGGAAGTGGTGCAGGAAGCCGCCCGCCAAAAGCGCGGGACGATGGTCGTCATCACCACCGAAGCCCGCGCCGAAGCCGAGCGCCTCCGCACGCAAAGCACGCTCCTCGAACCGGTGCTGCCCACCACGCTTCTCACCCGCCTCGTCACCTCCATCGACGGCGCCCTCCTCCTCGACCCCGAAGGCTTCTGCCACGCCGTAGGCGTCATTCTGGACGGAAAATCGCGCCCCGACCGCGGCACGCCCACACGCGGCGCCCGCTACAACTCCGCCGTGCGGTACGTGGAGTCGTCGCCTTTCCCGTGTCTGGCCGTGGTGGTTTCCGAAGACGGAATGGTCGATATCGTCACAAGGAAGAAGACAGAGGATTAGCGAGAGTCCGTAGGGGCGGGTCTTGTGCCCGCCCGAAACGCCTTATCGAACTACGTCTTCCCCCTCAAAATCAATCAAAAAAGAAGGCCCGTTACGCACTGCGTAACGGGCCTTCTTCGTAAGTGGAGAATATCGGAGTCGAACCGATGACCTCTTGCATGCCATGCAAGCGCTCTAGCCAGCTGAGCTAATCCCCCGGGTGGTGATTATGTGACAAAGGTAAAGCGGCTACGCGCAAAGTGCCAAACAAAAAAACACCCGCCGACTTCGACAGAGCGAAGACGGCGGGTGTTTCACGGGGCAGATGACTGAGGGTCAGCGGCCGGTCAGGGGTGGGTGGTAGGGCTAGTTGAAAATGTAGCGCAGACCAAGCTGCATCTGCCAGCGCGAGGCGATACCGCCCACATCATCGCGGAAGGTTTTGCTGAGCGTCTGGCCGGGCGTGGTGATTTGGCCGGGCGTAGTGGTGGTGGCGCGCGAAACCACCGGGTTCACGAGGTACGGGAACGTGAAGACGGGCTTGCCGTCGGTGTTGTAGCTCTGGAAGCTGAGCAGGTTGTTGCGGTTGGCCGTCTGGATGACGCCCCAATCCTTGTTCAGCAGGTTCCCGACGTTGAAGAGGTCGAGCGAGAACTGGAGCGTGTTGCGGTTCTCCTGACCGAGGTTCGTGAAGACGTCCTGCAAGAGGCGGAAGTCGATGCGGTGCTGCCACGGGCGGGAAGCGCCGTTACGCTCAGCGACCTTACCGCGCCGACCGTTGAGGTAATCATCCTGCTGAATGTAGGCGTTGAGGTCGCGCCACTGATCATCCGAAGAATACACCCCGACGACGTTGTTGAGGTTGTCGCGGAACGTGATGTTTTGCAGCTCGATCTCGCCGCGGTTGCGCGGGATGTAAATCAGATCGTTGTTGCCACCGGCGCCGTCGCCGTTCATATCGCCCTGATAGACGTAAGAAAAGCGGCTGCTGCCGAAGCCGTCGACGGCAGCGGCGCCCACGTAGAACACCGAAACCGTGGTGGCGGCGTGCTTGAGGTACTCGCGCCGGTACGAGCCGGAAGCGATGACACGGTGCTTTTGCAGGAAGTTGGAGTACGACGTCACATTCTCGTTCGGATCGCCGGACACGGCGCGGTCGCGCCAGATGGATTGGGCAATCGAGCCACCGTCGTTCACCGAGCGGGCGTCGGTGTAGGTGTAGGAAGCGTCGAGGTAGAGGCCGTTGGCGAACGAGCGGCGTAGCTGGGCAGTAGCCGAGTAAGAGTACCCTTTGTTGGTGTTGCGCATCACGATGGCATCGGTGATGTTCGGCCGGGCGGCCGTGTTGCGCTGCGCGCCGGAAGCGAGGTTGGTGGCTGGGTCGAGGTTCACCAGCTCATTGCCGAATTGGTCGACAATCGGCCCGTTGATGCGGTTGTTCAGCACCACCCCCGGCGAGTAGGCCGTGGTGATGGTACCGGCGGCGTCGCGCACGGCCGCCGTACCGTTGCGCGGGTTGCGGATGTTGCCGGTGGCGTCGGTGAAGTAGTAGATCGGCCGGTTGTCGGCGCCGCGCGCGGTGGTGATGGCGTTCGGCAGGTTCACGTTCTGGTGATAGACGGCGTTCAGGTCCTTCGTGTAGATGCCTTCGAGGGTGGCGATGATGCCGCCGGGAAGCTGCACGTCGGTGGCGAGGTTGGTGCGCCACACTTGCGGGAACTTGAAGTCCTTATCCGTTACGGCGAGATTGTAAGCCGTGTTGGCGGTGCGGTTTTGCGGGATGTTGGCCGACACGTTCGGGTTGAACGCCGTCGTGCTGTTCGAAAGCGACCCAAACTGGATGCCGTTGTTCGAGGCTTGGTTCGAGATCCACACGAACGGCACGCGGCCCGTGAACACGCCCGTCCCGCCGCGCACTTGGTAGCGCTGGTTGTCGAGGACATCCCAATTGAAACCGATACGCGGCGAAAACAGCAGGCTCGTGGACTGAAACTGGTCGGTTTCAATCTTATAGCCGTCGCGGAACGTCAGGCCGGCGGCCACCTCGTTGCGGTCGATCTCCGTCGGAATATTCGGCACATCGGCGCGAAGGCCGAGCGTGACTTTCAGGTTCGGGCGTACCGTAAACTCGTCCTGCGCGAAGAGGCCGAATTGCTGCGCCGTGATTTTCGCGAAGGGGAACGAGCCGTCGGGGAGCGCCGAGAATTGCAGGCGGTAAAGCGCCGCCGCTGGCGCCGCCGTGCCCGCCGGAGCCGCCACGAGGGCGCCGTTCGCGTCGCGCACGTAGCCCGCCGAGGCGTAAAACGCATCCGGCGAGTTGAACTGGTAGTTGCCGTAGAAGTTCGGCGCGAAACCGTTCTTGAACTTGTAGAACTCGTTGTACGTGCCGAGCGTCACGACGTGCTTCCCGAGGAAGAGCGTGTAGTTATCGCCGACTTGAAAGACGTCGGTGTTGAGGATGTTGTTCGCCGAGAACGCTTCGTAACCGAACGACGTGAGCGTCGGGCTGCTGCTCGACGACGTGCCGTTGCCGATATCGACGAGCGGGAAGATGCCACCGGAGCTTTCGCGGAAATCGCGGAAACCCGTGTAACCCACCGTGAGGTTGTTCGACGATTTCGTGCCAAACGTCGAGTTCAGCTCCGCGATGACCGAGTTCAGGTTGTTGTTGATGCGGTAGTACGCCGACTCGAACGGCAGGCCCGTATTGCTCTGCGAGCGGCCGTTGCCGAGGGCACCGGAGTTCGACGGCGACACGTCGCGGTACGATTTCAGGTAGTTGTACTTCACGCTCAGGCGGTGCTGGTCGGTGATGTTCCAGTCGAGCTTGGCGGTGGCTTTATCCGAGTTCTGCTTCAGCTGGTAGCCTTCGTAAGCGCCCGCGTTGTAGCCGTAGCGGGTTTGCAGGAAGGATTGCAGCTCGTCAAGCTGCCCAGCGCTCGCGCTCGATACGTCGGCGCCAGCCGTCAGGCCCGGCCGCAGCGCGCGGAAGTTGCCGGTAGGTGGGTCGTTGCGGCGTTCCTGCTCAGCGTTCAAGAAGAAGAAGAGCTTGTCTTTGATGATCGGCCCGCCGACGCGGAAGCCGTAGTTCTTCAGGTCGAACTTGGGGTATGCCAGCTCCACATCGCCCACGTTTTTCCCGACGAAGCTCTGGTCGCGGTAGAAACCGTAGACCGACCCGGAAAACTTGTTCGACCCCGACCGCGTCACCGCGTTGATGCCGGCGCCCGTGAACGAGCCTTGCCGCACATCATAAGGCGCAATCGCGACCTGAATCTGGTCCACCGCGTCGAGCGAGATCGGCTGGGCGTTCGCCTGTCCGCCGACCGTGCTGCTCAGGCCGAAGGAGTTGTTGAAAATGGCCCCATCGATGGTGAAGTTGTTGTAACCGCCGTTCCGTCCGCCGAAGCTCTGGCCGTTCGCCTGTGGCGTGAGGCGGGTGAAATCGTCGAAGCTGCGGTTCAGCGTCGGCAGACGCTCAATCTGCTCGCGGCTCACTTGGGTGGCGGCGCCGGTGCGGTCGGAGTTGATGACGGCATCGCGGCGGCCTTCCACCACGGCGGTGCCCAGCTCGGTGGTCTGCTCGGTCATCTTCGCATCGAGCCGCAGGTTCTGCCCAAGGGCGAGAAAAATGTCCGTCTTCGCCTGATCGGCTGACCCTACGGCGGTGAATCTCACCGTGTACGGCCCACCGACGCGCATATTCTGAAAGTTGTACCGACCCTGATCGTTGGTCGGCATCGCGTAAATGGAGTTCGTCGGGGTGTGCGTCGCCACCACCGTTGCGCCGGGAATCGGCTGTCCGGCGGCATCCGTCACGAGGCCGTTGAGGGCTGCCGTGGTCGTGCCCTGCGCCACCGCCTCACTGCACAGCAGCAAGGCCATAAGCCACAGGAGAAGGGTAGAGAATCCGTGCTTCATCAGAAGAATAGTGAGTGGGCAAGTGACCCCAACGGGGCTTTTCGCCACAAACCTCCGGCTGAAGCAGGAGTAGGTTATGTTACCAAATCGTTAAGATGTTGCCAAATTGTTAAGTTGATGGGCTTTAGGTGGGGTGGTTTTGTGAGAATGGCAAGAAGTAGGAGCGTGTGCCCGGGGTAGCCGTCGCTGCGCGCCGCCTAGCCCGGGGTTGATTTCGCAGAAATCTACCCCGGGCTAGGCGCGGGGCTATACGGCCCTCTCCCCAATAAAAAAACCTACTCCGGCTTCAACACCTGCTCCAGAATCGCCCCGCCGACACTCGCGGGCGTCGGAATCTGGACGGGCAGCGTGATGGGCGGCACCACGGGCGCGGGCGTAACGGGCGCCACCAACGGAGTCGCCAACGTGCCGCGTGAGACGAGGCGCGGCCGAATGGCCTTCACGTAGGCGCGCTGCCAGTACGCCACTTTCAGGTTGTCTTCCTTCACGCCCAGTGACGACGACGCGTGAATGAACAGTACATCGGCAAGCGCGGGGTTCGGCGATTCCGTCACCATCCCGACGTGCGAGATGCGCCGGGAGCCGCCGCCGTCGGTGGCGAAGAAGAGGAGGTCGCCGGGACGGATATCGCGCTGCACGAGGTCGGTGCCGAACGTGCTTTGCTCGCCGGAGGTGCGCGGGATTTCTAGGCCGACTTGCTGAAACGTGGTGCTCAGGAGGCCCGAGCAATCCATCCCCATTCGGGTGGTGCCGCCGGAGCGGTAAGGCGTGCCCGTGTACGTGCGGGCCGTGCGGATGAGGTCTTTGGCGGCTTGCGTGGCATCGCCGGCGTACACGCTTGGTGCGCCGTTGCGGGTTTTGCCGGGGCGCCCGCCGTTGCGCTTGGCGGTGGCTTTGGCGCGAGCGATGCGGGCTTTGGTCACGCCCTTGGCGATGCGCCGCTCCTCGCGTTTTTTCTGCGCAATCTCACGGGCGGAATAATACTTTCCGTCCGACCATTGGTTGAGCTTGTGCGCGCAGCCGCTCAGCAGCACCGACGCGCCGAAGAGCACCCAAACGACCAGCCGAGCGGCCGCCGAGCGCCGAGGGGCCCCCGCAAAGGCCCGCCGTACTTTTGCCGAAGTGGAATGCACCATCGTGTAAGCCAAGGGTTTTGTTTCCGAAGATACGCTATTTCGAACCGCCTGTGAGCCTTCTTAATGCCCCTGCCGTTGCCCCAGTAACCCTTTCGGCCGACGTTTTGGCGCGTCTGGCCGCCATCGTCGGGCCGGAACACCTGCTGATTTCCGACGATTCAGGCGCCGACAACACCGCGTACGAAGACTACGGCCGCGACCATACCGAGGACTTTCTCTTCGTGCCCGCCGCCGTCGTGCGGCCCGGCACGCCGGAGGAAGTCGCCGCCATCCTGCGCCTCTGCCACGACGAGCGCCTCCCCGTCACGCCGCGCGGCGCGGGCACCGGCCTGAGCGGCGGCGCCCTGCCGCAGCACCGCGGGTTGGTGCTCAGCACGGAACGGTTCAACCGCATCCTCCACATCGACGAGCAAAACCTGCAAGCCACCGTCGAGCCGGGCGTCATCAATCAGGCGTTTCAGGAGGCCGTGAAGGCCGTGGGGCTGTTTTATCCGCCCGACCCGGCTTCCAAAGGCTCGTGCTTTCTCGGCGGAAACCTGAGCCAGAGCAGCGGCGGTCCGAAGGCCGTGAAATACGGCACCACCCGCGATTACGTGCTGAACATTCAGGCCGTGCTCGTGACGGGTGAAATCATCTGGACCGGCGCCAACACCCTCAAAAACGCCACCGGCTACAACCTCACGCAGCTCCTGATTGGGTCGGAGGGCACGTTGGCGGTCATCACCAAAATCGTCTTCCGCTTACTGCCGCACCCCACCCACGACCTCACGCTCCTCGTCCCGTTCCGCTCCGCCGAAGATGCGTGTGCCGCCGTGCCGCGCTTGTTTATGGCCGGCATCACGCCCTCCGGGCTGGAGTTTATGGAGCGCAACGCCATCGAGTGGAGCGCCCGCTACCTCAACCTGCCGCTCACGGTACCGGCGGATATCGTCGCGCACCTGCTCATCGAGCTCGACGGCAACGACCCCGACCAGCTCCAGCGCGACGCCGAGCGCGTGTACGAGGTAGTGAGTCAATTTGACACCGGCGAGATCGAGATTGCCGACACCGCCGGGGAGAAAGACCGCCTCTGGCGCATCCGCCGCAACGTCGGGAATGCCGTCCGCTACCACTCCGTGTATAAGGAAGAAGACACCGTGGTGCCGCGCGCCGCCCTGCCGCAATTGCTGCGCGGAGTGAAGGAAATCGGCGCCCGCTACGGTTTTCAAAGCGTCTGCTACGGCCACGCCGGCGACGGCAACCTCCACATCAACATCATCCGCGGCGAGCTACCCGATGATTTCTGGCGCGAAGGCATCCGCCAACCCATCGCCGAGATTTTCGAGCTGTGCGTCGCCCTCGGCGGCACCATCAGCGGCGAGCACGGCATCGGGCTGGTGCAGCGCCCGTACATCGGCATCGCCATCCCCGAAAAATCCCTCGACCTGATGCGCGGCATCAAAGCCGTCTTCGACCCGCACGGCGTGCTCAATCCGGGGAAGATTTTTTAGGGAGAGACCCGACTTTCAATCCGAACTGGTAGGGGCGGGCCTTGCGCCCGCCCGCGCTGCCCAACTGGCTGCTGCCTTCGTTACAACCGGCTGAAAAGCTGGGGGCGGTAAATGACGCCGAGCGTCAGGATTGACATGTTGTTAGAGTAGAGCAGCGTGGGGTGCCAGTCCTTTTTTTGAGCGTACAGAGCTGCACTCCACATCATCTCAACGGCGCCTTGCCAAGCTCCGCGCCCTAATCGGGCCGACCAACCGGTTTCAAAGTACCACGCGGCGTCGCTGATGGGGATGGATTCGGTTCTCCAAGATATTCCGTCCCGCGAGCGGTCTTCGGTGATATCGTCGAAATCAACGCGGGTGACCCGACCAAAAGCGCAGGTCGTGGTCCAATCATTTGGCTTCCACGCAATGTGCCCTTGCACATAGCTGCGCTGATAGCGCACCCGCTTGCGCTGATAGTCGGCTATCTGCCCGCCGTAAATACTGATGACGGAGCTGTAATTTTCGAGAGTGCCTTCATCAAAGCGCCCACGGCCCATCCCGATAGTCCCGGCTACGTATCCCCGGTTTTGCGTCCCGAAGGGCCGGTAATAGCCCAGTCCGATATCAGCTTGACGCTCGCGATAATAATTGGGCACATTTGCCTTGAGAGGTCCGATGAAATTTCCGCCTGCGGCAACCACTCCAAACAGGTGGTTAACCGGCGAAAAAGCCACGTAGCCTTCAGTGGCCGGTACCCACGGGCCTGATTTCGGCTTCATCGTGGCGGTACTAACCGACATCAGCGGCGCGACCGCCACCTTCACCTCTAGCTGTCCGGCGGTCAATACCGGTGTGGGCACTGCGTGCGGGATGTAAACGCCGCAGCCGGGCAGCGCCAATAAGCCCGCCCCAAGGCACAGCAGTAGCGAGAAAAAGCGTGATTTCATTTTGACGAAGAAGAAAAGGGAGAAGCCAGATTGCGCGGTGGCTAATTTAAGCGAAGCAGACCGCACGGTTCCAGCGGCTCCTTATTTCAGTAATAATTTAGGGAGATAATCGGCGCTGCCGGTTCTTTGCCCCTATGCACCGCCTCCGCGCTTGGTTCGAGAAATTCGCCCCGCTGCCTGATGCCGCTTGGGCGGCTTTAGTCCCTCACATCCGCACGGGCAAGCTGGCGCGGCAGGAAGCCTTCGTGCAGCCGGGCACGAGCACAGCTCAGTTGGAAATCGGGTTTCTGCTGAGCGGCGCGTGTCGGCAGTTTTACCTGCTGCCCGACGGCACCGAGCGCACCACGTACTTCTATTTCACCCACGACGCCCTCGCCGATTACCGCGCCTGCATCCTCGGTCAGCCCGCCGCCCTCACCATCGAGGCGCTGACGCCGTGTGAGCTGCTCGCCTTCCCTTATACCGTCCTGCTGCGGCTTTATGACGAGTTTCCCGCGTGGGAGCGCGTCGGGCGGCGCATCGGCGAGTACACTCTCGCGGGGCTGGAAGCGCGGTTGGTCGAGACGCTCACGCTGTCGCCGGAAGCGCGGTACCGGCTGCTAGTGGCCACCCCCGCGAAACACAAGCTGCTCGAACAGGTGCCACAGCACTTGCTGGCGGCGTATCTGGGAATCACGCCGGTGTCGTTGAGCCGGATTCGGGCGCGGGTCGCTGGGGTGGGGAGTACACAATAGGCAGTACCTGCACACATTTTTCGGGTCGACCAAATCACTTTTCAACCCGTCGCAATCACTTTTCAACCTACCGCAATCACTTTTCAACCTACCGCAGTCACTTTTCAACCTGCCGCAATCACTTTTCAGGTCGACTCAATCACTTTTCAACCTCCCGCAGTCACTTTTCAACCCGTCGCAATCACTTTTCAGGTCGACTCAATCACTTTTCAACCTCGCTCAATCACTTTTCAGGTCGACTCTATCACTTTTCAACCTCCCTCAATCGCTTTTCAGGTCGACTCAATCACTTTTCAACCTCCCTCAGTCACTTTTTAGGTCGACTCAATCACTTTTCAGCCGCTCCTCATCTACTCACTGTTTTGACGGCTTTCTATTTCTTAACGATTGTTAACGAAAGCCGCTAGGGCCGGGGCGGAGCTTTGTATCGTCGGTTCAGGGTCTGATTTTCCTCTGAATCTGACGTTTCCGATGAAAGAGACGCTCCGTTTGGAAGAAGCCGCTGAGGCGGCCTTTGCCCTGCTCGTATTCGCGCAGCTACCCTACGCGTGGTGGTGGCTGCCCGCCCTGTTCCTCCTCCCCGACCTGAGTATGCTCGGCTATCTGGCGGGGCCGCGCGTGGGGGCTTTCTGCTACAACGTGGCGCACCACAAAGCCGTGGCGCTGGCCGTATTGGCGACGGGTTGGTGGCTCGGCTCGAACCCGTGGCAGCTAGCCGGCGCGCTGCTCCTCTTCCACAGCGCCTTCGACCGTGTAATGGGCTATGGCCTGAAATACGCCACCGGTTTCCACGATACGCACCTCGGGACGCTCCCGGCGCATCAGCGCGCTACCCGGCCGGGGCGCCACACGACGCCCACCGCCACTAGCGAGGTGTTGTACGGCAGCTCGGCCTTATCGTAAAAATCTTGATGGCGCGTGAGCGGGCCGCTGAAGGTGCCTTCCAGCGTCCAGGACCAAGCGCCTTGGCCGAGCCGGATGGCATAGCCCATCTCCATATACAGCGTGGTGGGCGGGAGCGACTGACCGTAATAGCTTCCAATGGTGTAGGCATAGCCGTTTCCGCCGAAAATAAATTCGTCTAGTATGTCGTAACGAACCTTCGCGACGCGCAGAAAGCCGGTGTATGAAATGGCGCCCTCCAGCAGCGAAAGCTGCCCCTGCGCGAACTGCCGGTTGAATTTCGCGCCGAGGTAACTCGTCCTGACGCCACCGCTTCCAGCGCTGAAAATTCCCCACTCGTTCACGCTGAAAATCCGTGAGCTTTGGCCCGAGCCAATCCCTAACATCCCCGACATATAAAGCTTGTGCGCCGCCGAGAGCCACGTATAGGCGCCCACGCCAATATCGCCCTGCCGCTCCCGGACGCCGTAGGTCTGGGTATATAAATTCCGCCCAATCGCATTGCCACCGCCAGTGGCGGTCACGAACAGGTGGTTAATCGGCGAGTAAGCCACGTAGCCCTGTACCACCGGCCGCGTCAGCCGAAAGCCTTCTGCGTCTTTACTGATTAAGAACATCGGCAGAACGGCGGCTTGCATCTCCACTTTGCCGGGGGCTAAAATTGGGGTGGGCGGCACGTGCGGCACATAAACCCCGCAGCTCGTCGCGACGCTCAGCGCGAGGATGTACCCTAAACGGCGTAAGTTCTTTGGAAAATAGAAGAAGGACGCGTTCATTTCAGTAGTGAAAGGGTCAGAAAAAGAAGAAAGAATTGAACAGCCGTTGATTCCTGCACGGCATTTTGAGCCATCATAGATACGCAAAAAAACCGGCGCCTCCCGCTCCGCGAACGGAACCGAAGGCGCCGGTTAAGCGCGCTTTGCAGGAAGAGAAATTACTTCGCGAACGCCACCGCCCGCGTTTCGCGGATGACGGTGATTTTAATCTGCCCCGGATACTGCATCTCCTTTTCAATCTTCTGCGAGATGTCGAACGAAAGCTGCTGCGCGCGGTCGTCGGTCACGTTCTCGGCATCGACGAGGATGCGTAGCTCGCGGCCCGCCTGAATGGCGTAGCACTGCTGCACGCCCTTGAAACCGGCGCCCAGTTGCTCCAGCTCGCGCAGGCGCTTGATGTAGCTCTCGGCCATTTCGCGCCGCGCACCGGGGCGCGAGCCGCTGATGGCGTCGCACGCCTGAATGATCGGCGAGATGAGGGCGGTCATCTCGATTTCATCGTGGTGGGCGCCGATGGCGTTGATGACGTCCGGGTGCTCTTTGTACTTCTTCGCCAGCTCCATGCCGATGATGGCGTGGGGCAGCTCCGGCTCCTCGGTGGTCACTTTGCCGATGTCGTGCAGCAGCCCGGCGCGCTTCGCGAGCTTCACGTTGAGGCCCAGCTCAGCGGCCATCGTGGCGCAAAGGTTTGCCACTTCGCGGCTGTGTTGCAGCAAGTTCTGGCCGTAAGACGACCGGAACCGCATCCGCCCGACCATCCGAATCAGCTCCGGATGCAGGCCTCCGATGTTGAGGTCGATGCACGTGCGCTCCCCAATCTCGGTGATTTCTTCGTCGATATTCTTCCGCGTTTTCGCCACAATCTCCTCGATGCGGGCCGGGTGAATCCGGCCGTCCTGCACGAGGCGATGGAGCGAAAGGCGCGCTATCTCGCGCCGGACAGGGTCGAAACCGGAGATGATGATGGCTTCCGGCGTATCGTCGACGATGAACTCAACGCCCGTCGCCGCTTCCAGCGCCCGGATGTTGCGGCCTTCGCGCCCGATGATTTTCCCCTTTACGTCATCCGACTCGATGTTGAACACCGACACGCAGTTCTCGATGGCGTGCTCGGCGGCGGTCCGCTGGATGGTCTCTACCACCACTTTACGGGCGTCTTTGGTGGCCGTGAGGCGCGCTTGGGCCAGCGTATCCTTCACGTAGCTGGTGGCCTTCATCTCGGCTTCCTGCCGAATGTTCTCCACAAGCTGCTCGCGGGCTTCGTCGGCGGTCAGCCCCGCGACGGTTTCGAGCTGAGCATTGATGCTGGCGCGCTCCTCGACGGTCGCGGCGATGGCGGCGTCCAATTCCGCCTGCTGCTCGTCGAGCTTGGCGAGCTGCTTCTCGTGGCGGGCTTGAAAATCAGCTTGTTGCTTGTCGGCGCGGGCCTGAAGGGTGATTTTCAGCTCATCGAGCTCGGTCTCGCGGCGGGTAGCGGCTTCGAGCTGCCGGGTAGTCTGTTCGAGCTGCTTCGCCACGAGCTGCTCCTGCTGCCGAATCTTCTCCTCCGCCTGAACAACCCCCGCTTTCCGGCCCTTGATGTCTTCGTCGAACTCCGCCTTCATCCGCAGGTATTTCTCCTTGCTGGCTTGCTGGCGCTCGGTAATCTGCTGGTCGGCGCGGGCGATTTTGTCCTGCGCCTGCTGTTCGGCCTGCGTGGCGGTGGTGGTGGCGCGGGTTTCGGCGTCCGCCAAAATCTGTTGCGCCCGCTGACGCGCCTGACCTTCGAGGTCGGCGACGGCGCTTTGGGCGCGGGCGCGACCGATGAAAAAGCCTGCCGCCAGCGCCACAAGCGCCACCAGCAGACTGGTAATCAGAGTTATACTGTCCATAGAGGAGCTATCTTCTGGACCGTGCCCAGTTGGCGACGGTCAGTGAACGGGTAGGAAGACAGCAGCGGGGGTCAGCCGCGCGCGGACGGAATGACCAAACTCAGGAACCGGGTAACGATAACGACGACGCTGATGCTGACGATTTTCCTCCTCCGCTACTTCCTCCTCCTACTCCTCCGCCACCTCCTCCGCCACCTCCTCCGGTGCCAAGGCCGCTACCCGACGTAGGCCCCGTAGAGGCCGTCAGGAGCAGGTCGTGCAAGTGTTCGAGGCGCTGGTGCATCCCCGAGTCGGCGGCTCCCACGCGCTCTTCCGCCAACAGGCGCTCCACGACGGATTCGAGCGCAATCATCGACAGCAGATACTGCTGGTCGGAGAGGCCGTATTCATCGCGAAACTGTTTGATTCGCTCGTTGAGCAACCGCCCCGCCGTCCGAAACCGCGCTTCTTCCCCTGCATTCACCTGCATCGGGAAATCGCGGTCCGCGACTTTGATATTGATCTTGATGAGCGAGTCGGCCATCGAGCGGTAATGAGCTGGAGTAAGCGGGCAGCCGGGCTGCGAAAATTCGGCGAATGAGGGAAGACGAGGCAAGTGGTGCATTCCGAGCCTTCCCGGGGGAAGCCGACGCACCGAGCGTTATGCGTTAATCCTTGAGGTAAGCGATGCAACGCTCGATCTCGCGGAGATAGTCGTTGATTCTGAGTTTCAATTCCGTCGCGGCGGCAGGGTCCGCTGCGATACTGCCAGCAATTTTAGTGATATTCTCCTGATTCTGAAAATTATCCAATCGATCTTCCCGTTCAGCCAATCGGTCTTCGAGCTCGCGCACCCGCGTCTGCGCCACTCCGAGCTGGGCGCGCAGAGCGGCATGTTCCGCCAACAGCACGCTTACGCGCTGAGTAATGACATCGAGCAACGGACCGGTTTCCACTGAAAACGAACGGAATAAGTCGCAAAAGGACAACTTTCAGCCTACGAGCTTCTCGCTGGGTTGCTGAACTGGTGCGAATTTCGGGAAAAATACCCGTAATACGGTTAACTCGTCTCAAGATAGCGCCATGGACCCCATAACCTCCGCTCAAAATCCGCGTGTCAAGCGGCTGCTGCGCCTCCAACAGAAGGCCGCCGACCGCCGTGAGGAGAACCTGACGCTCGTGGAAGGGCTGCGCGAGCTGACCATTGCCGCGCAGGCGGGCATCGAGATTGTCGAGCTTTACCACTGTCCGGCGCTCCCGAACGCGGCCTCCGCCACCGAGCTGGCCGCCCTCCGCGTGCCGCCCTCGCGGACGTGGGAGCTGGCCGCCATTGCCTTCGAGCGCATCGCGTACCGCGACGGCTCCGACGGCGTCATCGCGCTCGTCCGTCCGCCCACCCGCACCCTTGCTGACCTGCGGCTGCCCGCTAACCCGCTCCTCCTCATCGCCGAGGCCGTGGAAAAGCCCGGCAACCTCGGCGCGCTCCTCCGCACGGCCGATGCCGCCGCCGTCGATGCCGTGGTAGTGCTGGACCCGCGCGCTGACGTCTGGAGCCCGAACGTGATTCGGGCGTCCATCGGGTGCGCTTTCACGCGGCCGTTGGTGGCGTGCGGCCGCAATGAAGGCTTCGAGTGGCTGAAAACCCACGGCATCCGCACGTTCGCCGCCGCGCTCACCCCCCAAGCCCGCCCTTACACCGCCGCCGATTTCCGTGGCCCCACCGCGCTCCTGCTCGGCACCGAAGCCGATGGCCTGACGCCGCAAACTCTCGCCCGCGCCGACGAAACCATCATCATTCCAATGCGCGGCCTCATCGATTCGCTCAACGTGAGCGTCGCGGCGGCTGTGCTCACGTTTGAGGCGGTGCGGCAGCGGGGCTGACTCGTGCTAGCCCAGTCTGGCACGACGCCAGCACCGGGCACCGCCCACACGCCGGATGCTGGAAAAAGCAGCATTTCTGCCCGTGAAACATCAGCGCTTCGTGGTGGTCGTACACGGCTTGCGCGTCCCAGTCGGGCGGCAGCAGCGCGGCCAGCTCCGCGTGCGCTTTCCCTTCGCCCACTTTCGGTCCAATCAGCCCCACGCGCTGCGCCACCCGATGATGGTGACTATCGACGGGCATCGCGGCGATGCGTAAGTCGCTGAACAGCAACGTAGCGGCGCTCGTCTTCGGCCCCACGCCGGGGATCGTCTCCAGCCACGCGCGGGCTTCGGGAATCGGTATATCGGCCAGAAAATCGAGGGCGCACGGCGGGCGGTTTTCGTCGCCGCACCGGCGGCTGATTTCGTGCAGCACCGCCTGAATGCGCGGCGCTTTCTGCTCCGGCCACGTGCAGGGGCTGATGAGCGCTTCCACGGTGCCCACGGGCGCATCGCGCACGTCGGCCCAAGTCGGCAGGGCCGCCCGAAGCTGCTGGTACGCCCGGTGCGATTCCGCATTGCGCGTTCGGTGGCTCAGCAGCGCGCTAATCAGCTCAGAGAGTGGGTCTTTCGTGCTGAAAAACCGGAAGGGCGCGCCGTATTCCGCCCCCAAGCGGGCGTGTAGCCAAAGGGCCATCGCGCGTTTCTCGGCGGTGGTGGCGGTGGGGGAGAGGGGCGCCGGAGCAGGCAGCAGCGCAAGCGCAGGTTGAGCATCGGGCATTTCCCCAAAACGCCGAACGAGCGCCCGGGTTTTCCCGTCGGGGCACAACCTGCGGCCCTAGTTGGCCGTTTGGGCGCATTCGTCTTTGAGTACCTGCAAACCCCTTTCTTTCACTTCCTGATCTTATGCCCCAGCCATTCCCAATCCTCGCCAGCATGTTAGGTACCGCCTTGTTGCTGAATCTGTTACCGGCGTTGCCTACCCGCGCGCAAGCGTCAGACACGCCGCCCTCGCCGTACCACACGTCATGGAAAGTGGATGCGCCGGTGACCGTCGCCGGAACGGCCTTGTCGTATTGGGGCCTCACCATTCTCAACAATAAAAAAGGCCTCACCGAAGCGCAGGCGCTGGCGCTCCAGAAGTCAGATGTGCCGAGTTTCGACCGTTTCGCCGCCGGTAACTACAATCAATCGGCGAATCAGACGTCCAACTACCCGTTTTACCTATCGTTCGGGCTAGCGCCCGTTCTGATTGCGATTGACCCCGCGATGCGCGGGCATCGCGGGCAAGCGGCGTTGCTGTATTTCGAGACGATGTCGGTCGTGGGCGCGGCGTTCACCCAAACCGCCGGACGCACCTTCCGCAACCGCCCGCTCACGTACGGCGCCGACGTGCCCATCCGCGAAAAGACGCGTCGCAACACCGAGAACTCGTTTTTCGCGGGCCACACGGCTTCCGCTTCGGCCGCAGCGTTCTGCTTCGCGAAGCTTTACAATGACTACCATCCCGATTCCCGCGCCCGGCCGTGGGTGTGGGCCGGAGCGGCCGCGATCCCCGCCGCCGTGGGCTATTACCGCCTGGAAGCGGGCAAGCACTTCCTCAGCGATAACCTGATTGGTTACGCCGTCGGGGCCATCATCGGCGTTGGGGTGCCGCAGCTTCACAAGGTGGCCGCGCAGCACAACATCGGGCTGCATCCGGCGGCTTTCCCCAACGGGGCGGCGGGCGTGGCGCTCACGTGGAAACCGCGCTCGTAGCGCCGCCGCACGGGCCGGTTTACTGCGCTACGGCCGGCGCCGGATTGCTCGGGGTTTCTTTCTTGAAGATGTAGCCGCCGAACTTAGCGCCCCACACCTGCACGCCCTTCTCATCGAACCCACGATCCCAGGAGATGAGCTGTTTTGGGGTGATGGTGACGTCGGTTTGGGCGTATTTGGCGCCGCGCAGGCTGCTCAGGCAGTCTTGCCCGACGGTGGCGCCCCGGAACTCCTTCTTGCCGCTCTTGCGCATCACCACGCTGCACCCTTGCCGCGCAAGCAGCGAGTCGGGGGTCAGCCCAGCCAGTGGCTTTTCCTGTTTCCATTGGCCCGTGAAGCGCAGCGGGGTGGCCAGCTCGTACACCACGCTCTCGATCTTGCCGTCTTCCTTGCGCGCCCGCAGGTGGTACACGCGCTGCCGGTAGGGCCGCTGCTGCGCCGTGGCGGTGGCCTGCTCGACGTACAGATAGATGCCCTCGCTCTCGGGGCGCTCTTTCCAGATCCGGACGATGTGGAGCCGGATGTCGAAGTACTCTTTGTCGTTGGCGGCCTGCTCGGCCGAGTGGTAATTGCCTTCCATCATCTTGGCCAGCTGCCGGATGAGGCGCTCTTTCCCGAACGAGGTATTGACTGCGGAAGCCGATTGAGCTTCTGCCGTCAGGGGGCGCAGCGCGAGCAAAGTCAACGCGCAGAAGGGTAGGAGTAAGCGATTCAGCATAGAGTTTTGAAGGAAGTGAAGAGAAAATGAGCGATTACGGTGCGCTAAATGTAACCGCCGCCGGGGTTGAGTAACGCAAAAATGCCGTTCAAATGCCGAAAAGCGGCAAATGAACGGCATTCTTCTATGGTAGTCAGCTCGGCGTCAGGCGCCGGGAAGCCTATTCCTCGCGACCGCCCAAGCGCTTGCGCTCGTTCTCGTCGAGGTAAATCTTACGCATCCGCACGGCTTTCGGGGTCACTTCCAGATATTCGTCCTTCTGGATGTACTCCATCGCTTCTTCGAGCGAAAACTGGCGTTTCGGCGCAATTTTCACGTTCTCGTCGTTGCCCGAAGCACGCATGTTCGTGAGCTTCTTGCCTTTCTGGATGTTGATGGTCAGGTCGGAAGGGCGGGTGTGCTCGCCGATTACCTGCCCGCCGTACACTTCCTCGCCCGGATCGACGAAGAACGTGCCGCGATCCTGCATCTTGTCGATGGTGTAAGCCGTGCCGGGGCCAGCTTCCATCGAAATCAGCGAACCGGAAATCCGGCCCGGAATCACGCCTTTGTACTCCTCGTAGCGCACGAACCGGTGGTTCATGATGGCCTCACCGGCCGTCGAGGTCAGCACGTTGTTACGCAGACCAATCAGCCCGCGCGAAGGGATGTTGAATTCGAGATGTTGCAGGTCGCCTTTCGGCTCCATAATCGTCATCTCGCCTTTCCGCATCGAAACCAGCTCGATGACTTTACCCGCCGACTCTTCCGGCACATCGACCACCAAATGCTCGATAGGCTCCATCCGTTGGCCGTTCTCATCTTCCTGGAAGATGACCTGCGGCTGACCGACTTGCAGCTCGTAGCCCTCGCGGCGCATCGTCTCGATCAGTACCGACAAGTGCAGGATGCCCCGGCCAAATACCACGAACTGGTCCTCACGACCGGTTTCCTCGACGCGCAACGCCAAGTTCTTCTCGGTTTCCTTGAAGAGACGGTCGCGCAGGTGGCGGCTGGTGACGAATTTACCCTCTTTCCCGAAGAACGGCGAGTTATTGATCGTGAACAGCATGTTCATCGTCGGCTCGTCAATCGAGATGCGCGGTAGCGGCTCCGGATTCTCGAAATCGGCGAGCGTATCGCCAATCTCGAAGCCTTCGATGCCCGTAACGGCGCAGATATCACCCGCGCTGACGCTCTCTACTCTCACGCGGCCCAAGCCTTCGAAGACTTGCAGCTCCTTGATTTTCACCTTCTTGATGGTGCCGTCGCGCTTGCAAAGGCTCATATTGGCGCCTTCACGGATGACGCCGCGCGCCACCCGACCAATAGCAATCCGACCGACGAACGACGAGTAGTCGAGCGACGTCACCTGCAATTGCGGCGTGCCTTCGACGAACGGCGACGGCGGAATAACATCCACCACGGCCTCGAACAGGGCGATGATGTTATCGGTCTTCTGCTGCCAATCGCGCGACATCCAGCCCTGCTTCGACGACCCGTAAAGGGTCACGAAATCGAGCTGATCTTCAGTCGCGTCAAGGTTGAACATCAAATCGAACACCTGCTCGTGGACTTCGTCCGGCCGGCAGTTCTCTTTATCGACTTTGTTCACCACCACAATCGGCTTCAAGCCGAGCTGGATGGCTTTGCTGAGCACGAAGCGCGTCTGCGGCATCGGGCCTTCAAAGGCGTCGACGAGCAGAAGCACGCCGTCGGCCATTTTCAGCACCCGCTCCACCTCACCACCGAAGTCGGCGTGACCAGGAGTGTCGATGATGTTGATTTTTACGTCTTTGTAACGAACCGAAACGTTCTTCGAGACGATAGTGATACCGCGCTCACGCTCCAAGTCGTTGTTGTCGAGGATCAGATCGTCGAAGTGCTGGTGCGCATCGAAAATCTTCGACGCGTGGATGATTTTATCGACCAGCGTGGTTTTGCCGTGGTCGACGTGGGCGATAATGGCGATGTTGCGAATGCTGCCGGGGCGCTGCATCAGAGGGGAGCTAAAACTGAGTACGTTCTGATTTTCAGGCCGCAAAGGTACGGTTTTCGTGCCGGGCAGCCTAACTCGGCGGCAACACTGCTGTAAGGAATCGCGTTCGGCAACGTCTGATACTGTGCGGAAAGCCTCCGTTTACCATCCGTTTCTCCTACCCATGAACTCCTTGAAGTCGCTCATTCTCACCCCCCTGCTGAGCACCCTTTTGTTGCTCTCACTGGCCGCCTGCGGCCAAACCGACCACCCAACCGCCCGTCAGCCGACCCTCGTAAAGACCGACGCCGAGTGGAAAAAACAGCTTACGCCGGAACAGTACAACGTGCTGCGCGAAAAAGGTACCGAGCGCGCGTTTTCCGGCGACCTCTGGGACAATCACCGCGCCGGTACCTACTACTGTGCCGCCTGTCGGCAGAAGCTTTTCGCCTCTGACACCAAGTTTGAGTCCGGCACCGGCTGGCCCTCGTTCTGGGCGCCAGTGGATAAAAAAGCCGTCGCCGAAAACACCGATAACGCCTACGGAATGAAGCGCACCGAGGTAGTTTGCGGGCGGTGCGGCGGTCACTTGGGCCACGTTTTCGAAGACGGTCCGAAGCCGACCGGCCTGCGCTATTGCATGAATTCCGCCGCCCTGTCGTTCGAGCCAAGCGCCAAAGCCGCCAAAGCCGCTGCGCCGACCAGCAAGTAAAAACCAGCCTTTTTGCTGCGCTTCACGTACATCCGACCGGCTCGGGCGCCCAACAGCGCCGGGGCCGGTTTTTCGTTTTCAACGAGCCGCCGATTTTCTGTTTCTCTCGCCTTATCAGTTCAACTCCGATGAAACGTCCCGCGCTTCTTTCCCTAATAATCGTCGGGCTGCTGAGCGGCTCGGTCGGCTGCTCGAATATGCAAGTCGCTACCGGTGAGCGAATTGTGCCGATGGGCGCCCCCGGCTCGCAAACCGCCCCCATTAATTCCGACGCCGACCGTCAAGCGATTTATAATCAGTCCGGGCAGGGCGTTATCGTCCCCGATGCCACGCCGCGCTCGGTGCCGTTAAATGAGCAGGTGAGCGAGATAAATAACCGCAAGCTGCCCGACGTCCCCGCCAATCAGTCGACGAACATCACCCCCGAAACGCGTTCGCAGCAACAAACGCCGCAGCCGCAGCTGCTTCCCCGGCCTTAATCTTCGCCCTTCGGGTGAGCGATTTATTGTCTTTACAGACAATTAGTTACGTTTCGCGTTAGCTAATTCGTGCCGACTAAAGCGCCGGACTTTCCGCACCGATTCCCTAAAACCACCACGCCCCCTTCCGGCTAGCTGCCAGAAGGGGGCGTGGTGTTATTCAGGAAAGTCGAAGCTTTTGACTCTGACTGACTCGTGGGAACGCTTATGCGTTGTCGCCACCAGCTTCCGGAACGCTCGTAGCGTCGGGAGCAGGCTGCACGCGTGGGCGACCTGGGCCACGCTTCGGCGCATCGCCGCTCGTAGCGGCTCCGGCCAGTGTCTTCTTGTTGAGGGCGCCCGGCGGACGGCCACGGCCACGCGTTGGCGCACCAGCGGCGGCCGCGACGGGTTTCTTTTTATTCGGCGCTCCCGGCGGACGGCCGGGGCGACGCACAGGCGCTTCGCCATCACCGGCAGCGACCGGAGCGGCTACCTTTTTATTGAGCGCACCCGGCGGACGGCCACGGCCGCGCTTCGGAGCTTCGCCATCGGTTACGGGAGCCGGAGCAGCTGCTTTCGGCTTCGCAGCCTTCGGAGCGGCTGTTTTCTTGTTCTTGTTCGGCACGCCCGCTGGACGGCCACGGCGCTTCGGTGCTTCGCCATCGGCTGCAGGAGCCGGAGCGGCAGCTTTCGGCTTCGCAGCGGCTGTGTTCTTATTCTTGTTCGGCACTCCGGCCGGACGGCCCCGGCGCTTCGGCGCTTCGGCTGGCGATTCCGCCGTTGCTTCGGTACCGTTGGTATCGGCAGCTTCAGCGTTTTCTGAAGCAGCATCAGCGGCCTTGCGGTCTTTCTTGCTGATTTTTACTTCCGGCTGCTGATAATACTCGATGATCGAGTGCAGCGCGTCGTTCACCATCCGCTCAGTGTCTTCTTCGAGCTGGCGGCTGGCGGCTTTCACGACGCCCTTCAATTTCTTTTCAGTTTCTTTCCGGATTTGCTTAACCGCATCGCTGATGCGACGGTCGAAATCCTTTTGCAAGCGCTTAGCCGCTTTTTTCAGCGACTGTTGCTTCTCCTGGGCGGCGGTGGCAGGTGTACCGGCTTCTACTTGAGCGGCATCACCGGTAGCCTTATTCTTGGCCATTTGGTGGGTAGGGTTGATGAAAAGTGACTGTGAAGTGGACAAGATATCAACTCAGAAAATCTCTCTGATGCTGATTTCGGAGCGAATGTATAACGAAATGTTAGTAAAATCACTCGCACCACTTTCAATTCAACTGATTTTGTCGACAAACGGCTGTTTTTTGCTGATGAATTTCTTGTTAGGCCTCAAAAAAATACGTATCCTGCCCATCCATCATCCGCCAATCTATACGGCTGATCAGCTGCTGAGCCTTGGCTGTTGCGGCGCCGATGCCGGAAGAGTCTGACCGTGCGATTTCGTCCCGGATGCCGCAAGCAGCGCAGCGCCGAGGCGGTCGTTTTGGGCTTCAACCGGCGCGGGCGGGGTGGGTATCTTTGCCGCCCGGTCCGGCCGTACCTATCTCAGGCACGGCGTGGCCGCTCTCTCAACGCCCATGTCTGCAGCCTTTTCCCGCCCCCTGACCGGTAAGCCCGCGCGCTACACCATCACGGCGGCCCTGATTTACGCGAACGGCCCGATTCATATTGGGCATCTGGCGGGCTGCTACCTGCCCGCCGACATCTACGCGCGTTACCTGCGAGCCACCGGTGCCGATGTGGCCTTCATCAGCGGTACCGATGAGCACGGCGTGCCGATCACGATCAAAGCCAAGAAAGAAGGTACCACGCCGCAGGCCGTCGTCGATAAATACTACACGCAGATCAATCAGGCCTTCCTTGATTTCGGGGTGTCGTTCGATATCTACTCGCGCACGTCGTCGCCGCACCACCACGCGGTTTCGCAGGAGTTCTTCCGTAAGCTCTACGATACGGATCAGTTCGTGGAAGAAACGTCGGAACAGTATTTTGATGAGGTCGCGAATCAGTTTCTCGCCGACCGCTACATCGTCGGTACCTGTCCGGTTTGTGCGAATGAGAACGCCTACGGCGATCAGTGCGAGCGGTGCGGCTCCGCGCTTTCACCTACCGAGCTGAAAAATCCGCGCTCGATGCTCAGCGGCGCGGCGCCCGTGCTGCGGCCGACCACCAACTGGTATCTGCCGCTCGATAAGCTGCAACCGCAGCTCGAAGCGTTCATTGGGGCGCATCCGGAGTGGAAAACCAACGTGTCCGGCCAATGCCGCTCGTGGCTGAACGAGGGCTTGCGGCCGCGCGCCATGACCCGCGATCTTGATTGGGGCGTCCGCGTGCCGATTGAAGGCACCGAGGGCAAGGTGCTCTACGTATGGTTCGATGCGCCAATCGGTTACATCACCTTTACACAGGAATGGGCCGCCCGCGAAGGCAAGGATTGGGAGCCGTACTGGAAAGCCGCCGATACCAAGCTGGTGCATTTTATCGGCAAGGACAACATCGTGTTCCATTGCCTGATTTTCCCCGGGATGCTGCTCGCCGAAGGCACGTATATTCTGCCGGATAACGTGCCCGCGAATGAGTTTCTCAACCTCGAAGGCGAGAAAATCAGCACGTCGCGCAATTGGGCGGTGTGGCTGCACGAGTATCTGGAAGATTTCCCCGGAAAAGCCGACGTGCTGCGTTACGCGCTCTGCGCCAATGCGCCCGAAACGAAGGATAACGACTTCACTTGGAAGGACTTTCAAGCCCGCAACAACAGCGAGCTGGCCGATAATCTGGGCAATTTCATCAACCGCGCGTTGGTGCTGACCCAGAAGTATTACGACGGAAAAGTGCCCGCTACCGGCGAATTGCAGCCCTTAGACCACGCAATTCTCGTCGAAATCGGCGCCGCTCCCGCCCGCATTGCCGAGCGCCTACAGCAATTCCGCTTCCGCGACGCCCTCACCGAAGTGATGAGCCTGAGCCGCGCGGGCAATAAATACCTCGCCGAGACGGAGCCGTGGAAGCTCATCAAAACCACGCCCGAGCGCGTGCCGACCATCCTGAACCTCAGCCTTCAGCTCGCCGCCACGCTCGCCATCGTCCTCGAACCGTTCATGCCGCAGACCAGCACGCGCCTAAACGCCATGCTCGGCCTGCCGACCGACATCAAGAACGATTGGCAGTTCGCCGGGCGGCAAGACCGCCTGCGGGCCGGGCATCAGCTCGGGACGCCCGAAGTGCTCTTCGCGAAGATAGACGATACTGTCATCGCGGCGCAGGTGCAGAAGCTGCTCGATACCAAAAAGGCGAATGAGCTGGCGGCGGCCGTCGCTCCGGCGCCCAAGGCCGACGTATCGTTCGAAACGTTCGAGACGATGGATTTGCGCGTCGGCACGGTGCTGGCGGCCGAAAAGGTGCCCAAAACCGCCAAGCTCCTCAAGCTGAGCGTCGATCTGGGGCAAGCCGAGCCGCGGACCATCGTCAGCGGCATCGCGGAGCATTACACCGACCCGGCGGCGCTCGTCGGGCAGCAGGTGTTGGTGCTCGCCAACCTCGCGCCACGCGCCATCAAGGGCATTCAGTCGCAGGGGATGCTGCTGTTGGCGGAAGACGCCGACGGTCGGCTGTCGCTGATGCGGCCCGATGCGGCCGTGCGGCCGGGCAGCAAGGTGGCGTAGGACCTAATATGTGGCTGGCTCTGAGGGCAGAGCCAGCCACGCGAGGTTATTTATTGTAGAAATTCATCGTGCGCTCCACGCCGATAGAGCCGAAGGCAAGGGCAATCTCGGCGGCTTTCTCAATGTGGGTAGACAGGTCGATACGCTCATCAGCTGAAAATTGGCTGAGGACGTAATCGACCTGTTTGCCTTTCGAGAACTCGCTCCCGACGCCAAAGCGCAGGCGCGCATAATTCGGAGTCTGCAACGTCTCCTGAATATGCTTGAGGCCGTTGTGCCCGCCCGCTGAACCTTGGCTTTTCAGACGCAGCTTGCCGTACGGCAGCGCCAGGTCATCGGTAATCACGAGCAGATTCTCGACGGGAATCTTGTGCGCCGTCAGGTGGTGCTGAACGGCTTTGCCGCTCAGGTTCATATACGTCGTGGGCTTAATCAGCACATATTTCCGCCCTTTATGACTGATTTCCGTGGCGAACGCGTGGCGGCTGACGTCGAAAGAGCCACCGTGCTCACGTGCCAGAAAATCGAGGACCATAAACCCGATGTTGTGCCGGGTCGCATCGTATTCAGGGCCGATATTGCCGAGACCGGCGAGGAGATATTTCATCGGAGGTAAAGCGGAGGTTAGCGCGTCGGGCGCTCAGGGAATAGTAGAGTTAAGCCGGTCAGAGGCGGTTTTCAGTCGAGATAAGGGCGCTTGGCGGAAATCCTCACCCCCAACCCCTCTCCAAAGGAGAGGGGCTTAGAATTACTTTTCAGTTAGTCTCCCCCTCTCCTTTGGAGAGGGGGCTGGGGGGGTGAGGATTCGGGGGCAACTGGCAGATGTGTGTTCATTCCTCTCCAAAGGAGAGGGGAGACTAACGACTGCCTATTATGACCCGAACGCTCAAAAAAAACGTCCCGCCCCGCACGGATGGCGGAGCGGGACGCGAAAATCGGACAGAAAGTGCGCCGAAGCTTACTTCTTGCCGGTAGCTTTCTTGTCGTCTTCCATCTGCGAGCGCAGACCACGTGGGATGGTCACGGTAGCAACCGGCGCGAGCTTGTCGCTGAGGATGCGGAAGTTGGTGGCTTCCACGCGACCCACTTTGATCGATTTGCCCAGCTCCAGATCGGAGATGTTCACTTCGACGAAGTCGGGCAGGTTTTCTGGCAGCGCCTTCACTTTCAGCTTACGCAGCTTCGTGACGAGCGTACCACCGGCCAACACGCCCGGCGAGGCACCGACGAATTTCACCGGCACGTCGATCTTCACTTCCTTGCCGGCCTGCAGCTCCAGGAAGTCGGCGTGGAGGAGCATTTCGCTCACTGGGTGCATCTGATAATCCTGCAACACCGCGCTGTAGGTGGTACCGTCGATGCTGATGCGCGCTTCGAACACGCTCGGCGAGTACACCAATTCACGGAACATGATCATCGGCACGTGGAAGTGAACCTGCTCGGCACCACCATACAGCACGCACGGCACCATCGCATCCTGGCGAAGCTGCTGGGCGTTCTTCTTGCCGAGATTTGCTCTTTTAAACCCTATAATCTCGATGCTTTTCATCCTGAAAAGAACTGCTTGAAAATCCGTGCGCGGCCACTGTGGCCGCGAATCGGGCCGCAAAGGTAGGAATTTACCCGCAGAAAAGCGAGCTTCCCCAAAATCGGGGACACTGAATCCAGTGAATCAGGCGATGAAGAGCGATGAGATCGACTCGTGCGTGACGACGTTGCGAATGGCGTGCGCGAAGAGGTCGGCGAAGGAGAGGACGCGAATCTTGCTTGATTCGTGGCGCTGCGGAATCGTATCGGATACCACCAGCTCTTCGAGTACCGAGTTTTCGAGCCGTTCGTACGCCGGGCCGCTCAGCACGGGGTGCGTGCAGATCGCGCGCACCGACCGGGCACCTTTCTGCTTAATCAGCTCGGCGGCTTTGCAGATAGTGCCCGCCGTATCGACCATATCATCGACCAAAACGACGTCCATCCCTTCCACATCGCCGATGACTTGCATCGACGCAATCTGGTTTGCGCGGCTCCGCTGCTTGTCGCAGACGACCATATCGGCGCCGAAAAACTTCGCGAAGTTGCGCGCCCGCACCAGCCCGCCCACGTCGGGCGACGCGATGAGGAGGTTTGGCAGGTTCAGGCTCCGCACGTAGGGGACGAAAATCGCCTGCCCGTCAAGATGATCGACGGGAATATCGAAAAAGCCCTGAATCTGACCTGCATGGAGGTCGCACGTCATCAGCCGGTCGGTGCCGACGCTCTGGATGGCGTTGGCGACCACTTTCGAGCCGATGCTCACGCGGGGCTTGTCCTTGCGGTCTTGGCGGGCGTAGCCGTAGTACGGCATCACGATGTTGACGTGCTTCGCCGACGCGCGTTTCGCGGCGTCGACCATCAGCATCAGCTCCAGCAGGTGGTCGGCGGGGGGGAAGGTGCTCTGGATCAGAAAAACTTCGCAGCCGCGCACGCTTTCGTCGAAGGAAGGCGCCATCTCACCGTCGGAGAAGTGTTGCAGCGTGCATTTGCCGAGCGGCTGCCCGTAGGCGGCGGCGACTTTTTCGGCGAAGGGTCGGGACGCCGACCCGGCGAAGAGTTTGACCCGTGCTTCGGTACTGCCCATAACCGCTGGAAGCGTGAGCGGCCGGGATAGTGAAGCGGCCGCTCTGCCCGGCCTCAAAGGTAGGCCGAAGCGGTCAGCTGACGGGCCGGATAGTGGGGTTTGAAGGGGAATTTTCCGTCGAAAGAAATCCCTTAAAAAAGGAAACCCCGGTCGGAATTACTTCCGACCGGGGTTTGCCGCTAGCTTCAACGCGGAGGCGACGGCGCGCCAATTTTAGGTTGTCCGACCTGGGCTCGAACCAGGACTCTTCAGAATCAAAATCTGACGTGTTGCCGGTTACACCATCGGACAAGACAGGCTACGTGTCTTTGTTTCGGACAGCTAAAACCGTTGAAGCGGGCGCAAAGGTACGATGCAAGGGTTTTGTCAAGCAAGCTCAGGGTGAAAAAAAACCTGAAAAACCCCGAATCCATTGCTGTAGAAGCGTTAGCGGAGCAGCTTCTTACTGCTGGCCCGACCATCGGGCCATGTGACGCGCAACAGGTACACGCCAGCGGCGGAGCGGCTCAGATCGAGCGGCGTTTGGGCGCCGTTAGCGGTGTCGTGCCATACGGTGCGGCCCGTGGCATCGAGCACCGTGAGCTGCGCGCCTGTTGCAAGCGCGCTGGTCTGGACGGTGAAGTGGCCACTCGCACTCGGGTTGGGGTACACGCTCACGGCAGGCAGCGCGGCCACTTCCGGCACGCCCACGGGCTGGCCGAAGGGATAAAACACCGAATCGCGGCAGCAGCTCAGGTTGTTGCACAGGCGCAGGCGCACGGCCACCCGCGCTGGCGAGGCGAAGCGGTGCCACACATCCCAGCCTTGCTGCACGGGGGTGCCGTCGCCGAAATCCCATTCCACCAGACTGATTTCGGCGTAGCGCGGCCCGGCCGTCTGAAGCGCGCCGTTCACGGAGAAACGGATACTGTCGCCGACGAGCGCGCTCATAGTCACCACCGGTTGCGAGGGCGGGTGGCGGCAGTAATCGAGGACCGCCGGGGCGGGCAGGCCCGTGAGGCGGGCTTGGTAGAAGTCGGGCTGATTGGTCGGCTGAGGGGCAAAGAAATCCCCGTCATACTGGCCGAAACCGTAGGCTGGACTCCCGGATTCGTAGAGCAAATAGCGGATGTCGTGAGCCGCTGGTCGCGTAATGGGAGGCAGCGCATAGGTCCACCCGGTACTGGCGGGCTGCCCTGATTGGGCGGGTGGAATGACTTCGTGCCAGTTCGTGCCCGTCAACCCCACCGTTTGCACAACGTACTGACCATTCGCTGTCTCCCACGCATCGCGGATTTCAACCCCGGTTTCCGCGTCACAGCACGTATCGGAGACGGCGTACTTCCACTGCTCCTGAAACGTGCTATCGAGCTTGATGAGCGTGCCGCGCCGCGGATTACTCGCCGGAAATGGTGACTCAAACCCGCAGATGAGCAAGCCGCCGTCGGTGGTCGCTTTCACCTGAAACGGGCTTTCCCACGCTCCTGCTACCCCCACCCACGCACTGTCGAGAACCGTCCCGCCCGCCGTGATGCGGTACACCTTGTAATCGAAGCGAAACAGGTTCTGGTTGATACGTCCGTATTGGGTCGGGTCAGTCGAAACCACCGCATAGGAACCGTCGAGCAAGGGCTGGATAAAGTACCCGAACGACCAGTAGCCCATCCGCCGCTGCCACACCACTTGACCGGAATCATCGAGCCGCCGTACTTCCGTTTGATTGATGCGACTGGAACTGCCCTTAAAGCCCACCGTCAGCAAACCGCCGGGCAGGTCGAGGTACTGCGTCCGGGAATAGAGCGTGTCGGTGGTGAGCGGCCGGTGCGCGATGACATTGCCGAGCGTGTCGAACGTGGCCCAGATTTCCCGTCGGTAGGTATGGTGAAGCAGGAGGGGATCTGCCCACAAAGCGTGAAACCCCTTGTGGGTCGCCACGGCTTCATAAAGCATCGATTCAATTGCAAAAGGGGCAATCGCGCGTTGTTTCCGTAAGATGCGTCCCCGGCGGTCGGTCAAATAAAGTAGCGGGCGCTCAAGCGTGCGATAGGTTGGCGTGGTAATAAGAGAATCCCAGTGCCCAACCGTCACAAACCTGTTAGCACTCAGCCGAATCGTCGATTGCGCAAATTCAGACGTATTTGGGCTTGCCGTCACCGTATCCCACGCCAAAGTGGGCTGCCCGACAGCGGCGAAGGAAATCATTCCCGCCACCAAGGCTCCCGCCCACCGAATTCGGTGAGCGGGA
The DNA here is from genome assembly GCA_031397815.1 of Hymenobacteraceae bacterium. Taxonomy (GTDB): domain Bacteria; phylum Bacteroidota; class Bacteroidia; order Cytophagales; family Hymenobacteraceae; genus JANNMJ01. The sequence goes on from JANNMJ010000168.1 coordinate 47,761, forward strand.
GGTAAGGTAAAAAAGCTGAATAAGCTCATCAGTCTGTGTGGTTAACCAACAACCGCCGGGTACCAAGTACCACCTCATCGGCGATGACGGAGTACGGGTACACTCCGTTGCGTAGCGACTTGACGGAGAGCAGTATTTCCGTCGTTTCAGACGCGATTGCCTGCTGCCACACGATTTTCCCGCTTTCCAAGTCTCTCACAACGACTTGCGCCCGTTTCACCTCGGTAGGTAGCAGGAAGCGGATGCGGGCCTCGGAGCTTACCGGGTTGGGGCTGGCGAAGCCGATATAGGGTTGCGCAGGCGTGGTAGTAGAATCGCCGATTCCTAAACCGCGGGTAGGATTGAACCCGTCGTTCATTCCATCCTGATTCGTGCAGGATTTGGCAGTGGTATACTGACGGGTTAAACCTGTTTGGGTATTAAAAGCCCAAGAAATACTGAAATTGGTTTGGCGTGAAGCCAAGGACAATTCGTTCTTTAGATTGATGGTATATGGTACCAAAGCATCTTGGTCTTCATAAGCGGTATACACAATCGCCGTCGTGCTTGCATTCGCCAAATACCGCATCCGCTGATTCGTCCCGGACTGGTCGTCGAAGCGGTTTTTCATAAACTCCTGCCAAGGGCGGCCAGCGGGGAAATTCGGTGCCGGTGTGGTGCGCTTTTCCCAGTTGTCAAACACTACCGCCAATCCACTCTCCACGCGGATGCCCACGCTATTGGCACCGCCAGTATTCGAGCGGCGGAACGTGTTGCACTGGGGCCAGAAAACCGGGGTGGTGGCGGGCACCGGGCCACTAGGGCGGAAGAGCGCCAGCCCCGTGTTGTTGTTATAAAACTGGTTCGACGCCACTTTGCTCGTGGCATTGCCGCCGTATTGCAGACCCAGCCGCAGCCCGGTTTCCAGGTTCGAAAACGTGTTATCGGAAATCAGGTACGGGCTGTTGATCAAATCTACCACTACCCCGCGCTGCGGGTAGGTCCAGGTGGCGGGGAAGTTGTTGGGGTAGCTATTCAAGCCGAAATCATTGGCTTGCACCGTCAGCGTGCCGGTGGTATTCGTGAGGGAGCCGTACACGTACAGGCCGGTGACTTTATTCGTCAGGCCCGTCATCACACTGGGCCACGCCGTGTTGAAACGGGTCATCAGCGCCGCCGAGAGGGGATAGCTGCTCGGGTAGCCATATACGAACCGGTTACCGCTGACGGTCAGCGCCGCGCCGGGGTTCATCGCCTTTATCCCCACCATCAAGGCGCCGAACTCGTTGCGGTCGGCAATCGTGACCTTGCTGGCGGTGGTGGTCGTGCGCAGCAGGATACCCACTACACACCTCAGGAAGCGGTTACCGGCAATGCGCGTGTTCTGGTAATTCCAGCCGTCCAGATTGACCGCTACGTGCATGTATTCGTCGGTATTGACCGACCGGAACTGCGCGGGGTTAGAATCGAACAGGCAGTTCACCACCGCCGACCCCGCCGCGACCACGGCGGATGTGGCGGTGGCGCCGGTAGCGGCATTCAGGCCGTTGAGGTTATTCCAAAACCGCGTGTGCAGCACCCGCACCGGCGTAGTCGGCGGCGATTGCCAGCTGATGGCCGTGCGGGCGTAGCTGATTTCACTCACCGGATTTTGCTGCCCCCACCCGGCCGTCGCGGGCAGGGCGGTCGAGAGGTTGTCGCCGGTGCGTCCCAAACACAGCCCTTTGGCCGTGGCCGCCACCGTGAGGCCAGCCCACATCTGGCTGCAATGCGCGGCGGTGAATGTAGTGGCCTGCGCAATCAGCGTCGCCCCATTGCCCACCGTAATATTCGTTTCCGGATTTACCCGCACCACGCTCCCCGGCGCGAACGTATAGGTGCCCTGCGTGAACGTAAGCGGCCCATTGACCCAGTAGGTGGCGGCGGGGTAGTTGGCGCCCCCCGTCTTGGTCCCGGCAAGAACGACCACTGGTGGAACCGTGATGGTGATCGGCTGCTGATCAACAGTAGCGGGATCAGTGCCTAAGCCCGGTACCGTCGTGACGAGGGTGTACGTCGTCGTGGTGAGCGGCGTGACGACCAGCGGATTCGTGCCGGTGGCGATGGTCTGCCCGTTGACCTGCCACGCATATGTAGCGCCGCTGCTGGCGGGGAGGAGGCAGGTAAAATCGAGGGTATAGGAACGCCTCAGGCAGTCGGTGTTCCCGGTAAAGGTCAGAACGGGCTGAGGAAAAGGGCTGACCGTTACCTCGTCGAGGTAATAGTAGGCGCCACTAAAACCATTTCCCAAGCCCGCAATGGGGGTATTGGTCCCGGTACCGTCGTCACTGGTAAGTCTAGCGCCTGACACGTCATTATAGTAGCCGAGGGTCAAAAATTGCTCTCCCCCAGTCGCCAGGTAGCATCCGGCGGTGCGTACCCATTGCGTTACGTCGTTAAAACCTAGGAAGCCCCCATTATGCTGGCTGATATGGGGAAGCAAAGGTGCGTTGCTGGCATCAAGCATAGTAGTCGACCGGGTTTGATACGGGCACGTAGTGCTGAATCTGGCCCCTAGATCAGGTGCGCCTAAGGTGCTGTTACTAGCTAATCGCGAATAGAATTCAACGTAATACCGGCGGGCGGACTGCAACGGCACTGGCATGGGTTGGAAGGCATACTCGCGATAACTATTCAGCGAATTAGAGCAGTAAATGCCAATGTAACTGCTGTCGGTTGAAGACCGCGTATCGGCCGTGCCCATATCGTTCACTGGAATGCTCAAGTTCGTCGTCAGACCGTTCGGCTGATTGATATTGAGCGGAGCCAGTGGCGCGCCGCGCCGAAACCAGTCCGGCGAAGCCATATTGGCCGTTGCCCATCCCCCTACATCGCCACCAGCCAATCGGCACTGCATATCCGGGATGTGCAGATTGCTGCGGCTGCGCGGCCACCGAATGCCCGTTTCAGGTGTCTCGAAGCTCGGGTTGGTCAATAGGTTGGCGCACGCGACCGATGCCATCGGCGCCGCCGCCGGCTGGCTGTACGTAATCAGCTGCGAGCGGCTCGGGAAGGCCGTCCGGCCAATCAGAGCGTCCAGCCCCGTCAGCGTCAGGCTGCCGGTGGTCAGGACCGCCGTCAAGCTGCTCCAGACGCCGCTTAGGTTGATCGAGTTCGCCATCAGCACGCCCGGTAAGCCGGCTTCTGTGCCTGATACGAATACGCCGTTCACATTCCAGTACACGTTGGCCGGGCTGACTCCATCCAACACGATGTACACATCCGGCGCCAGCGTCACGTCGGCGGCGAAATTGAACACGAACCGGTCGAAGGCGCTGCCGGTCAGGGTCCAGCGGGTGCCGCCGGGCAAAACGGCCGCCGTCGGGTACGTGTAAACGCCGGGGCTGAAGGTCTGGCTGGCCGTCAGGCTGAGCGGTTGCTGCCCGGTGAGCGCGGTGCAGTAAGCGCGGGCATTGGCCAGGCCCGTCAGCGCCGTTGCCACTGCTGCGGGCTGATTCCCGGGGTGATAAATCGCGCTGTCAGCCGTCAACGGACCGACTAAGCCCGCCCCGGCGCCCGCCATACCGAGCGCGTGGACCCGTGAGGCCGCGTCGGTGGTGAGCGTATTGCCGCTCAGTAGGCTGTACTGCGCCGCCGTGCCCAGCGGCACCAAGTTGCTTTGCGCCCACGCGGTGCGGGGCCAGAAGCTACCCACGGCCCCGCAGAGCCAAAGGGTCAAGAAAAAGCCCCACCGGGCCGAGTTGAGGCGCGTGGGGGGGGGGGGGGGGGGGGTATAAAAAAGTTTAACAACGGAAGAGAAAAATTGGAGGAAAAAAAACCGATGGAAACGCGAGGAGATAGGTTCGTGCAGAGAGTGAGTCAGCCGACGGCCCGGCGGTTCCGGGCGGAAGACTGATGGTCAAATGTAGAGTAAAATTTAGAATTTTCCAACGTACTGTGATTGCAGATCACTTGAACCGGCTCGCTGAATGTCTAACGAAAAAGCCAAGCCACGAAAGGGCGAATTTTCGGCGCATGGGGGTTCTGTTTCCACGGATATTAGCTTTTGAGCGCGGGCCTGTTGCCTATAAATGCGTCTGCCCCGCTGTACAGTAGTACAACGGGGCAGGAGCTGGGTATTTGCGCGGAAATAGAGCCGAAAAATCGGTGTTTTTACTCGTCAGCCGCCAAAAGCAGCTCCAGCGCCGTGGCGTGCAGCTCGCGCAGCTCGCTGACGGTCGGGAAATCATCGGCATCGATGCGGATGGCGCCGTTTTCGGTCACTTCGCCGAGCCACGTGAAGGGCACGTTGGCGGCTTGCAGGTGCGCCGTGACGGCGGCCGCTTGGTCAGGGGCGACGCTGACGACTACGCGGCTCTGGCTTTCCCCGAAAAGGTAGGCGTCTTTGCGGAAGGCGGGGTCGGTGCAGATGCGGAAGCCGAGGTTTTCGGTGCCGCTGGCGATGGCGCTTTCGGCGAGGGCCGCCCAGAGGCCGCCGTCGGCCACGTCGTGCGCCGATTGTACGTGCCCGCCCGCAATGAGCGCCGCGATGGCGCGCTGCACGGCCAGCTCTTCGTCGAGCAGGAAGGTGGGCGCGGGGGAGTTCGTGACGCCGCAGTAGCCGTAGAGGTACTCCGACGACGCCAAACAGTCGTGCGCCCGCCCCACGAGGAGCACGCGGTCGTGGACGCTGCGGAACGCCAAGCCGGTGGCGGTGGCGTGGTAATCTTCGAGGAGGCCGAGCATCCCGATGGTCGGCGTCGGGAAGACGGGGCCGTCGTCGGACGATTGGTTGTAGAAGCTCACGTTGCCGCCCGTGACGGGCGTACCGAGCGCCTCACACGCCCGCGACATCCCCTGAATCGCCCCGACAAATTGCCAGTAAACTTCCGGATTATACGGGTTCCCGAAATTGAGGCAGTTGGTGATGGCTAGCGGTTCGCCACCGGAGCAAACGATGTTGCGCGCGGCCTCGCAGACGGCAATGGCGGTCCCGACTTCCGGGTCGGCCTTCACGTAGCGGGCGTTACAGTCGACGGTCAGCGCGAGGGCTTTGGTGGTGCCTTTGACCTTCACGAGCGCCGCGTCGGCGGGCCGGTTGGTGGTGAGGGTCGCGGTGCCGACCATCGAGTCGTACTGGCGCGCTACCCAGCGCCGCGAGCAGCCGTTCGGCTGGCTCAGGAGCCACTCGCCAATCGCCACGTAATCTTCGGGCAGGCTGATGGTGTTGAGGTCGAATTTCTTCGATTCGGCGTAGTACGCCGGTTCGCGCCACTCGCGGTGGTAAACGGGGGCGCCGCCGCCTAGCACGAGGTCATCGGCGGGTACGTCGGCCACGAGCTGGCCGTGGCGGTAGTAGCGCAGGCGCTTGGTATCGGTCACTTCGCCGATGCGGGCGCAGTACAAGTCCCACTTGGCGCAGATGCGCTCGATTTCGGCCTCTTGCCCTTTCTCGACCACAATCAGCATCCGCTCTTGGCTCTCGGAAAGCAGGATTTCGAACGGCAGCATTCCCGGCTGGCGCATCGGCACGAGGTCGAGGTTGATTTCCATCCCTACCTCGCCTTTGGCGCTCATCTCGGAAGTGGAGCAGGTGATACCGGCGGCGCCCATATCCTGCATTCCCACCACGCACCCAGAGGCGATGACTTCAAGGGTGGCTTCGAGGAGCAATTTCTCCTGAAAAGGGTCGCCGACCTGCACGCTGGGGAGTTTTTCGGTCGATTTATCCGAAATGTCTTCCGACGCGAACGTCGCGCCGTGGATGCCGTCTTTACCCGTCGCGGAGCCGACGATGTATACCGGGTTGCCGACGCCCGCCGCCGTGGCGCTAATCGTTTTCCCGACTTCCACGATGCCCGCCGAGAAGGCGTTCACGAGCGGATTGGTATTGTAACAGGGGTCGAAAAACAGCTCCCCGCCGACCGTCGGAATCCCGAACGCGTTGCCGTAATCGCCGATGCCGCGCACGACGCCGCGTAGCAGCCGCCGGGTTTTCGGCAGGGTAGGGTCGCCGAAGCGGAGGGAGTTGAGCTGCGCGATGGGCCGCGCGCCCATCGTGAAAATATCGCGGTTGATGCCGCCGACGCCCGTCGCCGCCCCTTGGTACGGTTCGATGGCGCTCGGGTGGTTATGCGACTCGATCTTGAACGAGCACGCCAGCCCGTCGCCGATATCCACCAGACCAGCGTTTTCTTCCCCGGCCTTCGCCAGCATCCGGGGCGAATCCTTCGGGAGCTTTTTCAGCCAGACGATAGAGTTCTTATAAGAGCAGTGTTCCGACCACATCACCGAAAACACACTCAGCTCGGTGAAATTGGGCGTCCGGCCCAAGATGACCTGAATGCGAGCAAACTCTTCGGGCAGCAGCCCAAGCTTTCGGGCGGTTTCGACGGTAGGCAGCGCTTCGGCAGCAGGCGTAGGGACGGCGGCTTTTTCCATACGCGCAAAGGTCAGGGCAGAAACGCAAACGTCCCCCGTCCGGATGAAGGACGGGGGACGTTTTTAAGGAGTTTCTGCTCGCCGACGGCGATTAGTGCCGTCGGGAATCAGCGCTGCTACTCCAGATTCAGTTTCCGGACGCTGAGGTTGCCATCAGCATCGGTCACTTTCAGCACGTAAACACCACGCGCAAGCTTCGTCAGGTCCAATTCGGCTTCGGCGTAGCCGTTAGCCTTGAGGCTCTGCGTCGTTACGGTGCGGCCGCTCAGGTCGGTGACCACCAACGAGTAGGCGTGTGCGCCAGCGTGATCGAGGGCGACCCGGAATACCCCGTTGCTTGGGTTCGGGAAGACGTTCACGCCTTGTGCGAAGGCCGATTCGATGCCGAAACCTACTGCGCCATCAACCGTGATATCGTCGATGAAGTTAGCATCGCCGAGGCTGTTGCTGAAGTTGCGGTTGACGCTCGACTGGAATTGCACGATGATGTTGTTCGTACCCACCCGGAAGCGCGTGATGTCGAACGACAGGAAGCGGTAAGGGCCGGTAGCCGGGCTAGCCGGGTTCGGCTGGTAGTTGGCATCGCCCACCACTGTGCCGTTCACCAATACCCGGAAGTTGACGTTCGAGAACAGCGCGGCTGCTCCGTTCGATACCTGCCGCAGGCTGAATGCCAGACGGATAGGCGTGCCCGCTGGTATGCCGGTTGGTTTCACGCACAGGGTGGCAATGGCCAAGTGGCTGGCGTTGAGCTGCCACGGGTTAGCACCTGGGCCGAGCGGGTCGGTCCAGGTAGAACCACCACCCGTCATCAGCATAGCCGTAGACGTGCTGACCCCACGGCTTGGCGCCAACCCGATCCGGCTCAACGACTGAGTCTGGAGCGAGAGGCGGTCAATCGTGCTGTTCGGAGCGTCGAACGTTACAAGCGTCGGCAGCGTGTTCGCCTGCGTGTTGCAGAGGTTCACGGTGAGCGAGTTGTTGAACGCGAGCTGGTCGCCGGCGAGGTTGGTCGTCAGCGTCAGGTTGTAGCAGGGGGCCGTGGTGAGGTTGGCGGTCTGTGGGAATAACACGATTCCTTCAGCTTCGGGCGCCAGCGAGATGTTCGCGGTGGTGCTGACGACGGGACCGGTGCCGAGCTGATACGAGATCGGCAGGGTCGTGATCGGCGTAGTGCCCACGTTCTTCACCCGCACCTGAATCTGCTCGTTGCTGGTAAAGCCGCAAGCCGAACCAACCGGCAGGATGCCGAGTACCGAAACGTCGTTGGTCGGTCGCTGATAGATCGCCACATCATCGAAGGCAACGCCATCGTCGACGTCGTTGGCCGCTGGTGGGTTAGCGGTAGTAGCAGCGAAGACCACGCGGAAGCGGACCTGCGACTGACCGGCTGCCGATGTTCCCGTCAGCGAATGACGGTAGAGGACGTAACCGCCATTGCCCCCGCTCCAGCCTTGGCTGGTGCCGCCCGGCTGCGCGCCGATAGTAGCGGAATTGTACCAGTTCGGATCAGAAGCGGTACCGATGGTGCTCCAGGTAGCGCCAGCGTTGGTCGTGTACTGAATAGAGGCGCCATCGCGACCGCTTTCCGTCCGGAACCACAGCTTCAGCTCAATGAACGGATCGGTCAGCGTCGAGAGATCGAAGCAAGGGCTTTCGACCGACGAGTTTTCGAGGTCGGTGTAACGCCCGGTGCCCAAACCGCCGGTTACCCAAGCGCGCGTGCCGGAGGCAGCGCCTTGAATCGTCGATTTCGCTGGCGTACCCAACGCCCAAGTGCCGCCTTTGGCATTCCAGCCGCCGGTGGTCGTCTCGAAGTTCTGTTGATAAGGAGCAGTCGGGGTGACGGCAATCAGCAGGTTGCAGACTTCCGCGCGAGCCGTGTCGTTGGTACGCAGCTGATCGCTGGCGAGCGTTGCGTAAGCCTTGAAGTTGTAGCAGCCACGAGCCGACAGGTCTTGCGGACGTGCGAAGAAGATTGGCTGCGACGTGTTCGGTGCGAGGTTGCTCGAGAAGGTGGTCGAGATGGTCCGCGTAGTGCCGCCGGGGGTGGTGTAGGTAACCGTAACCGGGAAGTTCGACTGTGCTGCCGTACCGCGGTTCGTTACCACTACGGTTACCAGCTCCGAGTTGGTCAGCGTGCAGCTCGATGTTGGTTGCGCGATGGCCGCGATGGCCAGGTCGTTGACGGCTGGCGGAGGTGGAGGCGTCAGGCCGATGATTTTGAAATCATCGAACGCGAAGCCGTCGGTGTTCGTGAAGCCATCCGAAGCAAACGCGAATCGGAAGCGCACGCTTGGCTGGTTGGCCAGCTGGGGCATCGTGTGGGTAGAAACGACGTACGTACCCGAGCCTTGGATTTGCGGGAACCCGCCGCCGTCGCCGGTCCAGCCGGAGGTTTGGCCGCCGGGGTTAGCGCCGATGCTGCCGTCGTTGAACCAGTTGTCGGGGTCGCCCACGGCGCCTACGTTCTGCCAGGTAGCGCCACCGTCGATGGAGCTTTGGAATACCGTACCGTCGTTGCCGGAGTTAGAGTGCCACCAGATCTGCATCTCAACGGATGGAAGCCCCAAGCCCGTGAAGTCGAAGCAAGGGCTGATCACATACGAGTTCTCGTTGTTGTTGTAGTTGCCGGTCAGGTTCGTTGTCCATGCGTTGACGCCGGATGCGGCGCCGCTGATGGTTGCCTTAGCTGGCTCGCCGAGCTGCCACGAGGAAGCCGAACCGCCGGTTGCCCAGCCGGCCGCACCGTTTTCGAAGTTCTGCGTGTAAGGGAACGCCGAAACGGGCGTCACGATCGTGAGCGTCGTGTTCTGAGCGGCGTCGTTGGTCGCGTTACCGTCGCCGGGCATGTTGGTCGTCGCCGTGAATACGAACGTGCCTTGCCCGCCGGGGTTGAACTGGGCCGGGAACGTGAACGTCGCGGTAGCGCCGGGGGCCAATGGGCCAGCGAACGTAGCAGTTACCGGGGCACCACCGTTCACGGTGTACGTCACGGGAATGTTCGACTGAGACGCCGAACCGTAGTTCTGCAACCGCACCGTTACGTTGGATGGGTTCGACGAGCACGACGTGCCCGTCAGGGGCGCCGTGATAGCGGCCACGCCCACATCAACCGCCGAGGGCTGGTAAATCTGGAAGTTATCGAACGCGAAACCATCATCGGTGCCGGAGCCTTCGGAAGCGAAGGCGATCCGCAGCCGGACGCTTGGCTGGTTGGCCAAGCCAGACAGCACGTGCTTAGCCGTCAGCCAGCCGCCCGAGCCGTTGATTGGGGGGAAACCGTTGCCGTTGCCCGTCCAGCCTTCTTGTTGACCGCCGGGGTTACCGTTGAGCGTGCTGTCATTATACCAGTTGTCGGGGTCGCCCACGGCGCCCACATTCTGCCACGTAGCGCCACCATCGATGGAGCTTTGCAGCACTGCACCGTCGTAGCTGCTTTCTGACTGCCACCAGATCTTCAGCTCAACTGTTGGTAGAGCCAGCGAGGAGAAGTCGAAGCACGGGCTGAGGACGAACGAGTTTTCGTTGTTGTTGTAAGGCGCGGTCAGGTTCGTGATCCACGAGTTCGGCCCGGAGAAAGCCGAGTTGATGACCCCCTTCGCCGGCGTGCCGAGCGCCCAGCTCGACAGGGTGCCGCCCGAAGACCAGCCGCCCGCGCCATTGTCGAAGGTTTCGTTGTACGGGAAGCTGGTGATCGGGGTGATGATCGTCAGCGCCGGGTTGGAGGGAGCCGCGTTGTTCGATGCGTTACCGTCGCCGGCCAGGTTGGTGGTAGCCGTGAAGGTGTACGTACCGTTACCAGCGGGCGTGTAGGGCGTCGGGAAGGTAAAGACGGCCGTAGCACCCGGAGCCAGCGGCCCTGCGAACGTAGCAGTTACCGGCGCGCCGCCGTTCACGGTGTAGCTCACCGGAATGTTCGACTGAGGCGCCGAACCGAAGTTCTGTAACCGCACCGTCACGTTCACCGGGTTCGCCGAGCACGTGCTGCCCGTGCCGGGAACGGTAATGGCGGCAACCCCCACGTCGGACGCGGAAGGCTGGTAAATCTGGAAGTTGTCGAAGGCAAAGCCGTCGTCGGTACCAGAGCCGTCGGAAGCAAATGCAATCCGCAGCCGAACATTGGTTTGGCCTGCCAACCCCGTCAGCGCGTGTTTGGCCGTTACCCAGCCGCCGCTACCAGCAGCATCGCGCCCCGACCAGCCTTCCTGTTGGCCGCCGGGCGCGCCACCGATGGTGTTGTCGGTGTACCAGTTGTCGGGGTCACCGAAGGCGCCCACATTCTGCCACGTGATGCCACCATTGATGGAGCTTTGCAGGACGGCGCCGTCCCAGCTGAATTCGTTTTGCCACCAAATTTTCATCTCCACGATGGGCAAAGCCAGCGACGAGAAGTTGAAGCAAGGGCTGATGACATCGCCACTGACGTTGTCAGCGTAATCACCGGTCAGACCGCCCGTAATCCACGAGTTCGGCCCGGAGAAAGCGGTGTTGATAACCGTTTTAGCCGGTGTCCCGAGCGTCCAGTCGACGTTACTCGTTGGCGAAGTCCAGCCGCCGGGGCCGGCGTCGAAGTTCTCGCTGTATGGAAACGAGCTGATTGGGTTGGTGCAGGGAAGTGTCTGAGCACTTACACTGCCGATGGCTGCTAGCGCGCACGCGACGGGCAGCAGGAGGTAACGTTTCTTCATTATTTGCAAGAAAAGAACGGAACGTTTGGTTGATATGGAAGCGGCCAGAGGAGCCAATGAGGGCAGAAATGAGTCGGAACGAAAAGGCAGGAAGGATGGGAAAAGATCGTCCGACGCTCTAAAAGTAGCGACAATTCCTCAAAAAGCCCTAATTGCTTCTTTTGTCGATTGTTCCGATGTAGGTAGAAATTGGATAGGCCGCGCCTGAAACGTACCTTTGCGGCCCGAAGCGCGAAGCGGCTGTCCCGGTCGCTGTAAATGCTTCGTTTTCACGCCAATCCTCCTCAATTTATGGCCAATACGGGCAAGATCACGCAGGTCATCGGGCCAGTCGTGGACGTCAGCTTCGGCGGCGAAGGCACTAAGCTTCCCAATATCCTCGACGCGCTGGAAGTTATTAAGGATAACGGCCAAGTCGTTATCCTCGAATGCCAGCAGCATTTGGGCGAAGACCGCGTCCGGACCATCGCAATGGACTCGACCGAAGGTCTGACCCGTGGCGCTTCGGTTCGCGCTCTCGGCGGGCCAATCTCCATCCCGACCGGCGACGGCGTGAAAGGCCGTCTCTTCAACGTAATCGGTCAGGCGATTGACGGTATTCCGCAGCCGCCATCGGGCGTCCGCTTGCCGATTCACCGCTCCGCTCCGAGATTCGACGAGCTCGCAACTTCTTCGGAAGTTCTCTTCACCGGCATCAAGGTCATCGACCTGCTGGAGCCGTACGTGAAAGGCGGTAAAATTGGTTTGTTCGGTGGTGCCGGTGTCGGCAAGACCGTATTGATCATGGAGCTTGTGAACAACATCGCGAAGGCCTACGGTGGTCTGTCGGTGTTTGCCGGCGTGGGTGAGCGTACCCGCGAAGGGAACGACTTGCTCCGCGAATTCCTCGAATCCGACGTTATCAAGTACGGCGAAGAGTTCAAGCACTCGATGGAAGCCGGTGGCTGGGATCTGACGAAAGTCGATCAGGAAGCCATGAAGGATTCCAAGGCGACCCTCGTGTTCGGTCAGATGAACGAACCGCCCGGCGCCCGTGCCCGCGTAGCCCTCTCGGGGCTGACGATGGCCGAAAGCTTCCGCGACGGCGACGGCACCGGTGCCGGCCGCGACATCCTGTTCTTCATCGACAACATCTTCCGCTTCACGCAGGCGGGTTCGGAAGTATCGGCGCTGCTCGGGCGGATGCCGTCGGCCGTAGGGTACCAGCCGACGCTGGCCACCGAGATGGGCGCGATGCAGGAACGTATCACCTCGACCAAGCGCGGTTCGATTACGTCGGTGCAGGCCGTTTACGTCCCTGCCGATGACTTGACCGACCCGGCTCCAGCCACGACCTTCGCTCACTTGGACGCCACGACCGTATTGAGCCGGAAAATCGCCGAGCTGGGTATCTACCCCGCCGTTGACCCGCTCGACTCGACGTCGCGCATCCTCAACGCCGAAGTCCTCGGCGACGAGCACTACAACACGGCGCAGCGCGTGAAGGAAATTCTCCAGCGCTACAAAGAGCTGCAAGACATCATCGCCATCCTCGGGATGGACGAGCTGTCCGAGGAAGACAAGCAGACCGTAAACCGCGCCCGTCGGGTGCAGCGTTTCCTGTCGCAGCCGTTCCACGTTGCTGAGCAGTTCACCGGCCTCAAGGGCGTTCTCGTCGATATCAAAGACACCATCCGTGGTTTCAACGAAATCATCGACGGTAAGTACGACCACCTGCCGGAAGCCGCGTTCAACCTCGTCGGCTCCATCGAAGACGCCGTCGCGAAGGGCGAGCGCTTGATGGCCGAAGCGCGATAGTTTTAGTTAATGGTTTTCGGTTTTCAGTTTTCAGTTTTTGGTCCGTATCCAAAACTGAAAACCAAAAACCAAAAACTAAAAACCAGTTAAAATGCATTTAGACATTATCACTCCTGACCAGCGCGTTTTCGGTGGCGAGGCCGTTTCGGTCACGTTTCCGGGGCTGGACGGTTCGTTTGAAGTGCTCGACAACCACGCGCCGCTCATCGGAGCGTTGCGGGCGGGGCCTATCGTGGTACGTCAGGCCGGTGGAGTGCCCACCACTTTCCGCGTCGACGGCGGCGTGGTCGAAGTGCTCAACAACAACGTAGTGGTGCTGGCGGAAGCCTTGCTCGCGTAAGCTTTCCGAAAGCGCCACAAGAGCGCTCCCAAAGCGTTACTAAATCAAACCGCCCGTTCGTGCAGCTGCACGGACGGGCGGCGGTATTTTCGCCCTTCCCTAATCTTACTATCCGGTATGGCCGAGCTGAACGCTGAATCTTCGTCTTTCGCGAAACTGATGGCTAATGGCAACCGCTATCGGGTGCCGCTGTACCAGCGCGATTACAGCTGGGATACCGACAACTGGGAGGAGCTGTGGGCAGATATTCTGGAGGTCTACGAGAAGCGCAGCTCGATTCACTACCTAGGTTCTATCGTGGTTCAGCACGAGGGGGAGAAAGCGTATCAGATCATTGATGGACAGCAACGCGTCACGACGCTTTCAGTACTAACCCTCGCCATCATTCGATGCTTGGAAAAGCTGGCGGCTGATGGGCAGGCGCCCGACGACAATCGGGAGCGTGCGCGGCAGTTTCGGGAGGATTTTATCGGCCGAAAAGATGCTGTTTCGTTGCGCTATGGCAGTAAATTGACGCTTAATCAGCAGAACGACGCTTTCTATCAGCTGCATTTGGTGCAGATAAAGGAGCCTCGGCTGCTCAATCGCGAAAACGACTCTAATCAGCGCCTATACCGGGCGCAGGAGTTTTTTTACGACAAGCTCCATACTTCCGGGCTGGCGAGCAATGGTGGGCACTTAGCGGAGCTGGCACGTTGCGTGGGCGAGGGCTTATTATTCATCCAAATTTCGGTGGATAATGAGCTGAGCGCATTTACCGTGTTCGAGACGCTCAATTACGACGGACTACGCTTGACCGTCACCGATTTGCTCAAAAACTATTTGTTTTCGCGCTTCCCGGTCGGTTCCAATGATTTGCATTTGATCAATGAGCAGTGGCGTAAAATCGTGGAAGCCGTCGGGTTGGATCGGTTTGGGACGTTTCTGCGGCATTATTGGCTCGCCAACCACGCGCTCATCCGCGAAGACCGCTTATTCAAGGCCATCCGTCAGCAAATCACCACGGCGGCGGACGCGGATGCGCTGCTGACTCGTCTGGAATCGGCGGCGTCCGTGTACGCCGCGCTGACCGATCCGGAAGACGATCACTGGAACAACGACTCCCAAGCGCGGGCCGATATCCGGGCGCTAAACCTCTTCGGGGTGCGCTTGCATCTACCCCTGCTCATTGCCGCCGAGCTGCACCTGCCGCGCGAGGAGGCGCGGCGCGTGCTGCATAGTCTGGTGGCGCTGTCGTTTCGCTATACGGTCATTGGTAAGCAGCAGACTAATCGGTTGGAGGAAGTGTACCAGCGCAGTGCTTTGGCGGTCACCAACCACTCGGTGGTTACTGCCAGAGAGGTATGGGGGCGCTACCTGCGCGATTTTTACCCCGACGATGCGACCTTCCGTATGCAGTTCGAGCAGACCCGGCTGTCGGCGGCACCGCGGACGCGGAAGCTGCTGCGGTACATCCTTTTCGGACTGGAAAATCAGCTGGCCGCGACCGACCGTGACCCGGATAACGATCCGGCGACCATCGAACATATCTTACCCGATTCGGCGGCGGGCTTGGCTGACTGGGGCGCGTTCTCGGCAGAAGACCATTTGCTGCTCCGCGACCGGCTGGGTAATTACACGCTGCTGGAGGCCACCAGCAACCGGCAGCTGCAAACCGCTGCTTACGATGAAAAGCAGCCGGTATATGCTGCTAGTCAGTACGCACTAGCCCAGCAAGCGCAGTATCCGGTATTCGAGCCCAAGCAGCTTAAAGATCGCCAACGCGACCTTGCCCGCGTAGCAACCGCCGTGTGGCGGTCGCCGTGGGCGGGGTAGGTTTCCTTTTACGCTGGCGTCACGGCCAGTTCTTTCCGTTCCCATGCCCATCTC
This sequence comes from Hymenobacteraceae bacterium, assembly GCA_031397815.1. Taxonomy (GTDB): domain Bacteria; phylum Bacteroidota; class Bacteroidia; order Cytophagales; family Hymenobacteraceae; genus JANNMJ01. The sequence goes on from JANNMJ010000168.1 coordinate 62,857, forward strand.
CCCGAAAACGCCGCCCATCTATCAAACTTCCGTCTTCACGTTTGGCTCGCTCGCGGAGCTGGAGGCGTATTATGCCGCGCCGGGGCAGGATGGGCGCTACGCCTACGCCCGCGCCGAGCACCCGAATTCCGATGCGTTCGTGATGGCCGTGGCGAAGCTGGAACACGCTGCGGGGGGCGTCCCGACGGGCGCGGGCTTGTCGGGCTTGCTCGCGGCGGTGCTCGCGACGTGCGCCGCCGGCGACCACGTGCTGTGCCCCGAAGAGCTGTATGGCGGCTCGGTGGCGCTGCTGTCGGGGGAGATGGCGCGCCTCGGCATCCGCACGACTTACGTCCCGCTCGCCGACCTCTACGACCTCGGTCCGCACCTGCAACCTACCACGAAGCTCGTGCTGGCGGAGACCCTCTCGAATCCGCTCCTCACCGTCCTCGATGGGCCGCGCTTGGGGGCGGCGTGCCGGGCGCACGGCGTCAAGCTGCTCATCGACAATACGTTCGCATCGCCGATTCTGAGCCAGCCGATGACGTGGGGCGCCGATATGGTGTGGCACTCGGCCACGAAATACCTCAGCGGCCACTCCGATGTGACCGCCGGCGTGGTGGTGGCGCAAGACCCGGCCCTCGTGACGCGGCTGCGGCAAGTGGGCACGAATCTGGGCCTGACGCTGGCGCCGTTTGAGTCGTGGCTGACGAGCCGGAGCCTGCACACGCTGCGCCTGCGGGTGCGCCAACATTCGGAGAATGGCTTGGCGGTGGCGCAGTTTCTGGCGGCGCATCCGGCGGTGGCAATGGTGTATTACCCCGGTCTGCCGACGCACGAAGGCCACGCGTTGGCGGCTGAGCAGCTCAGCCACGGGTGGTTCGGGGGGATGCTTTCGTTTCGGTTGAAAGACGATTCACAGGAGGCTGCCGACCGGTTTTTTCAGCGGACGAAGCACTTTCCGTTGGCGCCGTCGTTGGCGGGGGTGATGTCGTCGTCGTCGTACCCGCTCGCCACGAGCCACCGCGCCGTGCCCGATGAGCGCCGCCGCCGGTTGGGCATCACGCCGGGGCTGGTGCGGGTGTCGGTAGGGGTGGAGGAAGTCGAGGAGCTGCTCGCCGACCTGCAACAGGCACTCGGATAGGAATTCGCAGCGGTTTTCTGTAGAAAAATAGGTCAGAAACGCATAATCGCCGTCACGACGCGGTCGAGGTCGGCGTCTTTCATGCCGTTGCCGGATGGGAGGCAGAGGCCGTGCGCGAAGAGTTTATCGGCAACGGCGCCGCCGTAAGTGGGGGCGTCGGCGTAGGCGGGCTGCTGGTGGAGCGGTTTCCAGAGCGCCCGACTTTCGATGTTGACCGTTTCGAGGTGCTGCCGGAGTAGCTCGGGCGAATGGTCGGGGGCGAAACCGGAATCGAGCAGCAGCGTGGTGAGCCAGCGGTTCGAGTGGAAACCCGTCGGTTCGGGCGGCCCGACGGTGAGGAAATCGAGCAGCCGCAGCCGCTCCGAATACTTACGGAACAGCGTCCGGCGCCCTTTTACGCGGTCGTCGAGGGTTTCGAGCTGCCCGCGGCCCACTCCGGCCAACACGTTCGAGAGGCGGTAATTGTACCCCACTTCGGTGTGCTGGTAATGCGGGGCGGCGGGGTCTTTGGCCTGCGTGGCGAGGTAGAGGGCGCGGTCGGCGGCGGCGCGGTCGGCGGTCAGGAGGGCGCCGCCGCCGCTGGTGGTGATGATTTTATTGCCGTTGAACGACAGAATCCCCAGCGGCGCCCACGTCCCGAGCGGCCGACCGTGGAGGGTGCTGCCGAGGGCTTCGGCAGCGTCTTCAATCACGGGCACGCCAAACTCTTCGGCCACGGCCAGCAGCTCGGGCAGGCGGGCGGGCATTCCGTAGAGATGCACCACGATGATGGCGCGCACCCGCTTGCCGCGCCGCGCCCGGTCGGCGAGGGCTTCCCGGAGCAGGGCAGGGTCCATATTCCACGTTTCCGTCTCAGAATCGACGAAAACGGGCGTGGCGCCTTGGTAAATAATCGGGTTGGCGGTGGCGGCGAAGGTGAACGTCGGGCACACGACTTCATCGCCCCAACCCACGTTCAGCAGCCGCAGCGCCAAGTGCAGCGCCGCCGTGCCCGAATTAAGCGCCACGACGTGCGGCGCCACCCCCGAAGGCGACGTGAGCGCCTCGGCCAGCTCGGCCTCAAAGGCCGGTAAGTGCGGGCCAGCGGGCGCAATCCAGTTGTCGGCCAAGGCCTTAGCCACGTAGTTTAGCTCGTGGCCGCCCAAGTGCGGGGCGGAGAGGAAGAGGCGGGGTAATGGCAAAGCGGTAACGGTAAGCGCGCCGACAGATGGGCGGTGCGGGCGGGCAAAGGTCGGGCACGAAGGCAAACTGCGCCCGGCGCGCTTCCGGCGGAGGCGTTTTTGGGTGCCTAATCAGGGGCTACTGAGGAGTTTTTCAGGGCCGCCCCGACCGCTCACTACTACCGCAAATCAGGGCGCTCAGCGGACTACTTCTACCCAGCCGCGGGTCCGCCGGGGTTCGTCAGCTACGTCGTTTTCGAGGAGCTGGTACTGCAAATCGTATAGGTAAGTGCCCGCCGCGACGCCGGCGCCGTCCCAGCCGGTGGTGAGGTCGGTGGTGGTGAAAAGGAGCGCTCCCCAGCGCGAAAAAATGCGCAGCTCGCCGGATAGGCTTTCGGGGTATTCGCTGGGGGTGAAGGTGTCGTTGTAGCCGTCGCCGTCGGGGGTGATGACGTTCGGCATCGGCACGGCATCGGCGGTGAAAGCGATGTCGGGCAGCGCGCTGAGCCTAACCGGAAAACTCGGTAGCCCCAAGCGCCCGGTGGAGGGCAGCCGCAGCGGCACCGTCCATTTCCGAACCGTGCAAAGCGCCCCCGGCGCATCGGGCGCCTCGATGGAGTTGAGGGCCGGATCGACCGGATGAATGCCGTAAATCTTGCCATTTGGCGCCAGCTCGATAGCCGCGCCGATGCCCGCCAGCCGAATGGCGCTACCGGCAACTTTGGCGCGCGGCAGCTGCATATCGTACTGCGTCAGGTCGGATTTCAGATTCGGTAGGTAACGCGAAACGTACAGATGCTGGCCCGTAGCCGAGAACGCCACGCCATAGCACCCCACCGTGCCATCGGACCCCTGTATCGGGAGCGGCAGCTTCGCGGGGTTGCTCAAACGGCCAGTTCGACGGTTAAAATCGAAGACCTCAGCAAACGAGGACGCGTACACCGCCACCGCCAACCGGCGCCCATCGGGCGAAAACGTCATTTCGCCGACGGCGTCTACCGCCGGTTCCGTCGTGAGCATCTGCACGGTGTTGTGCGGCGAGCCGATCCGGGTGGTAACCGGCCGTCGGGCGAGCGAATCGGGGTAAAGCCGGTACGCGAGAAAATCGGCGGTGCCCCATTTGTGCACCATAATCCAGAAATCGCGCCCATTGGCGTGCGTCACGGCGGCGAGCTTTTCCGTCACCAACCCCAAGCGGCTGCCAATATCATCGACGCCGCCAAGCCCATTGTCGAGGCTCATATCAATCGTCACCCACGACAGACACCCGCACCCATCCGTATTAATCCGCCCGGCTTGCGCATCGGTCAAGAATAAATAATAGCGCGTACGCGAGCCGGGCTGCGGCACGATCAGCGCGCTCTGCGTGGCTGTTTCCAGCCCCGGCTGCAAATCGGAGCCGCCGAGCATCGGCCGATTAAACCGGTTCCAGACGGTAAGGCCATCGGTATAAAAAAGCAGGTTGCCAGCTGAGTCGCACATCGTCGCGCAGCCTTCGGTGGCATCCATCGCGCTTACCGGCAGCGCAACGGGCGTTCGGGGCCGAAAGTCAATCGCGGCAAACCGCCCGAAATACCACTGGCTCGTCGGGCCGGGATCGGGTTGGGCGTGCCCGGTTATCGAAACAAGCAACAAAGCAACGAGCGCGAACCAAGCGCGCGGCATACGAAAAGAAGACAGCAGAAGCATAGGTCAGAAGAAGGGGTCTTACTGAATAAGCCAGACGGGCTCCGTATCGTACTAGTTGCTCTGATGCAGCTGCACCGCCGCTTAAAGATATTGCTTCGGAGAGGAAAAAAAAGAAAATTCTCCCACCGAAATCATCGATTTCGGTGGGAGAATTTTCTGTGAAAATTCAATTATTCTTCACTTACGCGGCTTTGCACGGGCCAATGCCGCAGGGTTTAACCCACTGGTCGCGCCGGGACGCCCACTACCGTCGTGTCGGGCGCCACATCGCGCGTCACGACGGCCCCGGCGCCCACAATCGCGCCCGCGCCAATCCGCACGCCCGGCAGCACGGTGGCGCCGGTTCCGATGAAAACCCCTGCTTCCAGAACCACCCCGCCGCCGAGGTTCACGCGGGGCATCAGGGAGCAGAAATCGCCGATTATGCAGTCGTGCCCGACGGTGCAGCCGAGGTTCAGCAGCACGAACCGCCCGACGCGCACGTTGGTCGTGAGGATGCATTGCTCGGTGAAGAGGCTGCCTTCGAGAAACGTATTTCCTTGAAAATCAGCATTCGCGACGGACGGGTGCCGGAGCGTAGGGAAGCTGAGCCGCGCGTTCCCCGTGAGCCGCTCCACGATGGCCCGGCGCGCTACCGGGGCGCCTACGGCAACAGCGACGGCCAGCGGCGTCGGGTGCGCCGCGAGCTGCGCGATGGTGCCGCACCACGGCAGGCCGAGGATGAGGGCGCGGGAGGCGGCATCGGCGTCATCGTCGTAAAAACCCGTCGGGACGAGGTGCGGCGCGTGACCCGCGCCGTGGCGGAGCATCGTGGCGACCTCGCGGCCTAAGCCGCCGTGACCGACAATGACGAGAGGCGGACTGGAAGCGGACATAAGCGGTAATTCAGACAAAAAAGATAAGGCGTTGAAAAGACGGAGAAAGATAGGGTTTCGTCGTCGGGATACGGAAGCTCGCCGAGCATCCTCACCCCCGGCCCCTCTCCAAAGGAGAGGGGAGCCTTACAGGATGTTTTCGGATTACGAAACCGCGTCAGGCTTGCGCTACTCTTCGCCCCAAAATTCCGACATCGTAGCCTCTCCCCGCGCCGCTACACCCTGCGGACGAAGGATGCGGAGGACGGTCAGAAAGAGAATTTTCAGGTCGAGGCTGAGGGTGCAATGGTCGGCGTACCACGTATCGAGGGCTAGCTTTTCGGGCCACGAGAGGGCGTTGCGGCCGTTTACCTGCGCCCAGCCCGTGATGCCGGGCCGCACCAGATGCCGCCGCGCCTGCGCCGCCGAGTAGCGCGGCAGGTAGCGCGGGAGCAGCGGCCGGGGGCCGACGAGGCTCATCTGCCCGCGCAGAACGTGCCAGAGCTGCGGCAGCTCATCGAGGGAAGTTTGCCGAATCAGGCGCCCGATGCGCGTCAGGCGGGCCGCGTCGGGCAGCAGCTCGCCGGTGAGCGGGTCGCGGGCGTCGGTCATCGTACGCAGCTTGTAGAACGCGAAAAGCTCGCCGTGGCGCCCCGTGCGCATCTGCCGAAATACCACTGGCCCGGGCTGCGCCAGTCGGAGGGCGCCCGACGCCAGCCCCAGCAGCGGCAGCGCCACGGGGAGCGCCAGCGCCGTCAGCAGCAGGTCGAGCGGACGTTTGAGGAGGTACACGGGTGCGAATGTGGGAAGTTTGCGCCTGATTATCGGCGCCTCGGGCCAGACGCGGCGCCGGAAGTGCGGGCTGTGGCCCACATTCGCACCCCAAACCGGGCGCGTTTCGGCGCGCTTCTATTCCGCATCCACTTGGTTCTTTTCCCTAACGCCAAGCTCAATTTCGGGCTGCACATCACGGGTCGCCGTCCGGATGGCTTCCACGACCTCGAAACCGCGTTCGTGCCCATCGCTTGGACGGATGCGCTGGAGGTTTTGCCCACCGATGCCCCCGACGCCACGCTCACGCTCACCGGTCGGCCTATCCCCGGCGACCCCGCCACCAACCTCTGCCTGCGGGCGTGGCGACTGTTGAAAGCCGATTTTCCGGCGATGCCGCCCGCGCACCTTCACTTACACAAAGTGGTGCCGATTGGCGCGGGCCTCGGCGGCGGCTCGGCCGATGCGGCGTTCGTGCTGCGCGCCCTCAACGAGGTGTTCGAGCTGGGCCTTCTGCCCGATGCGCTGCTGCCCTACGCCCGCCGCCTCGGCGCCGATTGCGCGTTTTTCCTGCTGAATCGGCCCGTGCTAGCCACGGCGCGCGGCGACGAGTTTCAACCCCTCGACGGCACTCCCGCCGACCTGCTGCCGCGCCTCGCCGGGCACGCGGTGGTGGTGGTGTGGCCGGGCATCGGCATCGGCACGGCCGAGGCGTTCCGCGATGCGGTGCCCGCCGCGCCCGCCCGGCCGTTGGCGGAGGTGTTGGCGCTTCCGCTAGCTGAATGGCGCGGGGCGTTGGTGAATGATTTCGAGGCCGCGTTGGCGCCGCGCTTTCCGGTGTTGGCGGAGGTGAAGGCGGCGCTTTACGCGGCGGGCGCGGTGTATGCGTCGCTTTCCGGCTCCGGCTCGGCGGTGTTCGGTGTGTTTGAGGGGGATGCGCCGGTGGTGGATTTCCCCGAAAACTTCGTGGTGTGGCGGGGCGGGTGGTGAGGGAGTAAATCCTCACCCCAACCCCTCTCCAAAGGGAATCCTCACCCCAACCCCTCTCCAAAGGAGAGGGGCTTTTAGATTAGTTTTCTGTAAGGCTCCCCCTCTCCTTTGGAGAGGGGGCCGGTGGGTGAGGATGCGCGCCAAGCGGGCTACACCGTGGTCCCGTTCACCAGCGCTTTGCGCCGGATGTTCGCTTCCAGCACCGGGTGCGCCGCTACGCAGAGGATGATGACGAGCGTGCCGACGTAAAAGCCATCGGTGAGCTTTTCGGCGTCGCCGAAGATGAGGCGGGCTAGGATGATGCCGTACACGGGCTCCAGATTCACGGTGAGGCTCATCGCGAAGGTGGAGAGGCGGCGCATCAGGCGCACGCTCGCCGCGAAGGGGTACACGGTACACGCCAGCGCGAGAAGGAGCACCCAAACCCAATCCCAAGTGGTGAGGCTCAGCTCTAAGTGGCCGGTTTTGCTCAGGCCGGTGAGCAGGTAAATGGGGAAGAAGAGCGCCGTGCTGAGGCACGCGCCCGTCAGCTCATACAGCGAGATGGTGGTGCCCGGCAGCCGCTTGGTGTACTGCGCGTTGAGCAGCGAGAACAGCGCCGCAAACAGCGCCGATCCGACGCCCATCATCAGCCCCAGTACGTGGGTGAACTCGAACCGGAAAATCAGGTACAGCCCCGCTACGATGCCCATCGCGAGGGCAATCTCGAACGCCCGCAGCCGCTTGCCGGTAAAAAGCGGCTCCAGCAGCGCCACCCACAGCGACGCCGTGCTCAGCCCCGCCAGCGAAATACTCACATTCGCGACCCGCGCCGACGCAAAAAACAGCAGCCAATGCGCCGAAATCAGCGCCCCCGTAGCGAGGAGCCGCACCAAATCCGCGCGCCCCACCCGGAACGCCGCCGTTTGGCCCATCAGCACAATCACGAGCGCCAGCCCCGGCACCGCCAGCAGCGTGCGGATAAAAACCAGCTCCGGCGCGGGCACATGAATGAGCTTGCCGAGGATGGCCGTAAAGCCCCAAATCAGGACGATGAAGTGAAGCTCTAAATAAGATTTCAGCACGGAGGGGAGGTTGGGGTCAGGTTCTCGCAGGGTTCGCAGTGTCAGGCGCAGTGTCTCGCAGTGCTAATTACCGCAGCACAGACACTGCGTAACACTGCGAAAAACACTGCGCTCACTGCGAGAAATATTTACCGAGGCACATACCGGTACAGCACGCCTGCGATGCCGGTGAACACAATCGTCGGGAGCCACGCCGCGAGCCACGCGGGCAAGGTGCCGACCGTTGCGAACCCGCGGCTCATAATCACGAAGACGAGGTACACGAACGCCAGCGCGAAGCCGAGCGCAATCTGTAACCCCACGCCGCCGCGCGCTTTGCGGGCACTCACGATGACGCCCATCACCGTCAGAATCAGGATGGCGAACGGGTAGGAGATGCGGCTGTATTTCTCGACTAAATACAGGGCGGTATCATCAGCGCCGCGCTCGATTTTGGTTTCGATGAAACGGTCTAGCTCAGGATTGGTGAGGGTTTCTTCGAGACGATAAGTGGAGGCGAAATCCTTCGGGAAGAGGTTGAGCGTGGTATCGATGGCGGGCCGCCGGTACAGCTTTTCCTTCTCGCCGTTGAAGATGCGGACGGTTTGCGCCTCGATGTGCCACATCTGCTTCTTCTCGTTCCACGAAATGACATCGGCCTGAACCTTCCGCTTCAGCTTCGTGCCTTCGATGATTTCCAAGGCGAAATTGTAGCCGATGTTCGCCGAGTTATTGTAGGTGCCGAGGTAAATGAACGCGTTCGGCGCTACCTTGAAATGCACGTCGTGCCCGCTGAACGTGTACGGATTCTTGACGTATTTTATCTCGAAAGCCACTCGCGTTTTATTCGCATTCGGAATCACCCACCCAATCAACCCAAAAACCGATACCCCGACCAGCAGCGCGCCCATACAATACGGCAGCAAGAGCCGCCGAAAACTCATCCCCGACGACAACATCGCCACAATCTCGGTGTGAGACGCGAGGCGGGCGGTCACGAAAACGGTCGCAATAAAAATCGTAATCGGCGAGAGCAGGTTGGCGTAGAACGGAATGACGGGCAGGAAATAATGCTTCATCACGAAGCCAAATCCGAGGGAATGCTTGATGAAGTCGTCGTTCTTCTCCACAAAATCAATCACGCAGATAACCGCCACCAGCAAGCCCACCGTGAAAACGAAGGTCTTGAGGTATTTCTTGAGGATGTAGAGGTCGAGGATTTTCACGGGGAGTGAGAATAGAGTTTAGTTGCCTAACGCAGAGGAAAATTCAGTAGCTGGAATCTCGCGCCGCAGCATCTCTAAGTCGTTTTGATTAGCAGTCGTACTGTCGCTCATAGTCGCTACGGTAAACGAGTAAGACGCCACTCTTATGTAATCGGCAGCCGCTGGACTTGCGATATGCCAATAGTAAATACGAATCCTCTGGCCGCTTTCTTCGGTATCTAAGGTATAGGTCAACATGGAGCGCCCAGCCTCCAACTGACTAACTAAACCCAAATCAGCTTCTTTCAGAGATTGCAAAAACTGCGAGCTATCATCAGACGCCGATACTGTTCGTTTGGCAGTTATGACGTTTAAGCGCAAGGTTCCAGCATCTGGTCGGTTTTCGTAGAATGTGCCTCCCGCTTCTTCTTCGTATTCTTCTACCCAGTGAGTCGGAAGGCGAAACGAGACAACACCTCCGCGATAACGAATTGTTTTGAAAGCCGCCGAAGACTGTCGATTCTTAAAGCTGAACCCTAAAAACTTCATTACAGCCGCTGCATCAGCTTCACCACCATCTCGTCTTTCCAGCCTTTGAACGTGCCGTCGAGAATACGGCGGCGGGCTTCCCCGACGAGCCAGAGGTAGAACGTGAGGTTATGAATCGAGGCAATCTGCGGGCCGAGCAGCTCCTGTGAGTGGAACAGATGCCGGACGTACGATTTCGAGTAGAACGTGGACGCGTAACCGCCTAATTCCGCGTCGAGGGGCGCAAAATCGGCCTTCCATTTGGCGTTCGTGATGTTCATCACGCCCTGCGTCGTGTACAGAATGCCGTGGCGGGCGTTGCGGGTCGGCAACACGCAATCGAACATATCGACGCCGCGCGCGATGCTTTCCAGAATATTCGCGGGCGTGCCGACGCCCATCAGGTAGCGCGGCTTGGCGGTGGGCAGAATCTCGCAGACCAGCTCCGTCATATCATACATCGCCTCGGCGGGTTCCCCGACGCTCAGGCCGCCGATGGCGTTCCCGGCACGACCCAGACTCGCGATGTGCTCGGCGGCGCGGCGGCGCAGCGTCGGGTCGGTGCTGCCCTGCACGATGGGGAACAGGCTCTGGTAATGCCCGTAAAGCGGCTCCGTTTCATCGAATCGCTTGATGCAGCGGCCAAGCCAACGCTCGGTAAGCGCGAGTGAGTCGGTGGCGTATTTCTCGGTACACGGCCACGGCGGGCACTCGTCGAACGCCATCACGATGTCGGCGCCGATGACGCGCTGCGTATCCATCACGTTCTCCGGCGTGAAGTGGTGCTTCGAGCCGTCGAGGTGCGAGCGGAAGGTGCAGCCGTCTTCCGTAATCTTCCGCGTGTTGGCGAGGGAGAAGACTTGATACCCGCCCGAATCGGTCAGAATCGGTCGCGTCCAGCCGTTGAAGCCGTGCAGGCCACCGGCCGCCCGCAGAATGTCGAGGCCCGGCCGCAGGTACAGATGATACGTGTTGCCGAGGATGATTTGCGCCTTCACGTCGGTCACCAGCTCGCGCTGATGCACCGCTTTCACGGTCGCGACGGTCCCGACGGGCATAAAAATCGGCGTCTGGATGACGCCGTGGCTGGTCGTGATTTCCCCGACCCGCGCACGGGTGGCGGTATCGGTATGCTGGAGGTCGAAGGTTAATTCGGGCAAGCGGCTGGTGCGGTTAGGGGTGAGGAGCAGGAATGGAAGCGGGCGCCGGTGACCGACGCGCCAATCCGCTAACTACTGACTCTTCCACAAAAGTACCGGCCTACCTTTGCCCCCCGTTCTGCTGATGCTTTTCATTTCGCCGCTCTCATTCGTTTCGCCGCTTGTGCTGGCTGTGCTGGCCTCGGTCTTCGTGGCGGCGCTGGTGCCCGTTTTCTACGCGCTTTTCCGCTTCGTGCCGCTTGCCGGGGCCGTCAAGCGGGCGGCGTGGCAAGTGCTGCCGCCCGCCGACCTGCCGCCGCTGAGCATCATCGTCACGGCTCACAACGACGCAGCGGCCCTTTATCGCCTCGTGCCGGAGCTACTCCAGCAGGCGTACCCGAACGAGCTGGAAATCGTCCTCGTCGACGACCGTTCCACCGATGACACGAGCGCCTACATCCAGCAGCTCACGCAGTGGTTCTCGCCGCTGGTGCGGCTGGTGAACATCAAAAGCACTCCCGCGAGCCTGAATCCGAAGAAATACGCCCTCACCCTCGGCCTGAAAGTGGCGCGCTACCCGCACCGCCTCGTCACCGACGCCGATTGCGTGCCGACTTCTGAGCATTGGGCCGCCCGAATGGCGGCGGGTTTCGCGACCCCCGACGGCGGTCAGGCACCCGCCGAAGTCGTCCTCGGGTTCGGCGGCTACTCCGCTGAGCCGACCTTGCTCAACCTGCTCGTTCGGCACGAAACGCTCGTGACGGGCGCCCTTTTCCTGAGCGCCGGGCGCGCCGGACAAGCCTATATGGGCGTCGGACGCAATCTGGCGTACACGAAAGACGCGTTCACCGCGACGCGCGGTTTTTCCTCGCACCTGCGCTCTCTCGGCGGCGACGATGATTTATTCGTGCAGGACGCCGTGCGGGCGCGCTTGCCAGTGGGCGTCGTGCTCCACCCCGATGGGCAGACTACCTCGGCGGCGCCTACCACTTGGAAGCACTATTGGCACCAAAAGCGGCGGCATTTGGGCGCGGGCCGGAAATACCGTTTCTCCGACCGCCTTCGCGCCGGTCTTCTGCCGTTGAGCGGACCGCTTTTTTATGGCGTTCTTGTTGCCGGAATCACCGTTGCGCCCGTGCTTTGGCCGTGGTGGCTGGGCGCCTGGATTCTCCGGATGGCCGGATTGGGCGCCGGTTTACTTCCCCTCGCCCGGAACCTTCGGCGACAACATCCGTTTTGGGCTTTGCCCGCGCTCGACCTCTTGTTTAGCGCTATTTACTTAATGCTCGGCCTATCCGTGCTCGTTTCCTCACCGACCCGATGGAAGTAAATCCTGAAAAGCAGTTTTCCGCCAAAGCCAAGCACGATTTCAAGCTCATCCGCGCGGCCGTCGAGCACAAAGACGAGAAGGCGTACGCCGAGCTGATGCACATCTACAAGAAGCCCGTGTATCACGTGGTGCTCAAGATGGTCCGCAACCCCGATGATGCCGAAGACCTCACCATCGAAGCCTTCGCGAAAGCGTTCCGGAACCTGCACAAATTCAACCCGGAGTTTGCGTTCAGTACGTGGCTGTTCCGCATCGCCACGAACAACTGCATCGACTTTATTCGGAAGAATAAGATCAAGACGATGTCCATCGACTCGGGCATCCGGATCGATAACGGCGATGAGATTCAGATCGATTTCAAGGACAACGATCTGAACCCGCAGGAGGTGGCGATCAAGAACCAGAAAATCGAGATCATGCAGCTCGTCGTCGGCAAGCTGCCGCCGAAATACCAGCGCCTCGTCTCGCTCCGCTACTTCGATGAGCTGAGCTACGAAGAGATTGCCACCGAGCTGAAAGCCCCGCTCGGCACCGTGAAAGCCCAGCTGCACCGCGCCCGCGAGCTGCTGTATGACATGGTGAAGGAGAAGAAGGAGATGATTTGAGGATTCTTACCTCGGCGTAGGCTCCCACGGATTTGCACTGATTTTTAACACGGATTTTCGCGGATGCTACGGCAGCGCGAGTCTTTGTTGGAAATCGGGGGAATCGGTGGGAGCTTTGCGTTTAATGGAGCAATCGGAGAAATACGCCCACCTGGCCGCGCTGCTGCGCGAGTGGAACCAGAAGATCAACTTGATTTCGCGGCAGGATGTGGCCGACCTCGAAACCCGGCACCTTCGCCATTCCCTCGCCATCGCGGAGGTGGTGCAGTTTGAGGCGGGCGCCCGCGTCCTCGACGTCGGGACCGGCGGCGGCCTGCCGGGCCTGCCCCTCGCGCTGCGGTTTCCGGAGGTGGAATTTCATTTGGTCGATTCCATCGGAAAGAAAATCCGCGTCGTCGAGGCCATCGTGCAGGAGCTGGGCTTGGTGAACGTCACCGCCGAGCAGGCCCGCGCCGAAACCCTCACCGGCCGCTACGAATACGTGGTCAGCCGCGCCGTAGCCCCCCTCGGCGAGCTGTGGGGCTGGATCAGCGGGCGGTTCGCTGTCTCGCGTAACCCCGAGGTGGCCGCGCAACAAGGGCTCTACGCCCTCAAAGGCGGCGATTTAGCCGAGGAAATCGCCGCGAGCCGTCTGCGTGGTGTGCAGCTCAAGCCGTTGGCGGACTTGTGGCCGGAGGAGGAGTTCTTCGCGACGAAAGGGGTGGTGTTCGTGCCGGCTAGGCAGTAGGGTTAGACCGATAAATTCTCCGCTGGCGCGCGTTTAGGTCGACCGAAGGGAGACCTAAACGCGTGTCGTGCCGGGTGGCGCGTCTGCGACGCGCGTTCGCGTAAGCGAACAATTCACGTAGTTGGCGCGACCAATGCGCGACAAGTGGATGCGCTGCGTGTGCGCTGCGTGTGCCCGGCGTGTGCCCGGCGTGTGCCCGGCGTGTGCCCGGCGTGTGCCCGGCGTGTGCCCGGCGTGTGCCCGGCGTGTGCCCGGCGTGT
>JANNMJ010000088.1:0-10633 GCA_031397815.1 Hymenobacteraceae bacterium
CCAGATCTTTCGCGACAAAAAGAGAGAGGTGCCGTCCGTCGATCGGGATCGGGAGCGGCTGCGTTCGAAGATATGCTCAGCCGCCGCTGCTCAGCCGCGTGGCTGTAACCGCGTTCCCCACCCCGCCCCTTCGGGGCACCCCTCCCCCAAGGGGGCGGGGAATCTGGGCTGGCCTCACTCCCAATGGATTAATTATTAATTAATTTCTTCCTCTGCCACCACCATCCGCCCAACACCCCCAGCGCCACTAGCGCGCCACCGGCCACCCACAGCCACATCGGCCGAGCGGGCGGCGCGAGCCGAATAGGCCGCTCATCGCCCGTGAGCACCATTCCTGACCAGTTAAACGGCGCCGCATCCAAATCGGTACCGGCCGAATCGATAGCCTTCTGCTTCGCTTTATTCAGAGCGATATCCTTGGGAAGACCGTCGTGCAAACCGCCGTAGAAATCGGCCAGCAGGTTGGCGGTTGCGCGGTCGTCTACGCGCCAGAGCGTGGCTACTGTGCTTGCGGCGCCCGCGAAAGTGAAGCCCCAGCTCAGGCTCGTCAGCCCTTCGCTCGATTCTGTCATTTTCCCCACGCCGGTTTCGCAGGCGCTCAGCACCACCATTTGCGGCCGTAGCCGCAAGCCGAAAAGCTCGGCCAGCGTGAGCGGCCGGTCGGCCATCAGCACGCGCGAGGCGCGCGGGTCGGCCATATCGGGCGCGGCGTGCGTCGCCAGATGCAGAATCTGGAATTGGTCGGCCTTGGCCCGAAAATTAGCCGTCGACGCCCGCGCGCCGGTCAGAAACTCGCCGCCGATGAGGTCCGCCAGCTGCCCGAGCAGTCGGCCCGAGAACGGTAGCGCCTGTGGGTCGTCGCGGTCCGAGAACGGCGCCATCGCCAGCGTCCGCGCCTCCGTGGGCTGCCCCGCTGATTCGGCCTTCGCATTGGCCCGCAGCGTGAGCGAGTGGGCGTACGTTACGCTCCAGGTCCGCAGCAGATACGGCAACTTGCGGTAAGCAATGGGCGCCCCGCCGGGCGCATTCGCCACGTTCGTGGCATTTGCGGCAATCGCCGCGTCCGGCGCCTTCGTCAAAAGTGCCTCGAACGGCACCCGCCATAGCTCGCCGTCGGGGGCTAGCACGAGACGAGTGACGCCCGGCGCCAGCACTTGCTGCACCGGCGCCATCACCTGCGCATAAATCTCCGCCGCGAGGGCGGGGTAAGCCGCGTTTTTATCGGAGCGCGCGAGGGCTTGCGCAAGATTCTCCACGGTCGCCGAAAAATTCGGCGCCAGCTTCATCCGCAGCAGCCGCGTACCCGTGCGTTGCACCACAAACGCGTAAAGCAGCTCCTGATGACTGCCGTCCTCAAAGGCCGTGCGCCGCAGAAACTCCACCGCTGCCGTCGAGCCGTCGGCAGGCAGATTGGCTTGCGCTTCGCGGAGCGAAATCGCGTAATCGCCGTCGAATGCGCGGGTATAAAGCGTCGGGTATTTGGCGCGTAGTCGCCCAATCAGCGCCACCACGCGCCGGTCGGACAGCGCGGCCGAATCGGTGGCGTGTTGCAGCTCCAGCACTTGGCTCAGGTGCGGATATTGGCGCAGTACCGCGAGGATTTCCTGCCGTCGCCGCTGCTCGGTCGTGCGGTGCTCGTACTCCCGCAGCAAGCGCTGGTCGGTGCGCAGGGCTTCCGTGGGGCGCTCGCCGCCGATGCGCGTCAGCAAGCGCCAAGCTTTGGCGTTTTCGGTGATTCGGAAGGCTTCCTCCAAATCCACCGGACGCTGATATGCCCGATACTGCGCCTCCGTCGCCTCCACGGCAAGGGCGTAATTATCGCGCAGATTGCGGGTAATTACCGCCGCCGCTTCCGGCTCTTTCCCCAAAGAAGCCTGCCGACGCCGGTAAGCCAGTATTTCCGCCAGCCGTTGCGCGTGCAGACAGTAGGCTTCCAAATCGCGCTTCTGATGATTTCTCCGATATTTTTCGCGGAAATAGGCGGCCTTTTGCTCCAATAAATAGCGCACGGCTTCCTGCTCGGCGGCGGCTTTCAGCGCGGGCGGCAGGGAAGTGGGGTCGGCGAGGTCGGCACCGGGAACCAGCGTCGCCAGCGCCTGCTGAAAATCGGCCAAAGCGGCTTCCGGACCAATCAGCTCGCGGCGCAGCTCGCCGCGCACCACCCACGTAATAGCAAGCTCGTTGGCGCGCCGCTCCAGCGCAATCGCCCGGTCGAGGTGCTGAAGGGTGGGTAAATACGCGTCCGTTTCGGCCAGCGTGTCTTCATCGATGAAAAACTTCCAGTTGACCGCCCGGTTGCGCCATAGCGCGGCCACCCGCGAGGAATCCATTTGCGGCGCTTTCCCCGCTGCCCGAATTGCGCTGTCGAAATATGCTTCAGACGCCGCAAACATCGATTGAAACCGTCGTCCCTCCACCACAATCCGCTGCGACTCCTCCCGCTCTTTCCCCAAGCTCGACAAAGCCGACGCCAGCAGCCCGTAAAGCTGCTCTGCCTGAACCGGCGGGAGCGCCGCTTGCAGCCACAACGGCTCCGCCGCCGCGTTTTGGTTCGCCCGGCGCGCCAGCTTCACCGCCTGCGTAGCATACAGCACCGCTGAATCCGGCCGCCCGTTCAGCGTGTGCGCTGCCGCGAGCGCCATCCAGCTCTGAATTCGGTGCGGATCGTTCGCCCGCGTCAGCTGCCGCATGAGCTGGTCAGCGCGTCGGGCTTTGTCGAGTGCCAGCATCGGGTCGAGCTTTGCCTGTGCGTGCGCCGCCAACGTCAGTTGCCACGCCACTTCCGCCCACGGCTCTCGCTGCCGCTTGGCGGCGCGCAAAGCATCCAGCTTGGCACTGGCCGCCGTCGGGGCGCCCAGCGCGAGCAGAATCCGACTTTGCGCCAACCGCGCCGACCAACCCGCCAGTCCCGGCGCCGCCGCCGCCCGCCCGAAAGCCGCAAAAGCCGTCGGTCGGTCGAAGCGCGCTTGTGCCGCGCAACCGCGTTGCAGCCACGCACGCACCGAGTCGGGCGCTGGCGCCGCCGCCGCCTGAACGCCACCAACCGCCCAAGCCGAGCTGTTCAGCAGGCACAAAAAGCCGATCAGGTAGCCCGAAAGTCTGCGCACATAAGCTGCCCGCGCCGGTTGTCGCTCAACCGCTCCTGCGGCTCCGCTGATTCGTTCGGCCCTCATGGCGCCGCTGCTTAACGCCCCGTGAATGTTGGTCGGCGCTTCTCCACGAACGCGGCCATTCCCTCGGCACGGTCGTCGGAAGCGAAGGTGAGGTAAAAATTCTTTCGCTCGAAATGCAAGCCTTCCTCCAGATGCGCTTCGTGGGCGCGCAACACGCTTTCCTTCGCCAGTCGCACGGCAATCGGCGATTGCTGTGCAATCAGCGCCGCCAGCTTGAACGCTTCTTCGCGGTACGTTTCCACCGGCACCACGCGGTTCACGAGGCCGCGCTGCAAGGCCTCATCAGCGCCCAGAAAAGCGCCCGTCAGCACCAACTCCATTGCCCGGGCTTTGCCGAGGGCGCGCGTCAGGCGCTGCGTTCCACCGGCCCCCGGCATCGTACCAATCTTGATTTCTGGCTGCCCGAACTGCGCCGTCTCGCTCGCCACGATCATATCGCACAGCATCGCCAGCTCGCACCCGCCACCGAGCGCAAAGCCCGAAACCGCCGCAATCAGTGGCTTATGAAACTTCTTGATCTGGTCCCAGATGCTGAATTGGTCGATTTTGAGCATATCCACCGCCGTCCGGCCCAGCATCTGCTTGATATCGGCTCCGGCAGCGAAAGCGCGGTCGTTCCCCGTCAGCACCACCACCCGCGTGTCATCGTCGTCGGCCAGCCCGCGCAGCGCATCGCGCAGCTCGGTCATCAGCTGAAGGTTCAACGCATTAAGCTCCGCTGGGCGGTTCAGCTCAATAAGCGCCACATGCGGGCGGAAAGCGGGGGAGACGCGGATAAAGTCGGCCATAGGCCGCGAAAATACGCCCCAAACGTGATGGTAGGGGCGAGGGTAGGATAGTCGACCTCCTCAGACCTCCTTTGTGGCTTGAACCGCCTTCACGATTTAAGGACAGATGTTGACTTCTAGCCGCACATTGGTTGCTTGGAGCTTTACCCCAAGCCTGGCTAGGTCTTTCGCGAGCAAATCACGGCTCGGGCTGGTTTGAGGATTCCGGGACGAGACTACATAGGCCTCCAAACGATACCCCTGGTAACTAGCTTTTAATTGCTTGATGGTGGCAAGCAGCTGCGCGTAAGCGTGTTTGATATCGCGGCCCTTCAGTTCCACGAACAGCACCCTTTTGACCGGTTCCGTCAGCTCGAATAGCCAATCGCACCGCTCACCAACGGTAATCAGGCAATCGTCTACCTCTACTTGTACGACCGCTTGACGACAGGCATTTTTAAGTATGAACGTGCGTCCGTTCTCCTGTACCGATAGCAGCGGATCGCGTCGGGTGGTACGACAGTCATTATTCAACTTCATCCGGCGGATATTGAAGCGTCAGTAGCTCATTAAAGATGTGCTCAAACTCAGTTGAGACTGCGTCAATCACATTTTCGCCAATTAGCTTGTTTTCGGAATTCATTTCAAGGGTCAATTGGCCATCCTTGAGCGCATACACGCGCAAATCGTCAAAGGAGATTGGCCGCCCGTGGCCTAGTAGCTTCCTGACTTGCTCTTCCACTAGCGGTTTCTGGCGTATCACATCGTCAGCCTGCACCAACACGTTGAGCGCGGAGAGGATGTAAGGGCTGTGGGTGGTGAGGAAGCATTCAATCCCGGCGCTGTATAATATCGAAAGCAGGTTTACCTGATTGCGTTGTGCTGCTGGGAATAAATGCGCCTCTGGTTCTTCAATGATGAAGCGCCATGGATTTCCAACCCGAAGCCGGTCTGCTAATACTAGCAACATGGGAAGGGATTCCTGTTGACCAGATGAGGCATGTTGCAATCTGACCGAGCGGCCGTCTGAGTTCTCAATCCAGTCTTGTGCTTTAACTCGTTGGTATCGCCCAACTATTACTGCTTCCGACTCCCTTTCGAAATCTCTAATCTCAACTTGATTTGTGTTCGATTTTTCTGGTTTTGCGATGCTTCTCCGTTTTGCACTTTCGTACATGGAGCCGAATCGCTGAAGAAGTGGATCAAGAACAAATCCGTTAGAAGAGAGCGTGAAGAAGCTGGTCTGGAGGTGCGCAAAAAAAGATCGGCTTGCAGGAATAAATGTTCCTGCAGTCTCAATGCCAAGTCCCTGTATTTTTTTTAATAATTGATCAATGACAATTTCAGTAGCATCCAGAATCTGGTCGTCTTCCTCTTCTTTTATCAGCGCGTTGCTAAACTGTTTTCTTGCGGTGTGATACAGTGATGTGAGGTTGCGTGAAAAAGTGATAAGCGGCTCGTCGTTATCCTTGCCAGTACTTCTTACTTTCACCCAAACGTCTGCTACTTGAAATTTTATCTCAAACTCTTGCTCTCGCCATCCATAGCTCGGGAAATAGCTGATAAAAGTACTTTTTGCCTGTGTGCTGAGTGAAAAATCTGCCTCTTGATTTTGTGCTGCCTGAAAGAACTCATTGCGTAAGAGCGTACGAAAGAAATGCACCAGCTTTGCTAGCACGCTCTTGCCACTCGCCTGCGGTCCGATGATGACTGTAAAGCGGGTTACATCAAGCTCAGCTTTTTTGATAGCCAGAAAATTCTCGACAATCAGCTTTTCCATTTTTCAACGTTTCGTATAAAAACCCGGACTGCTCCTGAGATACCGCAAGAGTGTCCGGCTCCTTACTGCAAACCTACGCTTGAGGCCATCCAATTCCCCCAAACGCAAAACCGCCCCGCTGGTAGCTTACCAACGGGGCGGTTTCGTTTCGTGAGGCGACGAGCGGATTCGAACCGCTGTAGGAGGTTTTGCAGACCTCTACCTAGCCACTCGGTCACGTCGCCGGCTAGCCAAATCGGGGAGGTGAATCCGCCGTTCCGGGCCGCGAAGGTACGGCAAAACCCGTACAGCGCAAGGGCGGAGGGCAAAAAAACCAAACGGCCCCGCTCCCAGAGTAGGAGCGGGGCCATTGGTATCAGGCCGGGCGCGGGGCGCTTAGGCTTGCTTTTCTTCTTCGCCTCCGCCGTCCGCTTTCGCTTCGGCTTTGTCGCCACCGCCGAGGGCATCCGACACGCGGTCGATTACGCTCTGCGCAGCTTCCTTCACGGCGTCTACCGCGTTGGTCACCGCTTCCGGAACGTGCACATCGGCCACTGCAGCTTTCGCCGAGTCAATAGCGTTGGTCACGGCTTCCGGAACGTGCACATCAGCCACCGCAGCTTTCGCCGAGTCAATGGCGTTGGTCACCGCTTCCGGAACGTGCACATCAGCCACTGCAGCTTTCGCTGAGTCAATGGCATCGCTCACGGCGTGCTTGGCTTTGTCGAGGAACGACTCTTCGGTTGCTGCAGCTTCTTCGGCCGGAGCCTCGGTTGCCTCAGCAGCTTCAGCAGCCTCGGGAGCGTCAGCGGCCGGAGTCGCTTTCGAGTCGAGGGTAGCACGCGCGGCGGCGCTCTCGTTGCTCACCATCTTGGCCTTCAGAGCCGACAGGGCATCGAGGTCGCCCATCGTCGATTTCTCGGCCGGGGTAGCCGCGGCACCGGCGGCACCAGCACCCGCAGGGCTACCGGGGGTAGCGCCTTTCTTCTTGGTGAAGCGCGAGAGGTCGCGGTCAGCGTCCGATACTTTCTGCTCGGTGTACGTAGCAACGTGCGAGAGCACGACGCGACGGTCGTCCTTCGAGAAGTCGGTGACGCGGAATTCGAGCGTTTCGCCGTTCTCCACGTTCGCGCCGTCCTGCTTGACGAGGTTTTTCGGGTAAACGAAGCCCTCGATGCCGTACGGCAGCTCCACGGTAGCACCGCGCTCGGTCTTCTCGATGATCGTCCCTTTGTGGATCGAACCCGGCGTGAAGACGGCCGTGAACGCATCCCAAGGATTCTCTTCGAGCTGCTTGTGGCCGAGAGCCAACCGGCGGTTGGTGATATCGACTTCAAGCACGATCACGTCGAGGCGCTCGCCGACTTTCACGAACTCCGAAGGATGTTTCACCTTTTTCGTCCACGACAGGTCGGATACGTGCACCAGGCCGTCCACACCTTCTTCCAGCTCCACGAAGAGGCCGAAGTTGGTCAGGTTGCGCACCAAGCCGTTGTGCTTGGTACCCACGGCGTATTTGCCGGCGAAGTCTTCGCGGGTCCACGGGTCGGGCGTCAACTGCTTCAGACCGAGGCTCATCTTGCGATCCTCGCGGTCGAGGGTCAGCACAACGGCTTCGATTTGGTCGCCTGCTTTCACGAAGTCTTTCGGGTCGCGCAGGTGCTGGCTCCAGCTCATTTCTGAGACGTGGATCAGACCTTCCACACCCGGTACCACTTCCATGAAAGCGCCGTAATCGGCCACGTTCACGACACGGCCACCCACGCGCGAGCCTGGGCCGAGGTCGGCGGGCAGCGAATCCCACGGATGCGGGAGCAGCTGCTTCATGCCGAGCGAGATACGCTTCTTGTCCTCGTCGAAGTCGAGTACCACGATGCGCACTTTCTCGTCGAGCTTGAGGGCTTCCGACGGATGCTGCACGCGGCCCCACGAGATGTCGGTGATGTGGAGCAAACCGTCCACGCCGCCGAGGTCGATGAAGACACCGAAGTTCGTCATGTTCTTGATGACGCCTTCGAGTACCTGGCCTTTCTCCAGGTTGTTGAGGATGGCGGCGCGCTGCGCTTCGAGGTCTTTCTCGATGAGCACTTTGTGCGAAACCACGACGTTGTCAAAAGCGGCGTTGATTTTCACCACTTTCACTTCCATCCGCTTGCCGACGTAGATATCAAAGTCGCGCACCGGCTTCACGTCGATCTGCGAACCCGGCAGGAAAGCTTCCACGCCGTTGATTTCCATGATCAGACCGCCTTTCGTGCGCCGCTTGATCACGCCTTCGAGGATCGTATCCTGCTCCAGCGCATCGTAGATCGACTGCCACGCCTGCTTCACTTTCGCTTTCTTGCGCGAAAGGATGAGCTGACCGTTCGGGTCTTCGGTGTTTTCCACCAAAACTTCCACGGTTTCGCCCGGCTGTGGCAGCGTTTCGCCACGGAACTCGTTGCGCGACACCAGACCATCGGATTTGAAGCCGATGTTCACGATGACGTCACGCTCGGTCAAGCCCACCACCGTACCCGTGATCAGCTGATCGTCGGTCACGGTGCTCAGGGTCGATTCGAGCTGGGCTTCCATCTCGGCACGCTGCTCGGTCGAGTAAGACCCGCCGAACTTGTTAGCGGCGTTTTTACCGCCCCCGGTCAGGACTTCGTCCCAGTTAAAATTATCGTTGGCAGTTTCGATTGCCATTCAGGTAAAAGTGCAGCCCTGCTTTGATTAGGCCGTCCAACCCACCGGGCCACGGGGAGTGAGTGCGCTGAACGGGTTCCCGCACGGTTGCGGGGCCGCAAAGGTACGGGTCTGCGCAATGGCTTCCTAGCTGAGACTGAAGATGTTTTGAGTAGCCCGAATGCCCACCCAGCGGCCGAAAACATATACCGCATGAACTGATTACCTTCGGGCAGCGGCAGGGTGCCGCACCGTTCTCATCCAGTATGCGGCACTATTACTTGTTGATGAGCGCGCTCCTGACAGCGCTGCTCTTTACCGCCCCCAAAGCCCACGCGGCCCCCGGCGATACCCTGCGCGTCCCCGTCGTGACGGATATGCGCATCACGCGCTACGGCAACTACGACACCACTGCGCTGCTACCGAGCGGCGGCGGGCCGTACCGCAAAATCCTGCTCCATTACGTGCTGGGGCGCTATAACTGCGGCAGCGCGCAATACTGCGGCTCGTGGGATTACACCACCCGCGTCATCCTGCGCCCGCCCGGCGCCGATACCTTGGAGCTGACGCGCGTTATCACGCCGTACGCCACCGACTGGCTCACCGCCACCGGCGGCCCCGGCCGCAAGCACGATTACGTGACCGACGTCACCGATTACGCCGAGCAGCTCACGCAGGGGCCGCGCTCGCTGCGGTACCTGTATGATGGCTACTCGTGGGGGTTCACCGTGACGCTTTATTTCGAGTTCATCGAGGGCACCCCGGCGCGGGATATTATCGGCATCAAAAAGCTGTATGAAGGCTGGATGCCGTTCGGGAAGACCAACGAGCCGATTGAGAATAAGCTCACGCCGAAGACCGTCTTCATCCCCGGCGGGCCAGTCGTCGACCGCGTCGAGCTGAAGAATATCATCACCGGGCACGGCTCCGATGGGAATCAGTGCTCCGAGTTCTGCTCGAATTATTACGAGGTGTACGCCAATAATCAGTACGTCACGCAGCAGCAGCTTTGGCGCGACAACTGCGGCCGGAACCCCGTTTCGCCGCAAACCGGGACGTGGGTGTACGACCGCGCCAACTGGTGCCCCGGTCAGGCGGTGCAGCCATTGCGCCACAACATCACGCAGTGGGCAACGCCGGGCGCCAACATGGAGGTCAACCTCGATATGGAGCCCTACGTCTCGCCAACCCAAAGCAACACCGGCGGGTATATCTGGCATTCGCAGCTCCTCGTCTGCGGCCCGCCGACGTTCAGCGCCGCCGACGCCGACCTACGCGAAATCATCAGCCCCACCACCGACCCCAACTACGCCCGCGACAACCCCGCCTGCGCCGGAGCACGGGTAATTCTCCGCAACGGCGGCACGGCCCCGCTGACGAGCGTCACGTTCCGCTACAAAGCCGGCACCGGCACGTGGCTCACCCATCAGTGGACGGGCAACCTCGCCTTCCTGCGCGATACCGTAGTCACGCTCCCGCTCCCCTCAACGGCCCTGTTGAGCGCGGTTGGTGGCACATTCACCGTCGTGACCGACCAGCCAAACGGCCTCGCCGACCCTAACCGCTTCAACGATACGCTGCGCAGCCGCTACGCCGCTACCGTGGCGCTGCCCGCGCAGTTCCGGGTGTCGTTTACCACGAACGCTTCGGTTCGGGCTGGTAGCAGCGAGACGACGTGGCGCCTGCTCGACGAGGCCGGGACCGTGGTGCGGCAGCGCATCCGCAACCGCCCCTCTACCACGTACCTCGATACCCTCAATCTGGCGCCCGGCTGCTACACGTTGCAGGTGCTCGATTCGGGCTGCGACGGCTTAGCTTGGTGGGCGAACCCCGGCGCCGGTAACGGCTCACTACGGCTCTTGCGCCCCACCACGGGTCAGGTAGTACGCTCCATCAGCGGGGATTTCGGGTGCGAATCGAACCTGCGCTTCCGGGTGCTTAACGTGACCGGCCTAGCCGAAGCCGCACTCCCCACGCTCCTCGATGTCTACCCGAACCCGACAACTGACGGCCAAGTCTCCCTCGATTTCTCGCTCCCGCAGATGCAGGACGTGACGGTGTTCGTGCGGACAATGGATGGCCGCTTGGTGCGCCGCACGCTGCTGAAAAACGTGGAAGCTGGCGTGCGTCCGCTCGACCTGCACGGCCTGCCGACCGGTATTTACCTGATCCAGTGCGACGGCGCGGCCGGCGCCCGGTTCTGGCGCCGGGTGGCAGTAAGTGAGTAATTCCGGCGGACGATAGCGTCGTTCGTAATAAAATAATAA
>JANNMJ010000094.1:0-16491 GCA_031397815.1 Hymenobacteraceae bacterium
CCTGCTCCGCATTCACCGCTTGCAGGACGCTCGCGCCACCCCGGCGCTCCTGCAATTCCTACAAAATCCCAACCCCGCCTACCGCGCCGAAGCCGCCGACGCCTTCGCCTCCGTACAGACGCCCGCCGCCCGCGAGCCGCTCAGCAAGCTCCTCGCCGCCGATGCCTCGCCGGTGGTGCGCCGGGCAGCCGCCCGCGCCCTCGGCCTCCTCGGCGATACCCTCGCGCAGCCCGCCTTGATGGCGGCCGCCCAGCGCGAAACCGACCCCGCCGCCCGCGCCACTGCCCTGCAAAGCCTCGGCCGCGTGGCGACCGTCCTCGGCGGCGGACTGCGGTATTTGACCGAAGAATCGTTGCCGCCCGATGACGTGGCGCGCGCCGGGTGGGCGTGGGGGTTATTCCGCGCCGCCCAGCGCGGCGTCGTGAACGACGATGCCGTGGCGCGGGCCGTCGCGCTCCTCCGTCCCGACCAGCCCGCCGCCGTGCGCTTGGCGGCGGCCAGTCTGCTGGCGCGCACCCCGCGCCTCGACCTTACGCAGCACGGCCCGTCTATCCTCGCGGCGCTCCGGATCGATTCGGTGCGCGATGTGCGCATTGCGCTGGCCGGGGCTTTGGGGCGCGTGGCGTCGCCGCCGGCTGCTGCCGCTACGCTGGGCCTAATTCGGGCGGCGCCCGACGCGCACGTTCGGCTTGCCGCACTCCGCACGGCCAACAAGCTGCGTTATGAGCAGGTGAAGGAAGCGGTGTGGGGCGCCCTCGCGGATGTCTCGCCGCACGTGGAGCTTACGGCGGCTGAATATTTCCTTCAGAATACGCCTGCTGATGAGGTGGCGGCGATGTTTCGGCAACGGGCCGCTCGCCACACTGAGCCGCAGGTGCAGGCTGTTTTACTCGCCACGGCGTTGAAGCTGGGCGCTAATCAGCCCGATTTTGCGCAGGCCGTTTTGCAGGATATCACCACGCGCTACCAACAGGCGCCGACCGATACGCGGAAATCTTTTTACCTGCGGGCGCTGGCGCAAAGCCCGCTCGCGCTGGAGTTCGTAGCCCGCGAAACCTTCGCGCAGCCGCTCCGCCCCATCATCGCCACGGCCGGGATGGAAACGCTGGTGGCGATGCGCGGACGCGCCGATTTCCCGGCCGCGCAGCACGCCGCTTTTCTGACGCTGCTGCGGCAAGCCGTGGCGTCGGGCGATGTGGCGCTTGTGGGGACGGCGGCGGGCGCCCTGCGCGACCCAGCGCTGAATCTGCGTACCCAAATCACGGAAACCGGTTTTCTGCGCGATGCTCGCCAACGGCTCCAGCTGCCGCGGGATATCGAAACGGCGCAGGAGCTCGACCAAACCATCGCGTTTCTCGACGGTAAGCCCTACGTGAAAACCGCCGCCGCGACCGCCCCGGCCGGGCCGCCCACTGATTGGGCGCGGGTGCTGAAACTGCCCGCCGGGCAGCTCGCGACTGTCGTGACGAACCGGGGGACGTTTACGCTTGATTTGTTGGTTGAGCAGACGCCGGCGGCCGTCGCCACGTTTGCGCGCCTGATTCAGGAAAAGTTTTACGACGGCAAACCCTTCCACCGGGTGGTGCCGAATTTCGTGGCGCAGGGCGGCGACCCACGCGGCGACGGCTGGGGCGGCCTCGATTACACGCTCCGCTCGGAATTGGCCGATGAATCGTTCACGACCGGCGCGGTCGGGCTGGCGTCGGCGGGCCTCAATACCGAGAGCTGCCAGTGGTTCGTGATGCATTGCCCCGCCCCGCACCTCGACGGCCGTTACACGTTGCTCGCCCGTATCCACAGCGGGCAAGATGTCGTAGACCAGCTGATGGTTGGTGATGTGATTGAGAAGATGCGGCTGAAATAAGTGCGCGTCGGGTTTTTGTCTGATATTTTTCCTCTTTTTTTTAGCTGTCGATGTCCTTCCTCTCGACCTATTACCACCCCTTCTTCGATAACAACGTTTTCTTCGTTGACGAGAAGGTGAATTACTTCAAGTTCGCGAACGAGTATAAAATATTCGACGCGCAGGGCGAGCAAGTCGGCGCGGTGACGCAGCATGTGAGCGGCTGGCACAAAGTGCTTCGCTCGCTGCTGAACATCAAGAAGATGATGCCCTTCACGCTCAGCCTGACGGCGCCGACGGGCGAGACGCTTCTCGAAATCAAGCGCGGCTGGACGTTCTGGATGGCGAAAATCGTCATCATCGACCCTACCGGCGCCACCGTGGGGCATATTCGGCAGAAGTGGGCGTTCCTCAAACCCACCTTCCACATCCTCGACTCCAACGAAACCAAAATCGCCGAAATCAACGGCGACTGGAAAGCGTGGAGCTTCACCATCACCGACCCGCAAGGCGCTGCCCTCGGCACCATCAACAAAAAGTGGAACGGCATCATGAAAGAAGCCTTCACCACGGCCGATAAATACATCGTATCCGTCGATCCTGCTTTGCACGAGAATACGCAGAAGGTGGCGATTCTGGCGGGGGCTATTACGATTGATATGGTGTTGAAGGAGAGTAAGTAAGTGGGGTAGCCTTCGGCATAGCCCGGGGTAGCCTTCGGCAACCCCGGGCTTCTGGGATGAAACCCCTTCGGGGTATGCTGGCTAAATACGCGTGACGGATACCCCGAAGGGGTTTTATCATAGAAGCCCGGGGTTGATTTCTGTGAAATCTACCCCGGGCTTTCGCGTGGCGCGCCGTGGCCAGCTCTGTCCCAGAGATGGTGTTAAGCGGTTGACCGAAAATTTTACCGCATTTGTCATTGCGAGGAACGAAGCAATCCACGTAGGATTAGGACGTTTGCTCAGCCACATGGCCGGTGCAACGAGGATTGCTTCGTCGTCGCAAAGCCTCCTCCTCGCAATGACAAATTCCTCGACAACTTTTGGCTGACCTCTTAATTCGCCTATTGACACCATCTCTGGGACAGAGCTGGCCACTTAAGTTAGAAATACACCAATTGGGCTGGCGGGTCAAGAGCCCCGCGAATAGGCGACACGGGGCTGGAGCCCCGCGTCAAGGGCGCAAAATGTGGGCAGAAAGGCTGTTTCCAGCGCGGGAACGCTACCGGAAGCGAAAAGAACGCTACCGGAATCGAAAAGAACACTACCGGAAGCAAGAAGAACGCTACCCGAATCGAAAAGAACAGTACCGGAATCGAAAGGAACGCTACCGGAATCGAAAAGAACGCTACCGGACTCAAGAAGACCGTTATCGGAAGCGATAAGAACGGCCCAACCATCCGCCCCTAGCAACTTCTGCTGAGATTTGTGGTTCAAAGATGCTTGAAACGGTTGGCCTGTCAGATTCAGGCGGGCCGGGATGAATTTTTCACGCGGATTTCTCTGAAATAAAAAAAATGAAGAACTGGTTTATCACCGGCGGCTCGACCGGCTTTGGTAAGGAATTGGCCGATTTGCTGTTAGCGAAAGGCGATGGCGTGGTGGCAACTTTCCGGCAGGCCGCGCAGGCGGAAGCGTTTACGGAGCGCGCCGCCGGGCACGGGCGCGGCGTAGTGGCTGATGTGAGCGACGAAGCGCAGGTGAAAGCCGCCGTGGAAGCCGCCATTAAGGCGCTCGGGCATTTGGATGTGGTGGTCAATAACGCCGGCTACGGCTCGTTGGGCGCCATTGAGGCGATTGACGACGCCGAAGTGCAACGGCAGTTCGATGTCAATGTGTTCGGGCCGTTGCGGGTGATGCGGGCGGTGCTGCCGCATCTGCGGAGCCGCCGGAGCGGGCACATCCTGAATATCACGTCTATCGGCGGGTTGCAGGGGATGCCGGCGGCGGGGATTTATAATGGGTCGAAGTTCGCGCTCGAAGGCATCGGCGAATCGCTGGCGCGGCAGCTCGAACCGCTCGGCATTCGGGTGACGAACGTGGAGCCGGGGCCTTTCCGGACCGATTGGGCCGGGCGCTCGGCCACGCTGGCGCGCTCTGGCGAGGAAGATTACACGCACATCGACCGGAACGTCGATGAGATTGAGGGGTACTCGGGAACGCAGATTGGCGACCCGGCGCGCGCGGCACAGGCGATGTACGATTTGGTGCGCCTGGAGAAGCCGCCCGTACACCTGCCGCTCGGCGCGATGGCGTACCGGGTGGCGCGGGCCAAGTTCGCGGCCATCAGCAAAGAGCTGGATGCGTTCGAGGAATTAGGATTGCCGACCGATTTTCCGGCTGATTCGGCGGCTGATCCGGCGGCTGATTCTCCGGCTGTTCCGGCGACTGGTTCTTCGGCCAAAAAATAAAACCCGGCTTTTGACGGCGCCCGTGCCGTATTCGTCTGCTCTCCATCGTCTTGTGGTGGAGAGCAGATGCTACCGGGCGCCAAAGCCGCGCATTGCTCCAGTTGTTGGTCACTTTTTCCATTCTGAGCAATGTCGAAATCCTTTTTACCAGCCCTTCGGCTGGCGTGCGTCCTGCTATGCGGCTTAATTACGCAGCAGGCCACCGCGCAGACCTGGCAATGGGCGGCCAGCACCACCAGCTCCGGCTCGAAGACCATTCGGCGGAGCGTGACCGACGCGCAGGGGAACACCTTCGTCATCGGCGATTTTACGGGGATGCTCTCGTTCGGCACCACGCAGCTCTACGCCTCCATTTATCAGGATGGGTTCGTGGCGAAATGCTCGCCGACGGGGCAGTGGCTCTGGGCAAAAGCCATCAGTAGCGACGGCAACGACTACGCGTACGGCCTCTCCGTGGACGCCAACGGCGACGCTTATGTGGGCGGCGGTTACGGCGGCGGCGGCTGCTACGGCGGCACTTTTGCGGTGACGTTCGGCCCTAACACCCTGCTGGCGGGCGTACCGGGGCAGTGCGGCGGCACACCGGCCGTGGCGTATCTGGCGAAAATCTCGGCGAACGGTACGTGGCAATGGGGAATCGGCTCGAACGTAGTGTCATACGTGCTCGACGTAGCGGCTGGTCCGAACGGCACCGTAATCGCCGCTGGAACGTGTAACCGGCGCTTTACGCTCGGCTCGCTGGTATCAGACCAAATGGCGACGCAGGTAACCGACGATGCCTTCGTGGCGCGCTTCAATGGCGCAACAGGTCAAGGCGATTGGATTGCCCGCGCGCTGGTCAACGGCCGTGCTACGAGCGTGGCCGTGGATGCCACCGGCAACGCTACCATCTGCGGCCGTTACTGCAAGACGGGCACGATGCAGAACCTGCCGATGGTCGGCACGACGTTGTTGCCGTCGAACGGGGTGCATAACTGGTTCGCGGCGCGGGTAGATGCCAGCGGCGAGTGGACGTGGGCAACGAACGTTTACAGCTCCGGGCCGTCGATACCGAACCAAGTGGCGGTGAACGCCGCCGGCGAAGCGTTCATCAGCGGCTACGTAAATGGCGTTTACCGCAGCGGGACGCAGCTCGTGACGGGGAATACCACTGATTTGGGGGCCGTTACGAAGGTTTCCAACGATGGCGTAGTGCAGTGGGTGCGCCCGATTCCGGGGATGCGCACCAGTCCGATGGGGATTCTGGCCGACCAAGCGGGTAACCTGATCGTGACGGGTGAGCCGTACGGTTCCACAACGACTTTCGGCACCATTAACCTGACGAACGCGACCTCGTTCGTGGCGAAAATGTCGTCGGGCGGGACGTGGCAGTGGGCGAAACCTCTGCCGCTACGCACGATCAACGCGAGCGCCAGCCCAACCGGCATACTACACATAGCGGGCAGCTACTACGGCACGCTCGCCCTCGACGCCACGACGGTTACCTCTACGAACGGCGACGTGGTGTTGGGGCGCTACGGATTCGGCGCGCCGACCGTCAGCACGCTCACCCCGGCGAGCGGCCCGATTGCCGGCACTTTCACGCTACGGGGTTCGGGGTTTGAGGCGGCGCAGGCCGTTAAAATCGGCGCCACGAAAGCGACGTTCACGTACGTATCGCCGACGGAGCTGACGGTATCGGTGCCGGTCGGCGCTACCACGGGTTTGGTGACGGTCGTATCGTCGGGCGGCACGGCCGTCAGCAGCGGCAACTTTACGGTGGTGGCACCGTCGGTGAGCAGCTTTGCGCCGGCTACCGCCCAAATGGGCGCCACAGTCACGATTAACGGCGCCGGCTTTGCCGGAGCTACCGGCGTGAAATTCGGCACGTTGGCCGCCACCACGTTCACGGTCGTTTCGCCGACTTCGGTTACCGCCGTCGTGCCGATTGGTGCGGTTACGGGCCGCCTGAGCGTACTGGCAGCGGGCGGCATCGCCCTGAGCGCCGCCAACTTCACGGTCGCTCCGCCCGCCATCACCACGCTTACGCCCGCCACTGCCGCCGTCGGCGCCACCGTCACGATTGACGGCACGGGCTTCACGGCCGCCACAGGCGTGCGCTTCGGCACGAAGCCCGCCGTAACGTTCCGCGTCGTTTCCGACGTCCGGATGACCGCCGTAGTCCCGCCCGGCGCCACCACCGGCAAAGTGGCCGTCACGGGGCGCGGCGGCACGGGCCTGTCGGTCACCAACTTCACGTTACCAGCTCCTGCTCTCACCTCGTTTACGCCGCTCAAGGCGCTTGCGGGCACTACCGTCAATATCTACGGAGCGGGCTTTGCCGCGGCTACGGGCGTGATGTTCGGCACGCGTCCGGCCACCAGCTTCTCTGTTGTTTCGGCTACGCTCATCACGGCAGTGGTACCGACGGGCGGCGCGAACGGCGTCATCAGCGTTACGACGAGCGGCGGCACCGGGCGTTCGGCCACGGCTTTTGCGCTGTTGGCACCCACCCTCACCACGCTTTCTCCGGCGAGCGGCGCGGTCGGCACGTTGGTCACGCTTACGGGCACGAGTTTCAGCGAAGTCACGGGCGTGCGATTCGGCGCGGTAAACGCCCCGGCCTTCACGGTGGTCAGCGCTACGCGGATTACGGCGACGCTCCCGGCGGGCGCCACCACGGGCGCCGTCAGCGTCGTGACGGCGGGCGGTACGGGCAGCAGCGCCACGGTATTCACGGTTTCGCTGCCGACTCTGACGTCGTTTACGCCCGCCACGGGCGCTCGCGGCGCTACCATCACGATTAATGGCAGCGGCTTTACTGGCGCTACTGGGGTGAAATTCGGCACGGTCGCCGCCACGTCGTTCACGGTGGTTTCGAGCGCTTCGATTACGGCAGTTGTGCCCCCGACGGCCACTGCGGGCAAGGTATCGGTAGTGGCACTGGGCGGCACCGTGCAGTCGGTAGCGAGCTTTACGGTGACGGGGGTTCGTCCAGCGGCAACCGTCGCGGCAACTCCTACCGAAACTGAAACAGCCACCAGCACCGCCCGTCTGCTCCCTTACCCAAACCCCGCTCACGGTACGGTCAGCATTCCGCTGACGGCCACCGGGCGCCAGATCGTTCTGCTCGACGCCACCGGCCTGCCCGTCCGGACGCTGCAAGTGAGCGAAGCCACGGCTACGGAAGCCAGCTTGTCGCTCGACGGCTTGCGGCCGGGCATCTACACAGTGCGGGTCGGCAGCAAAACGAGCCGCCTGACGGTGGAGTAATCAGCACCTGCTAAAGCGACCGCGCTAACCCGCGAGGTTCATCAGAAACGGCTCATTACGATGAGATTTTAAAAAAACTTAACCAAAACCTAAGGTTTTTTACACAAAAGGCAGTAGAGATTTTAAAAATTCGTAGATTGGCGGCCTATTGTTGAAACTTCAACAATAGGCCGTTTCTATTTTTACCTACTCAAACCTTTTGTTGATGAAGAATCAATACCCGATTCTGGCTGCCGCGTTGCTGGCCAGTTTCCACTCTTTCGCTCAGAGCGGCACCGCGCTGGTGCAGTTCAAGCCGGGTTCCGGTCCGAGCGCATCCGAGGTCCCCGCTGCCATCCGCAGCGCGTTTCAGCTGGACCCTCAATCTGATCTGCGGCCCGTTCGCGCCGCCGAAACCGACGACCTCGGGTTCACCCATCAGCGGTATCAGCAGTTTTATCAAGGCTTACCCGTCGAGCGGGCGATTCTGACGGCGCACGTCCGGAACCAGCGTCTCGAATCGGTGAGCGGAGAAGCGACGGCGCAATTGGCCGGCATCAATCTTCAGGCGACGGTGAATGAGCAAGCGGCCCTGGCGGCGGCGTTGCAGCACGTCGGCGCCCGGACGTATATGTGGGAGCAGCCGGGAGAAGGGCAGTTTGCGCAGAAAACGGAAGGCAAAGCGTCGTTCCGGCCGGTTGGGGAGCGGGTGATCGTCACCACCTCCCACGATAAGCACCCCGTGCTGGCGTGGAAATTCAACATCTACGCCGCGCAGCCCGTGAGCCGCGCGTGGGTGTACGTGGATGCCCACACCGGCAAGGTGATTTTGCAGGATGCTATCATCAAGCACGCGGGCGCCACAGCCACGTTCGCGACGGCCTACAGCGGCACCCGCACGTTTGCCAACGAAACCGTATCCGCCGGCTCCTACCGGCTACGCGAAACGACGCGCGGCCTCGGCATCGAGACCTATAACGCGCGTCGGGGAAACAACCTGTCCACCGCCGTCGATTTTACCGATGCGGACAACAACTGGACGGCCGCCGAATACAACAACGCCAACCGCGATAACGTAGCCGGTGACGCCCATTTCGGCGCTCAGCAGACCTACGATTACTGGATGGCCGTACACAACCGGAACTCCTGGAACGGCAGTGGTGCCAAAATCATCAATTACGTTCATTACAATGAAGTGCCCAGCTCCGCGGGCTACGACAATGCTTTCTGGAGCGGCTCGGCGATGATTTACGGCGATGGTGCTACCATGTTCAAGCCCCTCACCAGCTTGGATATCTGCGCCCACGAGGTGGGGCACGCCATCTGTGAAACCACGGCCAACCTGGCGTACGAAAACGAGTCGGGCGGGCTCAACGAAGGCTTCTCCGACATCTGGGGCGCCGCCGTGGAAGCGCGCACCGTGGCCCTGCTCAGCCTGACGGGCAAAAGCACGTGGCTCATCGGCGAGGAAGTGATGAAAACCGCCGGCACCGCGTTGCGCTCCATGAGTAACCCCAACGCTTACGGCCAGCCCGATACTTACCAGGGCACCAACTGGAAACCGAGCGTAACCACGCCGACGCAAGCCAACGATTATGGCGGCGTACACTACAACTCCGGCGTGCTGAATTACTGGTTTTACCTGCTAAGCGTGGGCGGTTCCGGCACCAACGACAAAGGCAACGCCTTCACAGTGGCCGCCATTACCCTCGACAAAGCCGCCAAAATCGCTTACCGTACAGAAAGCCTGTACTTGTCGGCCAACTCGACGTTCGCTAACGCCCGCACGGGCGCCATTCAGGCGGCAACCGACCTCTACGGAGCGGCTTCGGCGGAAGTCATCGCCACCACCAACGCGTGGTACGCGGTGGGCGTGGGCGCGGCTTACGGCGGCACCACCACACCGACCTACTGCACCGCGAACGGCACGAACGTATCGTATGAGTACATCGATAAAGTGGCCCTAGGCACCATCTCGCGCACATCCGGCGCCGATGGCGGTTACTACAACGGCACCGCCCTCAGCGCCAGCGTAACGAAGGGCAGCAGCCAGACTATCACGCTGTCGGCGGGTTACGTGAGCAGTGCCTACAACGAGTACTTCAACGTCTGGGTCGATTTCAACGGCGACAAAGACTTCGCCGATGCCGGTGAGCAAGTAGTCACCAACCGGGCGAACAGCTCCGCCACCGGCGATATCACGGCGACGTTCACCATCCCCGCCACCGCCACAACCGGCGCCACCCGGATGCGTGTTTCGATGGCCGATGCATCGGGCAAAACCGCGTGCGGAACGTACACCTACGGCGAAGTAGAAGACTACACGCTCAACATCACGGCCGCGGCCGGCACCACCTGCGGCGTCCCCGCCAGCCCCGCCACGGCGAGCATCACCAGCAGCGGCGCCACGCTTTCGTGGGCAGCCGTTACGGGCGCCACGAGCTACAGCGTGCAGTACAAAACCAGCGCCACCACCACCTGGACGAGCATCACGGGCCTCACCACCACCTCGCGGGCGCTCACGGGTTTGGCGGCTTCCACGGCCTACCAATGGCAAGTGCTGAGCGTGTGCAGCGGCGGTAGCAGCGCATTCACCACGGCCGCTACGTTCACCACGTCGGCCGCCACCACCACCCCGACTTACTGCGTGAGCAAAGGCACGAGCGTGCAGTATGAGTGGATCGATAAAGTCGCGATCGGCGCCATCAATCGCACTTCTATTGCCGATGCGGGCTATTACAACGGCACTGCCCTGAGCACTTCCGTGGCCGCTGGCAGCAGCCAGACCATTACGTTCTCGGTCGGTTTCGCCTCCACCGCCTTTGCCGAGTTCTTCCGCATCTACGCCGACTGGAACAACGACGGCGACTTCCTCGACGCCGGTGAAACCCTCGCCAGCACCACCAGCTCGAACGTCGCTACCGACCGCACGGCCACCTTCACCGTGCCCGCCACGGCCCTCAACGGCGGTCACCGCCTGCGCGTGGTGATGTCGGATGCCTCGTCGGCCGCTTCCTGCACCACCAACGCTTACGGCGAAACCGAGGATTACACCCTCACCGTAACCGGCGGCACCGTCCGCGCACTCGCCGCCACGCCAGCGCCGCAGCAAGCCGCCAGCGTCTACCCGAACCCCGCGACCAGCACCCTGCGCATCGCCCTGCCCGACGGCAGCACCGCAACGGCAGCTGAAATCCGCGATTTGCGCGGTGCTCGGATGGATAAAGTAGCCTATGACGGCACCGACGCCCTCGATGTCGCCAGCCTCCCGAACGGCCTCTACACCGTAACGCTGCGCGACGCCGAAGGTCACGTTTACCACGTGCGTTTCGCGAAGCAGTAGCAGTAAGCGCCCAAGAAATCCTCAGATTTCTTTCTGAGCAGTCAGCCGCCCGTCGAGCCCCGTGCTTGGCGGGCGGTTTGGCGTTTGGAAGGGCAGGTCGGGTATCTTCGCCGGAGTAAACGCCGCCCCTCTCTACCTGACCTGCAATGGCCAAAGCCTCTTCCAAAGCGCCGAAAAAGCCCGCCGCCGAAACCCCGGCCCAGCCTTACTACCTGCAAAAAGCACGGGTAAAGGATTACCGCTCCGTGCGCGACGCCGAAGTGGAATTCAAGCCGGGGCTAAACATCATCATCGGGGCGAATGGGAGCGGGAAGACGAATTTTTTGCGGGCAATTGAAAACTCTCTCCAATCTACCTCAGAAATACAAGGGAAAGCTAACTCTGAGTTTGAGTTAGGCGGTAGAAATCAATTGAAAATCACATATCACAAGCGAAAGCCTCAGTTAGACAATAGGTTTGCTTTCAATCCGGCTATAACTCTTGAAGCGGAACTCACACTAGGCTCTCACACAGTACGCGAAGAAAGTCTTTCATTGGCATTTGAAAAACTAGTTATTGGTAAGAGATGGGGAATTATTTCCATTAATCAGGGAATATTCGCTCAAGACCCACTCTTGCTAGACGTTTCACTAGACGCTTCAGTTGAGGCCAACGGCGCTGGTTTTGCGGGAGGCGAAACAACACATTTCGTTGAGTCTTTCATATCATCTTTCACAGAAGAAATATATGAAAAAACTCAATTCGCTAAACAACCCTTCGCTTTTACGCTTTCTTTCGTGAAAGAGATTGTACTTAAGCATTGCGACCGATACATAACAACTCTCAACGAAAAGCTGCCTGTTTACACAAAAATTCAACGCGTCCGCCTAAATAACACCATTCAATTTTATTTTAATGAAATACAAAATGAAGTCCTGATTCGCAACTTAAATTTTGAATACAATAGCAATGGAGCTTGGCTGCCTTTTAAACTGCTATCTGATGGAACCCGCCGAATGATATGTGTAATAAGTGCCCTAATAGCCCCAGAATCGTTCTATGACGAAAAACTTCCAAAAGACAAAATTTTCCTTCTAGAAGAACCCGAACTCGGCATTCACCCGCATCAGCTTCACCTGTTGTTAAACTTGATTCGGGAAGTATCTGACAAGCATCAGGTAATTATGACGACGCACTCGCCGCAGGTGCTCGATATGCTGAAGACGGACGAGCTAGACCGCATTCTAATCTGCGAGCTAAAGGACCCGAAAAAGGGCACGCAGTTCCGCAGACTGACGGCTGAGCAGCAGGAACACGCGCGCCGCTATATGCGCGAAGTCGGCTTCCTAAGCGATTATTGGCGCTTGGAAGACCTCGACGGCGTGGCTGCCAATGATGCTCAATAAGCAGATGGCAGTTCGTCAGAAAATTCGGGTTGGGTTGCTCGGGGAGTCGCCTAATGATACGGCGGCTATAAAGGCGCTGCTAAATCAGCGGTACGAAGCGCAAGCCGTCTTTTTTCCGCTGTTGGAAGGATTGACCGGCGGCACTCTCGACAGCAACAAAGTCCTCAGGGCACTTCCGCTTGCTTGCGATAGGCGCCAGCCTGATGTGATTGTAGTGATTCGCGACCTTGACGGCTTCGATGACTTCGGGCCGCAGTGGGACGACCGGCAGCAGTATTTCGCTCGCATCAACCGCGTGATAGGCGGCATTGGCCTCTACCTCCTCAACATTTATGAGCTGGAAGCGCTGATTACGGCGCACATCGAGGTCTTCAATGCCCACTACAACGCCAATTGCCGCGTGAAGCCCGATGTGATGCGCATCGCCAAACCCAAGGAAGTGCTGACCAACGCGACCCAGCGTTGCCGCCAGACTTACCACGAAAGTCACAGCCCCGCGCTGCTCGGTAAAGTCGAGTACGACCGGCTGCTGAAAGGCTGCCGTTACTTCCGCGACTTCGACGACGCCTTCGCTGCGCGCCTTAACCCGCCAAAGCGCCACGCATAAAGTAGCCCCCACCCTGCCAAAAGGGCACTTCGCGCCCTCCGGCACGGTTCTACCTGACGCCCGGCTGCCCTTCCCGGCTGCCGGGCGTATTTTTGTACGATGCCCGGCCCGCCGGGCGTTCTGCTGACAGCTCCTACTTTACTTATGTTTGATTTCATTGGCAAGGCCGTCGCGAAGGTGTTCGGCACTAAGTCTGACCGCGACATCAAAGAGGTGATGCCCTACGTGGAGCGCACCAACGCGGTGTTTGCCACCCTTCGTACCCTCTCCGACGACGACCTGCGCGGCCGGACCAAGCAGGTGCAGGATACCCTCGCCGATAAGCTGCGCGGCACCGACGACCAGCTCGCCGCCCTGCATCAGCGGATTGCCGACGAGCCCGCGATGGAGCTGCCCGCCAAAGAGGCCATCTTCGAGCAAATCGATGCGCTGGAGAAGCAGCGCAACGTGGAGCTCGAAGCCGCCCTGCTCGAAGTACTGCCCGATGCCTTCGCGATTATGAAGGAAACGGCGCGGCGCTACAAAGAGAACGGCGAGCTGCGGGTGCGCGTCACCGAGCTTGACCAAGTGCTCGCGGAGATGAAGCCGAACGTGACGATTGAGGGCGATACGGCCGTTTGGAGCAACAAGTGGTACGCGGCGGGCGCCGAAATCACGTGGGATATGATGCACTACGACGTGCAGCTCATCGGCGGCACGGTGCTGCATATGGGGAAAATCGCGGAGATGGCGACCGGTGAGGGCAAGACCCTCGTCGCGACGCTGCCGATGTTCCTCAACGCGTTGGCGAACCGTGGCGTCCACATCGTGACCGTCAACGATTACCTCGCCAAGCGTGACTCGGAGTGGATGGCGCCGCTGATGGAATTCCACGGCATTTCCGTGGATTGCATCGATAAGCACCAGCCGAACTCCGATGAGCGGCGCAATGCGTACCGCGCCCACATCACCTACGGTACCAACAACGAGTTCGGCTTCGACTACCTACGCGACAATATGGCGCGTGAGCCTGATGAGCTTGTCCAGCGCAAGCACCATTACGCAATGGTCGACGAAGTGGACTCGGTGCTGATTGACGATGCGCGGACGCCGCTCATCATCTCAGGCCCGGTGCCGCGCGGCGATGTGCACGAGTTTCTGGTGCTGAAGCCACGCATTCAGCGCCTCGTGGAAGAGCAGAAGAAAGTAGTGAACGGCTTCCTCGTGGAAGCTCGTCGCCTGCTCAAGGAAGGCAACGAGAAAGAAGGTGGTTTGGCGCTGTTCCGCGCTTACCGCGGGCTGCCGAAGAGCAAGTCGATTATCAAGTTCCTGAGCGAAACGGGGATTCGGGCGTCGATGAACAAGACGGAAGCGTTCTTCATGCAGGACAACTCGCGGCAGATGCCCGAGGCCGATAAGCCGCTCTTCTTCACCATCGACGAGAAGAACAACCAGATTGAGCTGACCGAGAAGGGCATCGACCTGATTACCGGTCAGGGCGAAGACCCGCACTTCTTCATCATGCCGGATATCGGGACCGAAATCGCCCGTATCGAGCAGAATAACGGCATTGCCGACGACGAGAAGCTCCATCAAAAGGACGCGCTCGTGTCCGATTATCAGACCAAGAGCGAGCGGATTCACACCGTGAACCAGCTCCTGAAGGCTTACACGCTCTTCGAGAAAGACCAAGAATACATCATTTCCGAAGACGGCAAGATCAAGATCGTCGATGAGCAGACGGGCCGGGTGATGGAAGGTCGGCGGTATTCCGACGGGCTGCATCAGGCGATTGAGGCGAAGGAAAACGTGCGCATCGAGGATGCCACGCAGACCTACGCGACGGTCACGCTCCAGAACTACTTCCGGATGTACCACAAGCTGGCCGGGATGACCGGTACGGCCGAAACGGAAGCCGGGGAATTCTGGCAGATTTACAAGCTCGACGTGGTGGTGATTCCGACGAACCGGCCAATCACCCGCAA
Source organism: Hymenobacteraceae bacterium (assembly GCA_031397815.1). Taxonomy (GTDB): domain Bacteria; phylum Bacteroidota; class Bacteroidia; order Cytophagales; family Hymenobacteraceae; genus JANNMJ01. The sequence continues at coordinate 14,787 of JANNMJ010000094.1, forward strand.
AGACTCCGACGACAAGGTTTACAAGACCGTGCGCGAGAAGTACAACGCCGTCGCTGAAGAGATTCAGGAGATGGTGAAGCTCGGGCGGCCGGTGCTCGTGGGTACCACGTCGGTGGATAACTCGGAGCTGATATCGCGTCTGTTGAAGCTACGCGGCATTCCGCACCAAGTGCTGAACGCGAAGCAGCACCAGCGCGAAGCCGAAATCGTGGCGAACGCGGGCTTCCCAGGCACCGTCACGATTGCGACGAACATGGCCGGTCGGGGTACTGACATCAAGCTTAAGGGCGAAGCCAAATCGTCGGGCGGGTTGGCCATCATCGGCACCGAGCGGCACGAGAGCCGTCGCGTTGACCGTCAGCTGCGCGGTCGGGCGGGTCGTCAGGGTGACCCGGGTTCTTCGCAGTTCTTCGTTTCCTTGGAAGACAACCTGATGCGCCTCTTCGGCTCCGACCGGATTGCGCGTCTGATGGACCGGATGGGCCTTGAAGAGGGCGAAGTGATTCAGCACTCGATGATTTCGAGCAGCATCGAGCGGGCGCAGAAGAAGGTCGAGGAGAACAACTTCGGCACCCGGAAACGCCTCTTGGAGTATGATGACGTGATGAACTTCCAGCGCGAAGCCGTGTACAAGCGCCGCCGCAACGCGCTGTACGGCGAGCGGTTGGAGCTCGACGTCTGGAACCTGATTTACGACGTCGCCGAAGAAATCGTGGGCGCCTACAAGCCCGCCGCCGACCTCGGCAACCTCAAGCTCGCCACGCTCCGCTACTTCGGCTTCGAGTCGCAAGTTTCATCGGGCGATATGGCTACGAAACAGCCGCAGGCGCTCACGCAGCAGCTTTACGAAGAGGCGCTCGGCTACTACATCACCCGCGCCAAGCAAATCGGCGAGCAGGCGTTGCCGCTCCTCACCGACCTGTACACGAACCAAGGCCACGAAATCGAGAACATCGCGGTGCCGTTCTCGGATGGCCGGAAGCAGGTTTCGTCGGTTGCGAATCTGGAGCGGGCCGTCAATAACGGCGGTGTCGAGTTGGTTCGGGGGATGGAGAAGAGCGTCGTACTCGCCATCATCGACCAAGCCTGGACGCAGCATCTGCGCCAGATGGACGACCTCAAGCAAGTGGTGCAAAACGCCGTTTACGAGCAGAAAGACCCGCTGCTGATTTACAAGTTCGAGTCGTTCGAGCTGTTCAAGAAGATGATTGGCAAGGTGAATCAGGACACTGCCCAGTTCCTGTTCCACGCCGACATCCCGACGCCTTCGCAGGAAGACCAGCAGCGCCAGCAAGCCCAGCAGGAAGCGCAGATGCGGCAGGAGCAGCAGCGTTTGGCCGCTCAGGCCCAGCGCGCCGCCCAAGCCCAGAGCTACACCACGAGCTTCACGGTAGGTTCGTCGGCACCTTCCACGGTGACGTTCAGTGGTCCGGCGCAGCAGCCGCAACCGTCGCAAGGCCCGATGCGCGAGGAGTATCAGGATGAGGAAGTGCTGCCCGAAGGCCCCCAGCCCAAGCAGGAGCCATTCCGCGCCCAAAAAGGCCCTGACCGTAACGCCCTCGTCAACGTGCAGTACTACGACGGGCGCGTGGAGCGCGGCGTGAAGTACAAGAAAGTGGAAGAGGATGTGATTGCGGGGCGTGCCGTGATTATCGACTAGATCGCTGATTGAGCGGATTTTTTGATTTCGCTGATTTCTTACGGA
>JANNMJ010000176.1:0-29947 GCA_031397815.1 Hymenobacteraceae bacterium
AACTTTACCGGAGACGATGCCCCCGACTACCTAACGATAGTGCCCTTGGGGTCAGTTTTCAATAACGAGGTTATAAGCGGAGCAGGAATTTGAGTTGATACATTGTCTTCCGTGGGCGCAATAAATAAGTCTGATGAATACCCTACTCAAAGAAGCGCTTCGGATGCCGTCTCATACAGACCTGCAAGCTGTATTTCATGCGTTTGGCGGCCGGCAGAAAGAGTTTAATTGGCTGCTAACGGATATCGTGGCTTACAGCGTACCGATTCTAAGCTCACTCGGTGAAACCTCACAGTCATCCTTATGGCTCACCGGCACTGAGCTGACGCAGCTTCTTACGGAAGCAGAGCGCTCAATTCAATTCATATGGGGTGTATTATCAGGTTTTCGTCCTGAGGTCGATATTAAAAACCAACCCATCAGTGTCTACCCCTTTGCGGATGGCAATCCCGCACTCTGGCAGCCAGGCGTACAGATTCAGCATCCATTGGCAGAAGTAGAGATTGTTTGCTGGGATAGCGGCTACACGCTGCTGCTCAGCCGCGACCAAGATTTAACGGCGCGGTTTAGAGCCTACTTTCCGGAAGCCGTTGATTTAGACGAGTATAACCGTAGTCAGCAGTCGTAAGTGGCTATTAACGCTCTCCCCCAAACTCCACCGCTTCCCCCATCCGCTCATCGTTGATTTGGCCGTTGGCCCACGCTAGGTGGCCGCTGACGAAGGTGTGCGTCACCTCACCGCGTAGCTGCTCGCCTTCGAGCGGCGACCAGCCGACGTGGTACAGCAGGTCGGCTTTTTGGACGGTGGGGCGGGGCGCGGGGTCGAGGATGACGACGTCGGCGAAGTAGCCTTCGCGGAGGAAGCCGCGTTCCTGCACGCCGAAGAGGGTGGCGGGGTTATGACAGGCTTTCTCGACGATGCGCTCGATGGGGAGCAAGTCGAGGGCGAGGAGCATCTGGAGGGAATGCTGCACGAGCGGGAGGCCGCTGGGCGCCTGCGGATAGGGCTGCATCTTTTCGGCCCACGTGTGGGGCGCGTGGTCGGTGGCGAGGACGTCGAGGCGGTCGTCGAGGAGGGCTTGGCGGATGGCGGCACGGTGGTGCGGCGCCTTAACGGCGGGGTTGCACTTGATCTGATGGCCGAGGCGGGCGTAATCGTCGGCGGAAAACCAGAGATGATGCACGCAGACCTCCGCCGTGATGCGCTTCCCGGCGAGCGGGCCGGGCGCGAACTGCGCCAGCTCGTCGGCGGTGGTGAGGTGGAGGATGTGGAGCTTGGTGCCGTGCCGCCGGGCCAGCTCGATGGCGAGGGCGCTCGATTTCAAGCACGCTTCGGCGGAGCGGATGACGGGGTGCGCGGCGGCCGGAATCCGCTCCGGGGCGCCGTATTGCTGCACGGCGGCGGCGTAATTGGCACGAACGGTGGCTTCGTCCTCGCAGTGCGTGGCGATGAGCGTGGGCGCTTCGGCGAAGATGCGTTCGAGGGTGCGGGCGTCGTCGACGAGCATATTGCCGGTGCTCGACCCCATAAAAATCTTGATGCCCGCGATGCGGCGCGGGTCGGCGGTGAGGACGTCGCGAAGGTTGTCGTTGGTGGCGCCGAGGTAGAACGCGTAGTTCGCAACCGACGTCTGGGCCGCCCGACTGAGCTTGTCGGCGAGGGCGGCGGCGTTGGTGGTGGTCGGCGTGGTGTTCGGCATCTCCATAAAAGAGGTGACGCCGCCCGCGACCGCCGCCCGCGCTTCCGACCCAATCGTGGCCTTCTGCGGCTGCCCCGGCTCGCGGAAATGGACTTGGTCATCAATCAGCCCCGGCAGCACGAACCGGTCGGTACAGTCGATTTCCGTCACGCGGCCGCGCACTTCAATCTGCGGGTCAATCCGCTCGATGCGCTGGCCACGGATAAGGATATCGGCCACCACCCGGCGGCCTTCGTTGACGAGAGTGGCGTTCTTGAGGAGATACATGACGGGCGGGATGTAGGGCGAAATGTAGGCCTGACGGGGCGGTTTTACGCCGTGAACGCGATTAGCTCATCTCTAAAAGGCTTCCGACTTGACCAAATACGCTTCTAGGCACCGCTGATGTGCCACTCGTCACGACGAGTGCCTTATCGACGCACCGCTGATGTGCCACTCGTCACGACGAGTGCCTTATCGACGCACCGCTGATATGCCACTCGTCACGACGAGTGCCTTATCGACGCGCTGCTGATGTGCCACTCGTCACGACGAGTGCCTTATCCGCAGGGTGCTGACCTGCCACTCGTCACGGCGAGTGCCTTTTACACATTCATCTGAAGCGCCCGCCCGATGTACTCGGCCACGTCGCCAGCCGTCAGGCCGCGCTCGCCGTGCTTGTTAGCGGCCAAGTCACCGGCCCGGCCGTGGACGAAGGCGCCGAGGCGGGCGGCATCCAAAGGCGTAAATCCTTGAGCGAGCAAACCGAGAATGACGCCCGTGAGCACGTCGCCGGTGCCGCCGGTCGCCATTCCGGGGTTGCCGGTGGAATTGAAGAAGAGGGAGCCGTCGGGGTTGGCGATGACCGAGTACGCGCCCTTCAGCAGCACGACGGCACCGGTATCGGCGGCGAGTTTTTTGAGCTGGTCGAGGCGGTCGAAATCGGTGGTAGCGGCCCCTACGAGGCGCTCAAACTCTTTCGGATGCGGCGTCAGGACGGTGCGCGGCGGCAGATGCTGTAGCCATTGCGGGTGCTGCGCGAGCAGATTGAGAGCATCGGCATCAAGCACGACGGGCACATCGAGGCGCCGCGCCTCGGCGAGTAGTTCGCGCAGCAGAATCGTGGTGTCACTGTGGCGCCCGATGCCGGGGCCGAAGCCGAGCGCCTGATGCCGCGCGAGGTCTACGTCGTCGGTGAAGGCGCTGAGGTGGTCGGCCATGGGGTCGGTGGTGGTCATCGCTTCCGGCACCGCCGTTTGCAGCACGCCGTACCCCACGGCGGGCACGTGAACCGTCAGCAGCCCCACGCCGCTCCGCAGGCACGCCCGCGCCGCCAACACGGCCGCGCCGAGCTTCCCACGGCTCCCCGCGAGCAGCAGCGCGTGCCCAAAAGTGCCTTTATGAGCAAACCGGGCGCGCGGCGCGAGGAGTGGCTGCACGTCGGGGCCTTCCGTGAAATGCAGGTCGGTGGTGGTTTGGCTCAGGTCGAGGCCGATGTCGAGGACTTCCCACTCGCCCACCCACGGCGCCGTGCTTGGCAGCAGAAACGTGGGTTTCAGGGCTTGAAACGTGAGGGTTTTGGTGGCCCGCACGATGGCGGGGTCTTGGTCAGCAGCAGAGGGCAGAGGCCCGTCCGTCGGCAGCCCGCTCGGCACGTCGATGCTGATGATTTCGGCCCCGCTGGCATTCAGATGCGCTACGAGCGCCGCCGCCGCGCCGTCAAGGGGCCGCGTCAGGCCGGTGCCGAAGAGCGCATCCACCACGAAGGTATCGGCAGGTAGAGGCGGCAGGTCAGCGGCGGAGTCGAGGGTACGGACGGTCACGTTTTCGGGCAGACGGGCACGGTTAGCGTCCCAATCGGCCGAATGGCGTTCGGCGGCGAGCAGCCACGCTTCCACCCGCAAACCGGGCAAGTGCGATAGTAGCCGGGCGATGACGAGGCCATCGCCGCCGTTGTTCCCCGGTCCGCAGGCGATTACCACGCGCTGGTTTCCGTAGCTCGATTTCCACCCCAAATGCAGGTCAATGGCGTCCGTGGCGCGGGCCGCAGCGCGCTCCATCAGGTCCAGCGAAGAGATGTTTTGCGTTTGACAGGTGAGCGCATCGGCGGCGCGGGTTTGGTCGGCGGAGAGGATTAGCATGGGGGATGGGGGTAAAAGATGTGGGGATGTGGATGATGTGGGGATGTGCTACTGTCCTACGTACCCGGCACCGTCTCGGTGCCGGTTTAGGGCGCCCGACGAGCACCGTCAGGGTAGCCCCTACGGGGCTGCCGTCAGCGACTTTTCGGGTTGAAAGCTACCGGAAGGTAGCCCCATACGGGGCTAGCCGCAGCGTTCCTAGTCCACCGGCACCGGGACGGGGCCGGATACGTAGGACGGGGGCACATCGCCGCACATTTCGCTCACATCTACGTACCCGGCACCGTCCCGGTGCCGGTTGCAGGGCACGCTGAACGTAGCCAGCTCTGTCCCAGAGATGGTTGGACGGCGCCCGACCAGCCTCACGTCCCTACCCACCGGCACCGGGACGGTGCCGGATACGTAGGACGGGGGCACATCGCCGCACATTTCGCTCACATCTTTCACATCTCCCTCACATATCCACATCCCCACATCTCCCCCACCCCTACCGGTCCACTTCCCCCAGCACGATATCCACAGAGCCGATGATGGCGACCAAATCTGCCAGTAAACACCCCTGACTAATCGCGGGCAGCACGCTCAGGTTGCAGAACGATGGCGCGCGCGCTTTCACGCGGAACGGAACCTCGCCGGTGCCGGTGGTGCGGAAGAAGTAGCCCAGCTCGCCGCGCGGGGTTTCGGCGCGGAAATACAGCTCTTGGGCTTTGGGTCGAATCTTCTTCGGACACGCCGCCTGCGGATTGAACTCCGGCGTGCGGCGCGCTACGCCGGTTTGGAGCTGGTCGAGGCATTGGGTGATGATGCGCACCGACTCGCGGCATTCCTGCGCGCGCACCCACGTCCGGTCCCAGCAATCGCCGACGGCGCCCATTTGCCCGGTTCCGAAGGGTACATCAAAATCGAGGGCGCCGTACACAGAGTAATTCAGCGTCCGTCGCAAATCGACGGCGACGCCTGAGCCGCGGAGCATCGGGCCGGAGCAGCCGTAGGCAATCGCAACGGCCGGTGGCAGCACTCCGACGCGCGCCGTGCGGTCAATAAAAATCGGATTATCGACGAGGATTTGGTCCATCTCGTCGAGCTTCGGCGTGAGGTACGCAATAAACTCGCGGCAGCGGTCCTCGAACCCCACGGGAAGGTCGTAATAAAGCCCCCCGACCCAGATGTAATTGTACAGCAACCGCGACCCCGACACCCACTCAAACAACCGCTGAATGTACTCGCGGTCGCGCATCAGCCACAGAAACGGCGTAAAAGCGCCAATATCCAGCCCATACGTTCCGATGGCAAGGAAATGCGACGATATCCGGTTCAGCTCCGTCACCAACACCCGAATATATTCGACCCGCGCGGGCAATTCCTCAATTCCGAGGAGCTTTTCAACCCCCATCGCCCACACGTGCTCCGAGTTCATCGCGCACAGATAATCCATCCGGTCGACGTACGGAATCGTCTGATTCGGCGCCATTGATTCGGCGTGCTTCTCGAAGCAGCGGTGCAGGTAGCCGATGTGCGGAATCGCCTGCACGATGACTTCGCCGTCGGTCTCGACCTCTACCCGCAACACGCCGTGCGTGCTCGGGTGCTGCGGCCCCATATTGAGGATGGTGTGGCCGGGCGGTAGCGCCGACAGGTCAATCGCGGGCGGCTCCGATTGGATGAGGTACTCGCGGAAAGAAGTGGTGGAAGCCATGGAAGACGTAAAGGTTGAACGGCGCGCGTTGTTACCGCAACCACCACGTAACGGCCAGGCGCGCAGCCACAAGGCGGCCGGACTGGATAGGTCTGGTAACGATGGGGTTGGTCAGCGTAGGGGTCGGGACGTTCAACATGGGTAGGCGCATTTTTTCGCCTCGTTCAACACGCACCCCGATTTCGAGCCGGGGGTGTATTTCCCAAGTGCCCCCCAACATTGTACGAAATGGAAGCGGGATTGCACTCGGCCTAAATTTGTTGTTGGTGTACGTATAATCTATCGTTATCCACTGGTAGCCGTCGAAATAGCCAAAGCGTGTCCCCGCAAGCTCTTTACCCACCTCCCGCGCGCCCGACAGGTAAGTGTTGATTTGCACCCCGGCCAGCAAATGCAACCGCCGGGAGCGGAGCAACGTGATGTCGAGTAACGGCGCGACGCCGATTACGCTGCTCCGGTAACGCATGTCGGTAGAATTTTCGGGGTCGAGCCAGTGGTTGCTGACGACGGTGTAGGTGGTTTCGAGGCGCAAGCCCCAAACGCCGTTTTTAGCGCCCCAGCGCCCCACCAACCCGGCCTGCACCCCCGGCGCACTGCGTTGCTCGGCGGTGGGCGATAGTGGAAATTTACCAGCAGCGATGCGTTGCAGCAAGGTGCCCGCCACCACACCTACCCGCCACTGCGGAGAGCGGCGCACACTATCGGGCGGCGCAGTATAGGCCACTAGCGCGGTAGCTCGCAGACTGAGAAGCAGCAGAAAGAGGGGGCGTAAATGTGGGAACATTAGGGCAGAAACTTGTGAAGGCCATTTTGCGAAACTGCTGAAAGTTAAGCTCCCCAAAACCGAACCCCCGGCTCATGCGTTTGGCGGGTATGCAAACCTGGTCCGACATCATCCGCCTTGCCACCCACGGCTCCCCGGCCCCACCGCGCCGGGTCGAGAAAACGAAAGAAGAGTGGAAAGCGCAGCTTACGCCGATGCAGTTTCACGTCACCCGCGAACACGGCACCGAGCGCGCCTTCACCGGCGAATACTGCGAAGCCCACGAGCCCGGCCTCTACGCGTGCGTCTGCTGCGGCACGCCGCTCTACGATTCGAGCACGAAGTTCGAATCGGGCACCGGCTGGCCGTCGTTCACCGAAGCCGTGGCCGATAATGTGGTGAAATACCACAAGGATTCGAGCTACGGAATGATCCGCGTCGAAGTCCTGTGCAACGTCTGCGACGCCCACCAAGGCCACGTATTCGACGACGGCCCCGGCGGACGGATGCGGTTCTGCATTAATTCCGCCGCGATTCAGCTGGTGGAGCAGGAGAAGATGTGACGGATGTGGGGATGTGAAAGATGTGCCCATTCCTACGTACCCGGCACCGTCTCGGTGCCGGAGCTGGCCGCCCTACCAACCGGCACCGGGACGGTGCCGGATACAGCGGGCTACACGGGTTTCACATTGAACCACATCCCCACATCATCACATCTCCCCCTTGCCCCTACCCGTCCATCCGCACCACTTTCGGCGTGAAGTTGCCTAGCACGTCCACGAGGTCGGTTTGGGCGGCCATTACCGTGAAAATGTCCTTGTAGGCCTGCGGCGCCTCATCCAGCCCGCCGCCGATGAGGTCGACGCCGTGGGCTTGTAGGGTTCGGCGCACTTCGGCGTCGCTCAGCTCGGCTTTTGCGCGGGTCCGCGACATCAGGCGACCGGCGCCGTGCGACGCCGATGCTAATGATGCCCGCTCGCCGCGCCCCGCCACGATGTAGCCGGGGGCGGTCATCGAGCCGGGGATGATGCCCAGGACGCCCGCCCCGGCTGGGGTTGCGCCTTTGCGGTGCACAATCACTTCGCGGCCATCGAGTAGCTCCTTCCACGCGAAGTTGTGGTGGTTCTCGACCTTCGCGAGCGGCTTTTCACCGAGGGCTTTCGCCATGCGCTGGTGAATCTGGTAATGGTTCGCCGAGGCGAAATCACCCGCCAGATTCATCGCGGCCCAGTATTCCTGTCCGGCTTCCGTATCCAATCCGAGCCACGCCAAGTGCTTGGCTTCGGCGGGTAACTGACACGTATCCATCGCCAGCCCCGTGTAGTGCTGCGCGATGCTAGCGCCCAACCCCCGCGACCCGGAGTGTGACAACAGCCCCACGTAACGCCCCGGCGCCACCCCCAGCGCGTTGTGCGCCGACGTGATTTCGACCACTCCAAACTCCACAAAGTGGTTGCCCGAACCCGACGTCCCGACTTGCGCCGCCGCCGTATCTAGCTTGTTCCGCAGGAACGGAATGGTGCGGAACTCCTCCCGCGAGAGCACCTCGTGGTCGAGGCGCTCGCCGCGCACAAACAGCTCCCGCCCGCCAAACCGCGTGTTCGCGAGGAGCTTGTGTTGCAGCTCCTGCCGGCGCTGCTCGACCCACGTCGGCGGTAAATCGAAGATGGAGAGCGCCATCCGGCACCCGATATCCACCCCGACGGCGTACGGAATCACGGCGTTATCCGTCGCTAACACCCCGCCGATGGGCAGGCCGTAGCCGTGGTGGGCGTCGGGCATGAGGGCGCCCGCCACCGTCACGGGCAGCTTCATCGCCGTATCCATCTGATGCCGCGCGCCCGGCTCAATGAATTCTTCGCCATAAACCGCATACGGCTTCCGGTCGACGAGCGCGACGTGGCGCGACGGCGGTGGCAGGAGCGCCGCAGCCGTATGGCTCCACGCCAAATCGGCCAAAAAGGCCTCGGGCGCAGCCAAAACCGCCTTCAAATGGTCAAGCTTTTCGGTCTGCGACCAGTGTTTATGCTCTTTGCGTTGGAGCTGGGCAAGCGCCAGCCCAATGGCACGCCCCTCCGGGAAACCGAGGCGGCGCAGGTCGTTGCCGGTAATGGAAACCGCCATAACTGTTGATTTTTACGCGCCCATCAGGCGCTGATTTTCGGAATTAATTGAGGTTGGCGCAACCATCGAATGGTTTTCGATAGCAGTGCTTTTCACGATAAAAATTCGCCGGGGCAATAAACCGCCGGGCCTTCGTCTGCTGCTCTAACCACCTGAGCTACACGGCGCCAAAGACGTCGTGGCAGGACTCGAACCTGCGACCCGAAGATTAAAATCGAAGTATGGCCCGGCTACGGCACCCGGCGAATCGTTCATCGTTGGTTCCGCCTTTTATTCCTACGGCGCAAGTGGCGCCGTGCGTTTCAAAGCAGAACGGATTGTTTTCAGCTGAAAGAAGAAAAAGGAAGAGAAAAAGAAGTCCTACCCAAGCCCGTCCGGGCGATAATTATCGGGCGAAGAATGGTCGATCAAAGTCGAATCCAGGTCGGGCAGGCGATGTATCGCCCGACGACGGCACCGGACTGGCAGGGCAGCTACGTCTCTCAGGGGCCGAGACGCGGCAACTAGAATCGGGGCAAAAAGCGGCGAGCGGCTCGCAGGATTCGAACCTGCCCGCCCGTGAAGGCTAGCCAATCGAAGTATCGCTCGCCTACGGCACCCGATTCAGCGGCCGAAGGGCAAAAAAGGGGGCAGTCTGCTTGCTCAGCGCGTTTTTCCGTTTCGCCACCAGCCGCCCGTTTGCGGCTGGGCGGGAGTCGAACCCGCAGTTTCTGGTTCCCAGAAGTAAGACTGCCCAACGGCACCTTCGGCCGCGTTGTCGTTTACAAGTTGTCGTTTACAAGTCGTTTATAAGTCGATCCGGTGGATGACTTCCAGCGCCGAGCCGCCGTTTTCGAGCGCGTCGAGCACCTCGAACACCCGCTCCGACCAGCCCGCCACCAATGCCACCCCGTGGGCAGCGTCGAGCTGCACCGGCGACTGGCCGTGCCCCGCCAGATCGAAGAGGTAGAGTCGGGCATCGGGCGCCACCCGCCGCCGGTACTCACTCCAGACCCGGCCGAGCGGCTGATCGCCGGGCTTGGCCGTATTCCAGAGCTGGCAGTCGGTGAAGATGAGGACTTTGTCGGCCACCTCGCGGCGGTTGAGCAGGTCTTCGATCACCAGATGGCCGTTGGTCGCGTAGCCCACTTCACCCTCGCGGGATCGGAGCGCCATCACATTGGCCAGTACGGATTGGCGTGGCAGCGTCACGCGCTTCCAAGTGTTCCCGAAAAAGCCTGTCGTGACGCGGGCGCACCGCGTTTGAAGCAGCATCGCGAGCAGCAAGCCGATATCGTAGCTCTGGATCGTCGATTTCGGTGCGATTGCTTTTTGCATTGAGCCCGAAACATCGCACGCCAGCACCACGCGGGTTTCGGGGCCGAAGCCCGTCAGGTGCGCCACGGAAGCTTTCGCGGCTTGCTCAAGCGCATCGAGCAGCACCGGGCCGTCGGCGCTCGTGATTGCCTGCACCTCGCGGTAGGCCGCCAGAAAGCGGAACGGCAGCTGCCGGGCGCGGGCCACTTGGGCGGGGTCGGCCAGACGGTTGGCGATTCGCTGAATCGTCGGAGCCGACACGTTGGCTTGCAGCACGTTGCGCAGGTTCCGAAGCAAGGCCATGTAACCGAGCTGGTTGCTCGTCACGAGGTCTTCCCACGTCGCGCGGAACGCAGCGGCTTTGGCTTCCGCCGACTCAAAAGCCTGCTGACCCAACCCCGACAAGCGCGTTTCCCACGTATTCGGCACGGGCAGCTCGCCGCGCACCAGCTGATCGAAAACGGCCTGCTGGGCTTCGGTGCGGCCTTTGGCGTGCGTCAGGAAGAGCGCATCGCGCAGCCGGATGGCGCCCACGCGGTCGTACTTGGCGAGCTGGTAGGCATCGAAGCGCGTGAACGCTTCCGCCAAGCCTTTCTGCACCTGTTTTGAGAGCTGGCCGAGGCTTTTGCGGTTCGCTGTCCGGCCGTTGGCCAAGGCGTAAAGCGCGAGCAATTCGGTGATTTCGTCGGGGCGCTGCACCACGCGGGCCACCGTGCGCCGCACCAGATCGGAGCCGCTGGCGATGTGCGCCAGCTCCACCACCAGCACCAGTGGCACGGTGCGCAGGTTCATCTGCTCGCGGGCATACACCGCCAGACGGGCCACAAAAGCCGCCTCGCACTGGCCGATGAGCGCCCGCAGGCGGTCGACACGGGCGGGGGCTTTCTCATAAAAGCTGTCGTGGACGAACGTGGTCACGACGGCGGCGTAGAGCGCCAGTGAAGGCGTCAGGGCCACGGCCGCCGCGCCCTCGTGGTTGACGACGGCAGCCGTTTCGCCGTGCAGTAAGCGGGAGAAGAAATTGAAGCGCATAGCGGAGTGGAGAAAAAAGGAGATCAATGGGAAAGTGCAAAAAATATTCGACCGGGCGACCGAAAAATCGGTCACAGCAAAGGGAGAAAAAACCAATAAATTGGTGCGTCGGCCCGGTCGACCGCTTTCAGCTGGGCACCTCGTCCTGCGGAAAAGGAAGGAGGGCAAAACGCTGAAAACGAAAAACGCCCGAGTCATTGGCTGACCCGGGCGTTCGTATTTGCTTACAAAAAGCTAGTCTATCAGCTTCTTAGCAACCGAATGCACCCGAGCGCAGCTGGATCCTTGGGATCCATACTTGGCTTTGGTTCTAGTGAGTTGCAGAAGCGAATCATGATGCTGTGGGAAACGACTGCGGCGGTGGTTGTGCCGAATCGCGCTGCAAAGGTGCAACAATTATTTTCGACAATCCAAGAAAAAGTCAAAAATAATTTGAAATTTAGAGCGAATAAAAATAAGATGAGCAGGTGGGCGCAAGCCCAGCCCTATGCCCGCTCGCCGAACGTGGGGCGCTGGTCGCGTTCGGGCTGATAGCCGTTGCGCTCGTTGTGCTGGTCGTAGGCGACGGGCAGGCCGTGATAGACGGGTTGCGCCACATAATCGCGGCGGAGCGGGTGGCCGACCCAATCCGCCGGGCAGAGGATGCGGCGCAGGTCCGGGTGGCCGCTGAAATGAATGCCGATCAGGTCGAACGCTTCGCGCTCGTGCCAGTTGGCGGCGGGCCAAACGGCCGTCACGCTGGGCACTGTGGGCAGCGGCTCGGAATCGCGGTTGCGCTCGACGCGCACTTTGAGCGTCAGGTAATGGTCGTGCGGGAGCGAATAGAGGTGGTAGATGATCTCCATCGTGCCCGCGTCAGGCCCATTGTCGAGGGCCGACAGGCAGCTTAGGAAATCGAACCAGTGAGCGGGGTCGTCGTGCAGGAAGTGGCACACTTCCACGAGCCGGGCCGCATTCACAACGAGCGTCGGCGAGGAAGAACTGGCATCTTCCCCGAGTAAAACCGTTTCGCCGAAACGGGCGCGGAGAGTGGCGGCAAAGTCAGGCATCAGGAGCAGGAATCAGGAAGAAAGTGGCGTCAGGAGTGAGATGCGGATTCAGCAGGTGGTTCAGCAGGCGGCGCTACTTGCGCCAATTTCACCATCCAGCGTTCCGGCAGCGGGAGCGGCGTGAAGCCGTTTTGGGCGTAGAGGCCGTGCGCGTCGGCCGTAGCGAGGAGCCAGCGGCGCGGGTTCGGGATATCGGGGTGCGAGAGAATGGTGGCGATAAGCCATTTGCCGAGGCCGTGGCCCCGGAAGGTTTCGAGGACGAATACGTCGCAGAGGTACGCGAAGGTCGTGTAATCGGTCACGACCCGCGCGTAACCGGCTTGGTGGTTGGTCGCGACTTCGTAGATGCCGAAGCAGAGCGAGTGGGCCGCCGCCCGCTCCACGGCCTGCCGGGTCACGCCTTTTGCCCAGTAAGACTGCTCGGAGAGGTACGCGTGAACGGCGCCGAAATCGAGCCGGGCCGGGTCGGTGGAAATGACGAAACGGCCGTCCGCTGACGGCCAAGAATACGATGGAAACGGCATCGGTTTATGACGTTGACGTAAAGCGCGGGCGGGCGAAACCGGGAAATCCATCGCTTCGCCGCCCAATCGTCAAAATAACTAAAAACTGGACGCTGCCGCCGATTAAGTAATAAGGTAATCAAGTGCGCGTAGCTTTGGCTTGCGCCGAATCAGCCCCTCCCCCACCCCGCACGGCCCTTTTATAAGGTGATACGCTCCCGGCTTGCGCCCACGCCCAGCGGCTACCTGCACGCGGGCAATGCGCTCAATTTTCTGCTGACGCAGGCGCTCGTTCAAAGCGCGCAAGGCGAGCTGCTGCTGCGCATCGACGATTTGGACCGCGAGCGCGTCCGGGCGGCGTATCTCGAAAATATCTTCGCCACACTGCGCTGGCTCGGCATTACCCCAGACGGCGGGCCGCGTGATGTGGCCGATTTTCAGGCGCATTTCTCGCAGCACCTGCGGTTGGCGCGATACCAAGTCCTGCTTGATGCGCTGGTCGGGGCGCGGCCGGGGCTGGTGTATGCTTGCACTTGCTCGCGGGCGCAAGTGGCGGCCAATGCCCGTCTAGATGGCCTATACGCGGGTACTTGTCGGGAGAAAAACCTGCCTTTAGATACACCTGAGGCAGTTTGGCGGGTGAAGATTCCCGCCGACGCCACGGTGCGCCTGACCGACGGCTTCCTCGGGCCGCAGACGCTGAACGTGGCAGCGCTCGTCGGCGATTTCGTGGTACGGAAAAAAGACGGCCTTCCCTCCTACCAAACCGCCAGCCTCGCCGATGATGTAGCCGATGCCGTGACGCTCATCGTGCGCGGACAGGATTTGCTGCCCTCCACGGCCGCGCAGCTGTGGCTCGCCGAACAGGCCGGAGCGCCGTGGGCCGCTAGTTTCGGGGCCGTGCAGTTCTACCACCACCCGCTGGTGGCGGGGGCTGATGGCCGGAAGCTCAGTAAATCGCAGCAAACGCCGCTGGAACGCGGCGCCCTCCACGACCCAACGAGCACGCCCGCCGCTCTCCGAGCGCAGGTGGCCGAGTGGTTGACGGCAGTGGCGCCGGTTCGTCCAGCGGTCGATTCTCTTCTGATATCCCCCCAAAAAACCTGATGAAACGCCTGCTTCTTACCCTGATTCTTATGCTGACTATCAGCCTTTCGCACGCCCAAAAAGTGGCGATGGAAACGGTTTTGAAGGCACCCCCAGCAGCGGAAACCGCAATTCAGGCGTTGCTCGCCGAACAGGCGGCGGCTTGGAATCGGGGCGATGTGGAAGGGTACATGCAGGCGGGTTACTGGCAGTCAGATTCGCTCCTGTTTATGAGCGCCACCGGGCCTACCCGCGGTTATGCGGCCACGCTGGCGCGCTACCGGCAGCGCTACCCGGATGCGGCGCGGATGGGCAAGCTCTCGTTTCAGATTCTGAGCATCGAAGTGGCGTCCGCCGACCGTGCGTTTGTGGTCGGGCAGTGGGCGCTTCAGCGGGAAAATGACCATCCGCAAGGCGCGTTTACGCTGCTGCTGGCGCGCAAAAAAGGGCGCTGGGTTATCGTGACTGATCATAGCTCTTGAGTTGATTGTTGACCGGGTTCAAGAGCGTAGGGACGCCTATTGGCGTCCTGTTCAGACCGTGGACGCCAATAGGCGTCCCTACGCGAGCATGTTTCAGCTGTAACCGTCTGACGGGCAACGCTTGTTTCAGCCTGAGTATCGACTAAATGAACGACGGCCGTGCAACTCGGCGGCGGCGGCTATTGTCTATGAGCTTGAATCCGGATTTCCCCTTGACCCCCGCCCCCGACGTGGAAGGCTTTGCCTACACTGATGCCAGTACGCCGCTGGTGATCCGCTGCCGTACCGGCGACCGCCGGGCGCAGGCGGAGCTGTATCGGCTGTATTGCCGGGCGATGCTCAACGTGAGCTTCCGGATTACGGGCTCGCAGGAAGAGGCGGAAGATGTGTTGCAGGAAGCGTTTTTGAGCGCCTTCCGCGACATTCACCACTACAAGGGCGAGTCGTCGTTCGGGGCGTGGCTGAAGCGCATCGTCATCAACCGCAGCCTGAACCGGGTGCAGCAGCGCCGCCTCGATTTGGTCCGCCTCGACGATACCGACGGCCGCGACTGGGCCGATGATGACGAAGCCGCCGAAGGCGCCGGCGCTTGGGCGTGGCTCCGCGACCACGACGGCGACGACACCGACCGGCGCGTGCAGCAAGTCCGGCGGGCGCTGCACCTTCTGCCCGATGGTTACCGCGTCGTGCTGACGCTGTATCTGCTCGAAGGCTACGACCACGCCGAGATCGGCGAGATTTTGGGCATCACCGAAAGCACCTCCAAATCACAGTACAGCCGTGCCCGCAAACGGCTGCTGGAGCTGGTGCTCGCGAATCAGGCGCAGCCGGTTTTGCGTACTTCTTCCTGAAAACCGGTTCTTTTTCTTTCGATTTCTTTCGATTTCTTTCGATTCCCTCTGCTTCTTCCCGGCACCCGCCATTCTCAATCACCTGCTCTACCTGCACCTTCCCATCTGATTCTCCCTTCGATTTCGTGAAAAATTCTGCTGATCATTTGTCGTCCTCCCCGAATGCCTCGCCCGACGCCCTGCGCGCCTGGGTGCAGCACCACCGCGACCGTTTCGACACCCTGGCTCCTCCCACCGACGGCTGGCTGGCCCTCGCCGACGCCCTCCAAGCGCAAGCGCCCCGCGAGCAAGAGCCGCTGCGCGCCTGGACGCAGCACAACCGGACGGCTTTCGACACCCTCGAACCCCGCGCCGATTTGTGGGCGGCTATCGAAAGTGCGCTTGACGAAGATGAAGTTGTGGCGGCTCCGATTACCGCCGCACCGCCCCTGACGGCCGCGCGCGGCGGGCAGTTTGCGCCGGTTACGGCGCCGGTTTCAGCACGGGCCACGTGGTGGCGAATGGCTGCGGCGGCGCTCGTGGTATTCGGCCTCGGGTATGGCTTACGCCTCGGCACTGAGCCGCTTGCGACGGCGCCGCAGGTGGCCGCTAGCACTATTGACGACGAGCCGACGATCAGCATTGCCGCTTCCGCCGATGAATCATCGGAGCGGTACACTGCCCGGCCGCTCCACGGCTTCCGGAATCAAGAGCCTGACCCCGCCGTGCAAGCCGCCCTCCTGACGGCCGCCGACGACGACGTCGAGCTGTCCGCCGCCACCGCCGACGCCCGCACCGCCGAGCCCGAAAGCTCCGTGGAGCTAGCCCGCCTGGAAGCGCGTTACCGGACGCTCCTCGCCGAGCGGCAGCACGACCGGGCCGCCCACCGCCCCGCCCGCCCCCTCGCCGACGATTGGGATCGCGAGATGGCCCTCCTCGACTCTACGTACGCCGAGCTGCGCCACGCGCTGCCCACGCACCCGAAGCCCGACGAGGTAGTCGCGTCTATGACGCGCAACCTCCACCTGCGCGCCGAGCTGCTCACGAAGCAGGAGCACGCCCTCAACGCCGCGCAACACGCCCGTCAGCAGCGCGGCAACCGCGTGACGCCGCGCCGCCCGCCCACCGTCAATCCGGACGATAACGGCGTCTATTTCGATGACCTCGCGCCGTCTTCTTCCGGCGGAACGCTGGTGCCGCCCGCGCCGCCCGCCCCCGAGCCAACGGGTTTGGGCGCCGGGTTGAAGAAGCGGCCTTCGAAAGTGGTGTAAAGTCGGAAAATACGGGTATTCCGACGAAAAAGCGGCTATTTGAGCGCGCCTTTTTCGGAATCGACCGGAACTTTTAGCCGTCTTTTCGGCCTTCCTCTACCGAACGCGGTATCCACCGCTTCCTCTCCAGCAAAGCATCATTTGGTTCAACGCTACACAGACGGCGGCCGACCCACGTAGGAAGTACGAGTGGCCCGGTACGAAAGGGGTAAGGGTTAGTATTGTGCTGCCTGATACGCCTGCGCGTGGTTGGCCGACCGTCGTAGCATTTCTTGAAAAGCCCTTTCCTGCTTCGGCGGGGAAGGGCTTTTTTTCTGGCGAACAGTGCGCCGGAAGGCCGTAGCTTTGGCCTGATGCGTGGCACTTTCCGGCTCTCTTTTCTTCCTTTTCTGCTGATTGGCTGGTGCCTTCCGTCCGCGACGTGCGCGCAGGAAGCCCGCCGAGCACCCACAACGGCTATGACCGAACCGATGACGTCTGCCATGAAGGTCCACGCGCTGCGGCTGTCGCCGGGGCAGGATTTGCGGCAGGAGCTACAAGCCTACGCGCAAGCCCACGGCCTCCGCGCGGTGAGCATCCTGACGTGCGTCGGGAGCCTCACGACGGCCACGCTGCGCTTTGCCAACCAAGAAGGCCCAGCCGTTCGGCACGGGCATTTCGAGATTATCTCGCTCGTAGGCACCGTTTCCATCAACGGCTCGCACCTCCATTTAGCCCTTGCCGATAGCACCGGCCAAACCTTCGGCGGTCACCTCCTCGACGGCTGCCGGGTGTACACGACGGCGGAAATTGTGATCGGCGAATTGCCAGAGCTGGATTTCACCCGCGATCCTGACCCCATCACCACCTACCGCGAGCTGCGCGTGCGGCGGGCCGGTAAGGCGGCAAAACCTTAACTGCCCAAAGCCGTGAGCAACACGAATAACTCTGACCCTTCCGCCCCGTCAAGCACTTCAAGCACTTCCGGCGAAGAAGCCTTTCGAGGCTTGATGGGCCGAGCGGGTGCTTTGCGAATCTTTTTACTGCGCAAGCTGCCGTTGGCGTGGCTGGCGGGCATCCGCCTCCAAACCCTCGGCGCCGATGAGGCGGTGGTGCTGATTCGGCATCGCTGGATAAATCAAAATCCCTTCCGCTCGCTCTATTTCGGGGCGCAAGCCATGGCCGCCGAGCTAAGCACCGGCTTGCTGGTGATGCAGCACACGTGGCAGCGGCAACCGGGCGTCTCGATGCTCGTGACCGGTATGCGCGCTGAGTTCACCCGAAAAGCCACCGGCCTCATCACCTTCCGCTGCGCCGACGGCCCCGCGATTCGGGCCGCCGTAACCGCCGCCATCGCCACTGGCACCGGGCAAGTCCTCGAAGCCACCAGTATCGGCACCGATGAAACCGGCGCCGTCGTTGGGCGATTCGTGTTTACGTGGGCGGTGAAGCAGCGGGGGAGCTGATAATTAGGCGCTTGCCCAGAAATTCAAGCGTATTCTATCCTCTTTCCCGCTACCCCGAGGACAGGAATACCTCCGAATTTACTGCGGAAGGCATCCCCGAGGTCAGGGATCCCTCAAAACTTACTTCGGAAGGCATCCCCGACCTCGGGGATGACCAAAAAACTCACTTCGGAAGCTATCCCCGACCTCGGGGATGCCTCAAAACTTACTTCGGAAGGCATCCCCGACCTCTGGGATGACCAAAGAAGTCACTTCGGAAGCCTTCCCCGACCTCGGGGAATTTTGGCTCGCCGCTTAAGCGGTTCACCGAAGGCCGGTAAGCGCCACTGAGGCCACGAGATGCTACGTCTCCACCGCCTCCGTCTGCACGCCGAGCCACGATTTATCGGGTTGGCGACCGATGAAAAACACGGGCTTTTTTATCTCGCCGAGCTTGTAGGCGGCGGCGCGCGTCAGCTTCGTCTCCAGAAACGCGAGGAGCGCTTGGTAGCGGGCGGCGTCGGGCTGGTCGGGCGTGGTGAAGGGCGTGAGCAGATCCGTGGCGGCCCATTCTTCGGCGGGCGCATCGGCGGGTAACTGGGCTAGTTCCCGCAGGGCATCCGGCAAAATGGCGTCTTTCGGAAGCTGTGTCACGGTGAAAGGCGCTTCTGATTCGCTCAAAAACAACAATCCCTCGACGAGCGATTTCAGCTCATCAGCCAGTGAAGATGCGGGCGACGGTGCTGCCGGCGCCATAACCGCAGGCGCTTCGGGTGCCGCAACCGCCGGAACTGAAACAGGTTCCGGAGCCGCAACCGCAACCACAGGCGCCACTTTCGGAATAGGAACCTGAATCGGATCCGAAGCCGAAACCGGCAGCTGAACAGCATCCGAACTGCCTGCCGCACTAGACGGCGCCGGACGTTTACGGGATGAAACACGAACGCGATGCGGACGACCCATACGTTTGACCAGAGTAAAAAGTGTGTAAAAACGAACCCCAGCGAGCGCCCACCGGCGCACCTACTGCGGGCTAAAAGTAAGGGCACGAAAAAGCCCGCCCGACATCAGTCGGGGCGGGCCTTTTGTAGGAACGGGTAAAGTCAGGCGCCGAAAGCGCGACCGACTAACCGAAATTCTTGGCGAACCAGCCTTTCAGATCGGCAATGGCGTGGCCGGTTTTTTCTTGTAAGCGGCCGAGCCACTGCTCGTGCTGGCCTTCTTGGTAGTCGAGGTCATCGTCGGTCAAATCGCCCCATTCTTGGCGCATTTTGCCTTTGATTTGGTTCCAGTCGCCACGAGCGCGCCATTCAGAACCGCTGGTTGGATCGTTCATCGTCGTAAAGTTTTAAGGAGAGAGGAAGGAATCGATTGCGTTTCCCGAGTACGGGTACCGGGGTCGGCTGCTGAACTGTACGGGATGTTTCGGCGCGGGGTTCACTCCGGCGGAAAAAAAAGGCGCCGCCCGTGAGTGCCGAAAAAATCCGCCCGCTTCTGCACTCAAACCGCCCAACACTATCGACGGCGGCACCGTAGGCATAGCCACTTACCCAAATAGCGGGGCAGCCGCACGGGCCCGTTTTGCCGCTGGCGCCCAAACTGCCCGCTATATTGTCTTCCATATCCCACTGCCCCGCTTCGGCCGGGCCTTCCCACGCTCCCCATGCTGCAACCACCGCAAGCCCCCGACGCCGGTTTCGATACCACCGACAACATCGACGACGACGAAACCGGCCTACCCCCGGCGCCGCTCGACGTTTCCGCCAAGCAAAACCTGATTTTCATCGAGGCGACCACCACGTTCTTCAGCGCCAAAGGCGGTGCGCCGGATGTGGCGGCGGGCCTGAAAAAGCTGGAAATGTGGGAATCGATTCTGGAAGATTCCGGCAAGCCCGGCTTGGGGAAGATTCTTCAGGATTTCAAGGTGCTGCGCGAACAGCTCGAATCGGCGGAGCCGGACGGGCACATCATCGCCCAAGCCATCGCGTCGCTCGCCGATGAGTCGCAGAAAGTGGCGGGCATTACCGTCGATAAAAAGTTTGAAGAGCCGCTGAACCGCCTCAGCGAGTCGCTCCTGAAAATGGGTTCAACGCTGTCGAAGTAGGTCGAAGTAGTTTGAAGCTGGTCGAATTCAGTCGAAAGCACGTCGGAAGCAGGTCAAAATAGCCTGACCGGCGGCTCAGACGCCCCAATTCACGGGCACTTTGCCCGGAAGGGCGCGGTTACGGAAATTGGCTTCGGCCGTCCGTACCCGCGCCCTTACTTTTGCGTTAGGCGGCCGGTAGGCCGTCTTCCCTCCGCTTAATCCGCCCTGCTGATGCTGCCGCATTCCTATATTGCCAACGCCGACCCGGCTGCCCTCGAAGCACTTTATCAGAGCTGGCAACAAGACCCAGCCACCGTCGCGCCGGATTGGGCGCGTTTTTTTGAAGGGTTCGATTTGGCAGCGCGCTACGGCGAGCAGGGCGTGGCGCCTTCCACGGCCGGCGGCATTTCGGATAAGGAAGTGGCCGTGCGGAACCTGATTTACGCTTGGCGCTCGCGCGGGCATTTACAGGCGCATACCAACCCCGTGCGGCCCCGGCGCGACCGCAACGCCCGCCTCGGTCTCGCCGACTTCGGCCTCTCCGACGCTGATCTCGACACGTCGTTCCGCGTGGGCGAAGAGCTGGGCCTCGGCACCGCCACGCTCCGGCAGATCGTCGACCGTTTGAAGCTGATTTACGAAGGTCCCATCGGCTTCGAATACATCCACTGCCGCGAGCCGCGCGTGCAGGATTGGCTTCGTCAGCGGATTGAGGGCGAATTCCCGACGTATGCGCCCGATGCGGCCCACAAGCGGCGGATTCTGCAAAAGCTCAACGAAGCGGTCGTTTTCGAGAACTTCCTGCACACCAAGTTCCTCGGTCAAAAGCGCTTTTCCCTCGAAGGCGGCGAGACGACGATTGCCGCCCTTGACGCCATCATCGAGCACGCGGCCGAGCTGGGTGCGCGCGAAGTGATGATCGGAATGGCGCACCGGGGCCGCCTGAACGTGCTGACCAACATTCTGGGCAAAACCTACGAGCAGGTTTTCTCGGAATTTCAGGGGACGGCCACGCCCGATACCACGATGGGCGACGGCGACGTGAAGTACCATATGGGGTACTCGTCGGATGTGCAGACGCTCGGCGGGAAGACGGTGAATCTCAAGCTCGCGCCGAATCCATCGCATCTGGAAGCGGTGAATCCGGTGGTTGAAGGCTTCGTGCGCGCCAAAATCGAGCATCAGTACGGCGACGATGTTCACCAGATTGTCCCGATTCTGATTCACGGCGACGCCGCGCTCGCCGGGCAGGGTATCGTGTATGAGGTGACGCAGATGTCGCTGCTCGAAGGCTACCGGACGGGCGGCACGATTCACTTCGTCATCAACAACCAAGTCGGTTTCACCACCGATTTCGCCGACGCCCGCTCCTCGATTTACTGCACTGATGTGGCGAAAATCGTCGATGCGCCCGTCCTCCACGTCAACGGCGACGACCCCGAGGCCGTCGTGTTCGCGTCGCGCTTGGCCACGGCGTACCGGCAGGAGTTTCAGGCGGACATTTTCGTCGATATGGTCTGCTACCGCCGTCACGGCCACAACGAAGCCGACGAGCCGAAATTCACGCAGCCCGACCTCTACAACCTCATCAGCGTGATGGCGAATCCGCGTGAGGTGTACGCCAAGCGCCTCATCGCGCGCGGCGACGTCGACGCCGCCGAAGCCGACCAGATTGAGCGCGAATTTCGCGACCTGCTGCAAGCGCGTCTCGATATGGCGAAACAGCAGCCGCTGCCGTACACGTATCAGAAGCTCGAAAACGATTGGCGCGCGCTCCGCCGGGCTACTCCGGCCGATTTCGAATCGTCGCCGCCCACCGGCATCCCGGCGGCGCTGGTCGAGGAAGTCGGGCAGGCGCTCGTGACGCTGCCGGAAGGTTTTCAGCCCCTGAAACAGATTGAAAACCTTATCAAAGAGCGTCGGAAGATGTTCTTCGAGACGAAGGTGCTCAACTGGGCCGCTGGGGAAGCGTTGGCGTATGGTTCGTTGCTGCGCGAAGGCCACATCGTGCGCGTCAGCGGTCAGGACTGCCAGCGCGGCACGTTCAGCCACCGCCACGCCGTGCTCCACGACGCGCAAACCAACAAAGCGTACACGAGCCTCAACCACATCAAAGAGGGCCATCAGGCGGAGCTTCAGATTTACAACTCGCTCCTGAGCGAGTATGCGGTGCTGGGCTTCGAGTTCGGCTACGCGATGGCGAACCCGACGGCCTTGGTAGTGTGGGAAGCCCAGTTCGGCGATTTCGCCAACGGCGCGCAAACGATGATCGACCAGTTCATCGCCGCTTCCGAAAGCAAGTGGCAGCGGATGAACGGCGTCACCCTCCTCCTGCCGCACGGCTACGAAGGGCAAGGGCCGGAGCACTCCAACGCCCGTCCTGAGCGCTTTTTGCAGCTCGCGGCGGAGAACAATATGGTGGTCGCGAACTGCACGACGCCCGCGAACTTCTTCCACTTGCTGCGCCGCCAAATGGCGTGGGAATTCCGGAAGCCGTGCATCGTGATGTCGCCGAAATCAGTGCTGCGCCACCCGCTGTGCGTTTCGCCAGTGGAAGAATTCACGGACGGCACGTTCCGCGAAGTCCTCGCCGATACGTGGGCCGACGCCAAGAAAGTGAAGCGCGTGCTGCTCTGCACCGGCAAAATCTACTTCGACCTCTTGGACGAGCAGCGCAAGAACGAGCGGCACGACGTGGCCATCGTTCGCCTCGAACAGCTCCATCCGTTCCCGAAAAAGCAGCTCGAAGCCGCGTTGGCCGCTTACAAGAAGCCCGAGCTGGTGTGGGTGCAGGAAGAGCCGGAAAATATGGGCGCGTGGCAGTACCTCCTCCGCTTTATGCGCCGCGAGCTAGGCGAGCCGATTGCCCGCAAGCCGTCCGCCTCGCCCGCCACGGGCTACAACAAGATTCACCAAAAGGAGCAAGCCGACCTAGTGGGCCGCGCTTTCCAAACGAGCACTCCGGAGACGGAGAATATCAAGCAAAGCGCTAAAGTGGCGGCGAAGGCTGACTAAAAACTCAACAGCATCCGCCCCGCGCCCGACGAGCCGGATTAGGCATTCGGCAACACGCGCCCCAGACCGGACGCCGTTAGGTTATCGGTCGCACCTTTGTCCATTCATTCCTCTGCCCTGAACCGCAACCAATGGCCCTCGAAGTAAAAATCCCCACCGTCGGCGAATCCATCACCGAAGTCACCATCGCCAAATGGCTCAAGAAAGATGGCGACACGGTGCAACGCGACGAGCTAATCGCGGAGCTTGAATCCGATAAAGCCACTTTCGAGCTGCCCGCCGAAGGGGCTGGTATCCTGCGGCTGCGCGCCGCCGAAGGCGATACCATCGGCATCGGGACGGTGATTGCGGAAATCGAAGGCGCCGCCAATGGCGCGGCGGCGGCTCCGGCTGCTCCCGTGGCTCCGGCTCCAGAGGCGGCGGCTGCCCCGGCAGCACCAGCGGCTCCGGCACCAGCGGCTCCAGCGGCACCAGCCCCGGCAGCGCCCGCGCCAGCAGCACCGGCTGCGGCCTCCGCGCCGTATGAGATGAAGGTCCCAACGGTAGGCGAGTCAATTACGGAAGTGACGGTTTCGAAATGGCTCAAAGCTGATGGCGCCGCTGTGGAGCGCGACGAAATCATCGCCGAGCTTGAATCCGATAAAGCCACTTTCGAGCTACCCGCCGAGGCTGCCGGGACGCTCCGGCACGCTGTCGCCGAAGGCACCACCGTGCCGATTGGCGGTTTGTTGGCGCGCATCGAGGGCGGAAGCAGTAATGCTAGCGGGGGTGCTGCGGCGACTCCGGATGCACCGGCTGCTGCTGCGGTGGCTGCACCTGCCGCTTCGGGCGCTGGCTCTTACGCGACGGGCACGCCGTCGCCGGCGGCCGGGAAAATTTTGGATGAGAAAGGCATTGCTGCGGGCGCCGTTGCCGGTACCGGTCGCGATGGCCGCATCACCAAGGAAGACGCGCTGAATGCGCAGCCCGCTGCGGCGGCTGCTCCGGCTCCCGCTGCTCCGGCAGCGCCACAAGCTCCGCCGGCGGCTCCGGCTGCTGCTCCGGCTGCACCGCGCACAGCCGCTGGTGCCCGCGCCGAACGTCGCGAAAAAATGACGTCGTTGCGCCGCACTGTGGCGCGGCGACTGGTTGCTGTCAAGAACGAAACGGCGATGCTCACCACCTTCAACGAGGTGGATATGCAGCCGATTATGGACCTGCGCGCCAAGTACAAAGACAAGTTCAAGGAGAAGCACGGCGTGGGCCTCGGCTTTATGTCGTTCTTCACGAAAGCCGTGTGCGTGGCGCTGAAGGAATTCCCCGCCGTGAATGCGCAAATCGACGGGCAAGACATCATTTACCACGATTACTGCGACGTCAGCATCGCCGTTTCAGCCCCGAAAGGCTTGGTGGTGCCTGTGATTCGGAACGCGGAAACGATGTCTTTCGACGAAATCGAGAAGGAAGTGGTGCGCCTCGCGACCCGCGCCCGCGACTCGAAGCTCACCATCGAGGAGATGTCGGGCGGGACGTTCACCATCACCAACGGCGGCGTTTTTGGGTCAATGCTTTCGACTCCCATCATCAACGCGCCGCAATCGGCGATTTTGGGGATGCACAACATCGTGGAGCGCCCGATGGCGGTCAACGGTCAAGTGGTCATCCGGCCGATTATGTACGTCGCCCTCAGCTACGACCACCGCATTATCGACGGCCGCGAGTCGGTTTCGTTCCTGGTGCGCGTGAAGCAACTTCTGGAAGAGCCAACCCGGTTGTTGCTGGGCGTTTAGGCCCGCTGCGGCTTGATGCTGCTCCCTCATCGGTTCAACAAAAACACCCCCCGACCAAAGGCGTTCAGCGCGTTGGCCGGGGGTGTTTTTTGTTGGGATGATCAGGCGATCAGTGCGTTTGGGGTCTGCGCGATGCCATTAACGCTTGGTAAGCTCGCTCGTCGGCCCAGTTCCAGCTTAGCCCGCTGCGGTTGGGATAATGCTGCAGGAATTGGTCGCGGTCGCTGGCGAGGCGGTCCTGTTGGT
Source organism: Hymenobacteraceae bacterium (assembly GCA_031397815.1). GTDB lineage: Bacteria > Bacteroidota > Bacteroidia > Cytophagales > Hymenobacteraceae > JANNMJ01. Next base: position 24,493 of record JANNMJ010000176.1, read on the forward strand.
AAGCTTCGGTGAACGCTGCCGCGTGCGCCACCAGCTCGGGCAGCACGCGCGGGGGCATACTGAGCAGGAAGTCGCGGTCGAGGCTAGTGAGGAAGCGCGGTTGAAGGTTGTAGCGCGCAATCCAAAGCTCCCAATTGCCGAGCGCCAGCAGTAGCAGCACCGCATAAACCGCCCACGAATTGAGGCGCACCAAGCTAAAAGCCGACCGCCGCTGCCAGATTTTCAGCGCCACCGTCAGCAGTCCGAACGCCACCAGCATCAGAAAAAAACAGACCCCGATGCGCTTGTAAGCCAAGCCCATGCGGCTGATGTAGTGGTAGTTCCGCAGCCCGACCGACGCCGCCAGCACCGCATTCTGGATAATCCAGACCGTGGTGAGCGGCCGGAGCCGATGAGCTGCCCGTGAGTAGAAATTCAGATTCCCCCGGAAAAAATACAGCACGAGCGCCATTGCCAGCAGAATACTCACCACTAGTGCCCACGTGCCTTCGTGGACGAACTGGGCGAGGTCGAAATCAAGCGCTGGGTTGAAGTGGAGCCAGATATTCTGCACATCGAGTACGTTCTCGACCAGCAACAGCCCGTTCACGAGCACCAGCGCCGCCAACGCCGCCAGATATTCCTTCCGCAGCCCCACCGGACTCACTTCCCCGCGCTGGTAGCCAGCGGGCAGCGCCGGTAACTTAGCCCGCCGCAGCCGCTGCACGAATTCACCTTTACCGGCTTCCCGCGCTATCCAGAACGTTACGGGTACGCGCAGCAACAGCCCTGCTGCCAGCGCCAAACCGAACAAAAAGAACGTGAGGCGCACGAACGACAGGTCGATGAACAGCCGGTTGAGCCAAGCGCCGACCCACCCGGCGATGCTTGAAGCGAGAGCGGCGTATTGCGGATTGGCCATTGCGAAAAGCAAGTGGAAAATCAGCATCGCCACCAGTGGCAAACCGAGCAGACGCCCGTAGTACCAGACCAGCCGCATCGGGCCGGTACGCGTAATTTGGGGCCCGCGCCACGAGCGGATCCACGCGCCGACGGCTAAAAACACATTGCTCAAACCCGTCAGCAGGGCGTGATGCACGAGGCGTAAAGTCGGCTGATTCACCAAACCGACGAGGAGCGCCAACGACGTCCAGACCGCCAGTTTCGCCACGCCGGAGCCGTACAGCACCACGCCACAAACCGCCAGCAGACCACCGACGGCCACAGCCCAAACTGCCCAGCTCTCGCGGGCCGTCGGCGTATCCCAAAGCATAAACGCCGCACAGCCGACGTACCAAATCAGTAGGTTCAAACCCTGAATCTGCCCCCAGAAGAGCAGGTGAAACGCAAGTCCAGCCACCAAAACAGCGGTTTTCTGGACAGTGGTGAAGGCAATAGTCATGGGAGAAAAGAGATTGAAAGTGCTTTGAGTTTCAAAGTTTGAGGACGAAAAAAAAGCCGTTTGCGGCCCGTCAGTAGAGTTAGCGAGCTGCGCCAGCTTCAACGCCACACGCACCAAGCCAACCGCCAAGGCGACCATCCCAACGGAAAAGGCGATAATCAGAAGAACAACGACGACCCACATGACGCTATTGTTCAGGAATTTACAGGAGACGACACCCGCCCAAACCGCCCCAGCAAGCGCACTATTTGCACCGTCCCCCAAATCGCCATCACCAGCGCCAGCACCGGATAACTCAGCAGAAACGCGTCCCAGCCATACCGCGCAAACGTGGAGCGCTCATCAATGTCCGCCGACCCCGCCGACACGTACAGCACTTTGGTAGTGGCGCCGTGAGCGAACGTAGTCGGCACCCCCACAATTACCTGTAAATCAGGCAGCAAATCCAGATTCGTCCACGACCAGCCCACGCGGACGGGCGGCGAGTAACCGAATAGCCAATCGTCGTAGTGCGCCTGCGCCATCAGCGAGACGTACTCGTCCGGCGTTGAGATAGTGACTCGGACAGTATCGTAAAGGCCGCGATTTTTGGTTAGCGCCTCGCCCCAAACGTTCGCTAATGAGCCACTTACGGCGGTTTCCCGCAGTGAAGGCGCCTTGCCGAGTTGCGCGATAGGGAGTTCGTGGGAGAATATATTACCGTCGAATTCGGTCTCACACTGTGCCAGCCATACCGGCAGGGCCAGCAGCGTCAGACGCATCAGACGGGCGCCGAAATGTGCCCCCGCCAATCGGCGAACCCCACGCCACTCGCCGTTGAGCATCGCGAGGAGAAGTAGCGGGCTTTGGCGGCCGAAGAAAACCAGTCCAATCAGTACCACCGAGGCTATCGGTGTCAGCCACCACGTACCGCCCGGCAGCCAGCCGCCAATCAGCAGGACCACGAGCGTAAAAGCGAGCATTTGCAAGGTAATTTTCATCTGGAAGTTTTGCGAAGTGCTTTGAATTACAAAGTGTGAAGGCCGAAAAAAGCGCCAATTCAGGCGCATTAAGTGATTGATTGGGGTCAAATCAGCCGCGCAGCAGCTTTTCCAGCGCCGTGAGGTGAGCTTGGAAGGCGGTGCGCCCGTCGTCGGTTACGGCGTAGGTGGTACTGGGCTTACGTCCGATGAATTGCTTGGTTACAGCCACATAGCCCGCTTTTTCGAGGGCCGCTACGTGCGACGCCAGATTACCGTCGGTCAGCGCCAGCGTCTCTTTCAGCTCGTTGAAGCTCGCCGATTCGGTCGCCAGCAGCACGGCCATCACGCCGAGCCGCACGCGGTGGTCGAACGCCTTGTTCAGCTCCTGAATCGGGTGCAGCTTCACGAGCGGGACGAGGGCGTACGTTCGTACCGGTTGAACATCAGCACGCCATAACCGATGTGCGCCAAGCCGAAGCCCGCCGCGAAGAAAGCCAATCCGTAACCCGGCGCGGCCAAGCTCGCCAAGCCCAGCCCGGCTTGCAGATACCCCAAGCCACGTATTTCGTTCAGCGTGTATTTGCTGGCACTCAGCAGCGCCAGCCCGTAGAACAGCAGCATCGCCGGTACCACCAGCACCAAGGCGCCGTGCCAATAGAGCGCGAGGCAAAACAGCCCGCCCGCTACCAGCGGCGCCGCCAAGCTCAGCGTCAAGCGTCTCGCCACTGAGCTCCAAAGCGTTTGGCCCATCCGCGCCGCCCGTCGGCGGGTGAAGATGAACGCTACCAGTAACGCCGCCGCTACCATCGCGCCAGCCAAACCCACCAAAAACGGCATCGCGGTGGCTTGCTCTTCCGGTGTACCGCCCGCCAAGCGCGCAAAGCCCCCGGCGCCGAAATGCTGTTCCAGCCACCAATGGCCTACGCCCACCCCTATCAGCGCCACAATTCCCGCGCCGATACCGGCCAAGCCGCTCAGGGATAGGAAGCGCGACGACCGCTCCATGATGGCGCGAATCTCGGTGAGCTGGGTGAGCGGATCCACTTCGGGCTGCATAGGATCAGAGAACTTTGTGCGGCAAAGCTAAGCGCGTCCGGCAGCTCTTTCGCTACCGAGCCGGAAAAAACTTTCGCCATTGCCTACTTGGCCCGTTGGGGAACGAGAATTACCTTTGCGCCCCTGCCTCGGAAACGTCCGGAGCAATGCCGAGAAAAGCCAAGAATAAAAGACAATACCATCGGGGTGTAGCGTAGCCTGGTATCGCGCCAGCATGGGGTGCTGGAGGTCGCAGGTTCAAATCCTGCCACTCCGACAAGAGAGCCTTTCTCACGGAAGGCTCTTTTTTTTGACCGCTTTTCGGGTATAGCGCAGCCCGGTAGCGCGCGTCGTTCGGGACGACGAGGCCGTAGGTTCGAATCCTGCTACCCCGACTTGCCAGGTGAGCACAAGCCCGCCGCGACCGCCTCTGAGGAGGCCTCGCGGCGGGCTTTTTGCTTGCGTTTTGTTTTTAGGGCGCTTCCGGCGCGCTTATTCTCAAAGCAACTCGCGGGGTCTTGCACGTTTTTCCCGCAACTTTGCGTTGAGCGTCTGCCGAATGTAATTTATTTGGTTGGCTGTAATCCTGCTTATTCGCGTTGCGCCTTCTGCCTGCTATTTCTGCTTTTCGTCTGACCCCGCGCCTAGCGGCCGGTTGGGCGCGCCTATCGGTGGCGGTGGCCTTGCTGTTTTCGGCGGCTGCCTGTCATCGGACGGTTCCTTTTGATACCCATCTCGCCGCCGAGGAGCTGGCGATGGAGGGGAAAGCGCCCGTCAAGCCGCCGACGCCGGACTCGGCGGCGTCGTTACCGGCTGGCACGCGTGATACGTTGGCGATTACGCGCGATACCGTCAATGCGCCGTCCACGCAGACGGCGAAGATGAAGGAGGAGGCCGACAAGCTCGCCAAAGACAAGGCGAAGGCGAAGGCTGATTTGAAGGCGCTGGCCAAAAAGGCCGGGGGCGCCGCCAAGAAGCTCAAAGGCAAGAGCTTTTTGGGGAAGAAAGTCAAGAAAGGCTACGCCCGTTCGGGCTCCGGCAAGGGCGCTATCGTCGAGAAATTCCATTATCTGGCGCGTTTCGAGACGCCCGACCCGTACGCTCCGGCCAAATATTATTACCACAAGAAGCGCCGGAAGGTGTTCAAGACGTCGGTCATCGACCCGAACGTTTCGCTCATTCTGCACGGGCCGTACGAGAAGCGCCAAGGCGCCGTGGTGCTCGAATCGGGCTACTTCTACATGGGCACCAAGCATTTACGCTGGGAGCGCTACGCCGTCAAAGACCACGTTCTGCTCTCGAAGTATCACTGGGAGAAAGGCTTCCTGCGCGATTCGCGGATTACGTACTACGAAAACTCGCGCTCGAAAATCAAGGAAGTGCTGCCGTATTACAACGGGCAGCTCGAAGGAGATTACGTGAGCTTCCTGCCGAACGGGCAGCTCGACTGGACAGGCCAGTTCCAAGGCGGGCGCCACGTCGGTACCTGGACGCAGTATTGGGGTTTCCGGAACCGGCGCCATTATCAGTGGCAATACCCCAAAACCGAGTTTGAGCCGGATGCCGAGCCGGAGCTGCTGCGCGAATACAACCGCAACGGCACGCTGATTTTCGAGAAAGGCAAGCTCGATAAGCGCGAGCTGAACGCGCAGCAGGAGAAACGCACGCAGCCGAAACGCGCCACCGCCAAAACAAAGACGGCGCCCGCCCCGGCCACCGTCACCCCGTTCGAAGAATCGCCGGAAGACGATGCCGACGGCGAATCAACGGCCGGAGAAGTAGCCGACGAAACCAAAGCCGCGCCCGTCCGGACAGCGAAAGCCACTCCGAAGAAAACGACGGCCAAGACGCCCGCCAAGGAGCCGAAAACACCGGCCCCCAAAACGCCAACCGTCACTCCCGCCGCGACCGACTCAACCGCCAAAGCCGCGCCTGCCACCGACCCCGGTCGGCCGCCGACGAAGGAAGAAGCGCGTGACCGCGCCCGGCGTGGGATGTCGAAACCGAAGAAGTAAGCTTCTGTCTGAGCAAAGCGCCCCAAAAAGCGCCTCAGTAGCCTTTGAACGCGTGTTCGATA
>JANNMJ010000200.1:0-11454 GCA_031397815.1 Hymenobacteraceae bacterium
CTTATTCGTCATCGCCTCCTCGTTGGTGCTTTGCAGCTCCTCGTTCGCCGATTGCAGCTCCTCGTTGGTGCTTTTCAGCTCTTCCAAGGAGCTATCCATCTCCTCGATGGTGGTCTGGAGGCGGTGCTTGGTGAAGCGCAGCTCCTTGTCGAGGGCCGCGACGGCGGCATCGCGGGTGAGGTCGGCTTCCGACTGCCCCTTGCCGCTCCGGACGCGGCGCGGCGTCGGCTGGTCCTCGAACGCCACGAGCAGGAGGCCCGCCAGCGTCTCCGGCTCGGTGAGCAGGCGCACGGAGAGGGTCAGGAGCTGATAGCCGCCCTCGTTCCGAACACGCACGCGCTCAATCTTAACGTCTTCCTGCTGCTGAATCGCTTTATGAACGGCGGCGCTCAGCTCGAAGCCGAGGTCTTCGCGGGCCATCTCGAAGAGGTTCATACCGCTCAGGCCGGGCGCCGGTTCCAGGTACTTGCCCGTGCGCCCGTTGACGAACAGGATTTCGCCCTTGACGTTGATCACCACCGCCGGCGGCGCATACGTGCGGAGCAGGTGGCGTTGGATGAGGTCGGCGAACGGCCCGCCATCGCGGCGGGGGGAAGATTGAAGCATGGGGTTGGTCAGGTGCGGCGCTCCGGCGAGCTGCGGCGTCATGGAAAATGGAAAATTGACGAGCCGCGCGAGGGCGGGGGACACCTCCATCCGGCGCGAGATTTTCCACTTGACGTCCAGCGGCAGGAAGAGGTCTTGCAGGCCCGGCAGATTCTCGCTCGGCCCCAAAAACAGCAGCGCCGTGGGGTGGAGGGCGTAATGAAAAACGGGCAGCAGGTTCTTCTGAAGCTCTGCGCTAAGGTAAATCAATAGATTCCGACAGCAGAGCAGGTCGAGGCGGGTGAAGGGGGCGTCTTTGTTGAGGTCGTGGAGCGCAAAGACCACCACGTCACGCACTTCCTTCCGAATCTGATAGCCGATACTCGTCTTTACAAAAAACCGCTGGAGGCGCTCCGGCGTCATATCGGCTTCGATATTCATCGGGTACAGCCCCGCGCGCGCCACATCGATCCCGGTGCTATTGATATCGGTCGCGAAAATTTGCAAGTGGAGGTGCTTATCGCCCCCGATTTCGTCAAAACACTCCAGCAGCAGAATAGCGAGTGTGTACGCCTCTTCGCCGGTCGAGCAGCCGGGCGCCCAGACGCGCACGGCGGCATCGGGGGCTTTCTCGCGGAGCAGCGGGAGCAGGCGCTCGCGCAGCGCCACGAAGGCGTCGGGGTCGCGGAAGAATTTCGTTACGCCGATGAGCAGCTCCTTGAACAGCAGCTGCACCTCCAGCGGATGCTGCTGAAGGTAGCGGACGTAATCGTCGATTTGCCGGATGTGGTGGGCGTGCATCCGGCGCTCCACGCGGCGCAGCACGGTGTTGCGCTTGTAGTGGCTGAAATCGTGGCCGGTCTGACCGAGAATCAGGGCGCAGATCTTCTGCATCGCGTGGCCCGACGCGGTGCCGCCCTCGTACGTCTGGCGCGAGATGCGCTCCGCGAGCGGCATCCGCACATACTGGAGCAGGTGCTGGGCCATCTCGGCGGGCGCGAGGACGTAATCGGCGAAGCCCGTGGCAATCGCGGCGTACGGCATGGCGTCGTATTCGGCGGTGGCGGGTTCCTGCACCATCACCATCCCGAAACTCTCCATCACCACCTTCACCCCGACCGCCCCATCGGAGCCGAGGCCGGAGAAAATAATTGCCACGGCGCGCTCGCGGGCATCCTTGGCGAGGCTCTGAAGGAAAGCATCAATCGGCAGCCGACGGGCGGCGAGCTGAATGGCGGGCGCGAGCAGGAACGCGCCGTGCTGCAACGTGACTTCAAAGCCCGGCGGCGCTACATATACATGGTCGGGCCGCAGACGGACGCCATCCGCCGCCGGCACGACGGTGAGGGTCGTGAACTCACGCAGGATTTCGGGGAGCTGACTCGGCTGCGTCGGCGGTAAGTGCATCACCACCACGATGGCCAACCCGCAACGGGGCGGCAGACCGCGCAGAAACTGCTCAAAAGCCGGCAACGACCCCGCCGACCCGCCCAGCGCGACAATCGGGAACGTAACCGCGCCCGGCAACAGCGTGCGGCGACCTGGCGCAAGCGGGGCGGAAGTAGGAGAGAAAGAAATTGCGGATGACATTAACATAGCTCGTAAGCTGCCGAATGCCCAAAACTAACCTTTATGGTCCTATCAATAGACAGAAGAATCAGGCGAGCGACATCGAATTGCCCGTGCTTACGTACCGCATCCAAAGCGTGCTGGTTTTAGCGGGTTTTCTTTCAACAAATCTTCATGCCTTCCTATGTGATTGCAATCGGTACTTCGGCAGGCGGCATGGTGGCCCTCACCGAGTTGTTGAAGCAGCTCCCGGACGCCCTGCCCGCCGCTGTGCTGGTGGTGCAGCATCTGGCGCCGTCCGCCGACCCGGAGATATTCGCCACCCGCCTCGGTCAGCACACGAAGCTGCATTGCCAGATCGCCCAGCAGGGGCAGCGGCTGTTGCCGGGGAACCTGTATATGGCCCCGCCCGACCGCCATCTGCTCGTGCGCGCCGGTGAGATTCTCATTTCAAAAGGACCGCACGAAAACGGCTACCGCCCGGCGGCCGATACCATGTTCCGATCAGTGGCGGTGGCGTACGGGGCGCGCGCTATCGGCGTGGTGCTCACGGGAATGCTCCACGACGGCACCGCCGGACTGGAATTTATCAAGCGCTGCGGCGGGCAGGCGGTCGTGCAAGACCCCCGCGACGCCGAGTTCGCCTCGATGCCCGAGAGCGCCCTCCGCCACGTCGCCGTCGATTACACCGTGCCGCTCCACGAGATGGGCGCCCTTCTCACGCGGCTCGTCAGCCGCCCTCAGCCTCCTTTCGTGACCCTTCCCACGGATTTGCAGCACGAAGCTGCCATTGCCGAGCGCGTCGTCGGGGATACCCCGGCCATTGAGGCCATCGGCACGCCCGCCCCGCTCACCTGCCCGGACTGCGGCGGCAACCTCTGGAGCGTCAACGCCGGGAACGTGCTGCGCTTCCGCTGCCACACCGGCCACGCCTACACGGCGGATGCCCTCTTGAGCGCCTCCGAAACAAAGCTCGAAGAGACGATGTGGGTCGCCCTGCGGATGATGGAAGAGCGCAAGAACCTGCTGAGCGCGATGGCTACGCGTGGCGGCGGCCCGCTCTCCGTCCAGCAACACGAGCGCATCGACGAGCTAAAGCTCCACGTCAACCGCCTCCGCGAGTTTCTGCTCAGTGGCTCCCCCGGCGGGGCGGTTAGTACGGAAGCCGCTGCGGTGGAGGGGTGAGGCTAGATGTGGAGATTTGGGAGATGGGGGGATGTGAGGTGGGTGTGAGTGACGGGGCTCAGACTCTAGCTATTGCGGCCAGTTAATAATCAAGAAGTAATAATTAAGCCCGGTTGCGGTTTATCGAAGGGGTAATGGGGCGTCCCCGTTAGGGGACACCGTTTGGTAGCCGGGGGCAACGCCCCCGGTCCAACGAAAACCCCAATTCGGGGCGTCCCCGTTAGGGGACACCGTTCGGTAACCGCGTCCTTATTCACGCGCTAACGGGCGTAATACCGAACGGTATCCCCTGACGGGGACGCCTGTTCTTTCTCACTCTTCTATCCGGGGGCGTTGCCCCCGGCTACCGAACGGTGTCCCCTAACGGGGACCGGCTTAACGGTTGCTTTGAGAGGTGTCGCCACTGGAAAGGTGCCCGGAAAGGTCAGGAAAACAGCTGTCGGATTACCTTAAGCCTCATCATCGTAGCGCGGCAACTCCGAGGCTTCGTCTGAAGGAACCCAATGGTTTTGGATCTTTTCGGTCAATTCCTTTAGATGACCGCGAACGCCGCGCTGGGTGAGGTCGAGACAAACGACGTGCGTCAGCGCTTGGCCGGGGACTTCGGCGACGGTGGCGGCGTACCACAGGCCCTCGCTAAAATGGGTATGCCAAGTGGTCATGGGAGACGTGCTGTAGTCGTACTCGACCCCGGTTTGCTCGGTGCCTTTGACGGCCCGCCAGACAATTTCTTCATCGAACAAATCGTCGGTCAGGCTGGCAAGCTCACCGGCAGCGCAGCAATAAGCCACGGCATGATTCAGGCAGATGGGTACCACTTCTTCCAGCAGCGCGCGGTCCTCGGCGTTCGCAATGGAAAAAACAAGCCATTGGCTATCGGGAAGCTGGGCCGCCCAATCCGGCGTTTGCCGCACGTTGACATACGTCACGGTCCGGCCCCTGATGTGCCCTAATGTCTCCATAAAATTTCCCCCACACTACCCCTCACCACCCCCCGCCAACCTATACAAAACCGCCATCCGCACGGCGACGCCGTTCTCCACCTGATCAAGGATGATGGAGTGGCCGGAATCGGCGGCGTCGGAGGTTAGCTCGACGCCGCGGTTGATGGGGCCGGGGTGCATCAGCACGATGGGGCGGTTCAGGGCGTCGAGCATCTGCTTGTTGATGCCGTAATAGAGGCTGTACTCGCGCAGGGAGGGGAAATACTTGGTCTGCTGCCGTTCGAGCTGAATCCGGAGGACGTTCGCGACTTCGCACCATTGCAGCGCACGACGCACATCGGTCTCCACCTTCACGCCGAGGCTTTCGATGTAGCGCGGAATCAGCGTTGGCGGGCCGCAGACCATTACTTCGGCGCCCATCTTCGTGAGCAGGAAGATATTGGAGAGCGCCACCCGCGAGTGCAGAATATCCCCAATAATCGCGACCCGCCGCCCGTGGAGCGAGCCGAGCTTTTCCTTGATCGAGAAGGCATCGAGGAGCGCCTGCGTCGGGTGCTCGTGCGTACCGTCGCCCGCATTAACCACGGGAACCTTGATATGACGCGCCAGAAAGTGCGGCGCACCCGCCGACGCGTGGCGCATCACCACCAAATCGACCTTCATCGCCAGAATATTCTGCACCGTATCGACTAGCGTCTCGCCCTTCTTCACACTCGACTGCGCCGCCGAAAAGTTCAGCACATCCGCCGATAGCCGCCGCTCCGCCAGCTCAAACGAGAGGCGCGTGCGGGTCGAGTTCTCGAAGAAAACGTTCGCCACCGTCACGTCGCGCAGTGACGGCACCTTCTTCACCGGTCGCGCCAGCACCTCTTTGAACCGCTCGGCGAGCGTCAGTAGCTCCTCAATCTGTTCCGCCGATAAGTCTTTGATGCCGAGGAGGTGTTTCATGACGAAAGGGGAGGCAGCAACGCGGAAACGTTAGTGAGAAGTGAGCCAGATGCCGTCGGAGTCGGCGCCTTTACGGCCCGCCCACCGCACCTGCACATCCTCGGCAGGGAGCGAATCAATGGGGAGACCGACGTACGTGGCCTCAATCGGCAAATCGCGCCGGTGCCGCCGGTCGATGAGCACCAGCAATTCCACGGCAGCCGGGCGGCCATACGTCAAGAGCGCATCGAGCGCGGCGCGGACGGTGCGGCCGGTAAACAGCACATCATCCACGAGAATGACGCGCTGCCCTTCGAGAGCAAAATCGATACGGGTGGCATTCGCGGCGGGCGGGCCGCTGAGCGGGCGTCGGCGGAAATCGTCGCGGTGGAAGGTGGCGTCGAGCAGGCCGGTACGCGGCGCTTGCCCGAGAATCGTGGTCAGCAACGCCTGAAGGCGCTCGGCGACCGGGGCGCCGCCGGTTTGGAGGCCGAGCAGGACGGAGGTGGAAAAGTCGCCGTGGCGCTCCACTAGCTGGTGGGCCAAGCGGTGCAGCTGCACGTTCAGCAGGTCGGCGGAAGCAATCAGGCGCTCGGCTGGCATCGGGGCAAAGGTAGGGGCGGCCGGGGGAGTGTTCGGCACCTTCCTACTCGATTCAGCGAACCTCTTGCACCACGAAAGCGCCGCGCTCGCGGTGCCCGGGGGCTTTCAGGCTCTGGAAACCAAGGCCGAGCAGCCGCCCGCCGTACCACGGCAGCACCCGCAGCCCCCGCGTTTCGAGCAGCCGCTCGCGTGTAGACTGAGCAGGAGTCAGCGTCAGCTCAGCAGGTTTTTCGGGGGAAGGCGTCGCGGCGCCGACCCGGACGTAGCGCACGCGCTCGCCGTTGTCGGAGGGGGCCGCGAGGGTTACTTCGGAGCCATCCGGCGCCAGCCCGACGGCCACTTGCTCGCGTAGCTCGGGGCGGGTCAGGTTCCCCAGCACGAAGCTCTGCTGCCAGCGCAGGCGCCCGCTCTCATCAAAGCCGCAGACCAGCGCTTGGGTGTACACGTAGCCGTCGAGGCCACGGTCCCAGACGTTCATGGGGTCGTAGGCGCCATAATAGCCGGGCAAGCCGTACGCGAAGCCGCCCAGACCGGCGTACATGCGCGACGAAATCCCCCGGTAGCCCCACGCGTCGCCGCCCCGGTAGCGCGGGTAATACTGCTCACTGACCACCACGTAACCGCCGTCGGGCAGGGCGATGGGGCGATGCAGCAGCAGCCGGGCGTGGGCGACGGTTTCGCGCCCTTCCGACCGACGGCGCCGCGCCCGGGCCGCCGCGCGGGCACGGTGACGCGGGCCGAACCGGTCGTAGTAGTGCGGGAGGGTCGGGAGGTCGTAATAATAGATAGCGGGGGGCGCGAAGGTGTCGGCAGATTCGGCCGGCAGGAGGGTGCTGAAAAACCCCTGCGCGAACCGGGGGTCGCGGGTGGCGTACGTGCCGGTCACGAAGCGCGCCGCATCGGGCGTGGCCGCCATCCCGACCCGCCCGCTCGTCAGACTAGCGGGCGGCGGACTTTGCAGCACGTTCAAATCGCCGGGCAGCATCGCACTCGTCCCGAACGAGCGCACCAGCAACCGCGCCGACTCCGGCAGCCGCTCCGCCGTGAGCACCGTGAGGCCGCCCGGCTCGGGCGCCACATCGGCAATAGAAGTCGTGGGCGACGATAGCGTCGGCAGAAACTGCACGAGCGCCGAATCGGCCAGCGGCAGGCGCAGCACCGTCTGCTGCTGATACGCCAGCGCAATGACGAATGCCTCGGGGTCGCTCACCTCAAACGCCAGCGGCCGAATGCCGACCGGCAGCTTATAATGCAGAAGCTGCGCGTCGCGCGTGCCGCCCCGAAAGCGCACGACCAGCAGGGTGCGGTCGTCGTTTTCAATGGTGAAGAGGGCGTAGGGGGCGAGGCGGTCGGCGGTGAGGGCACGGCACTCGGCGCCCGCCGGGAGGTGGACGAACACCGACCATTTCAGCTGCAACGCCGCGTCGTATTTCTGGAAGAGATGCTTTTCGGGGTCGCCTTCGTGCCGCCGCACGCGGTCGGTGTACACGAGCAGACTCGAATCAGCGGGCAGCGGCAGCACATCTACGGCTTGCTCGTCGCGGGTCCCAACCAGCTCTAGCCGGAGCGGGGGCGCGCTCTCAGGCTGTTGGGCGTTCCCGCCTACTGAACATAAAGCCACCAACACGGCGCTCAGCAGCCCCACGACGCTCCGGCCAACCCGACGAAGGCAGGAGGGAAGCAGGCCGAAAGCAAAGGGCACTAAGCGACGCACGAGGGGAAAGACGATTGTTTTCTACCCCGAACCTAGCGTGAAAACGGCAATCCCGGCAGCCGGGCGCAGCGGTAGTAAGCAGTAGCGTAACCTGGTTACGGCCGGGCGGGTTGCCCTGTTGACAGCAACACAAGCCACCAACCAGCGCAAAATCCTCAGCGGACGATCACGAACCGGCGAAATAATCGGCCCCGCCCAGCTCCAGCAACGCCCGGAACTCCTCGGCAGAAAGCGGCACCACCGACAAGCGCGATTGCCGTACCAAACCGATATCCGTAAGGCGCTCATCGGCCTTAATGGCGGCGAGCGGCACCGGTTGCGGCAGCGCAGGCCCGGCCGCTAAATCGACGCTGAGCCAGCCGGAACCGGCGGGTGCAGTGGGGTCGGGGGTGGCGGCAGCAGCAATACTCGCGCGCCCCACCACCGCCTTCTCGCTGACGCTGTGGTACATCAGAACGGCATCGCCGGGCTGCATCTGAGCCAGATTATTCCGCGCTTGCGCGTTCCGAACGCCCGTCCAGGCAGTGAGGCGGTCGCGGGTGAGGTCGGCGAAGCTGTAGGCCTCGGGTTCAGATTTCAGGAGCCAGTAAGCCAACGGAATGCAGCTAGGAGGGAGGTAATGTGCCGGAAAATGGGCGCCCGCTTATTGGTCGACGTACTTCCGGACGGCCTCGAAGCGGTCGGGCGTCAGGCTCAGGACGCGGAGCGAGTAGTCGGTGCTGTTCTTATCGGGGAAGGTGGCGTAGAACATCTGCCCCTCGATCCGCCACTTGCCGGCCCGTTTTTCGAGGCCGTCGGTCGGGGCGATATCGTATTGTGTCAGGACACCATTCGGCTCAATCTGAAACCCCGTGCGCCCCCGGCTCGGCCGGAAAGCATACGTATTAGGGCGGTACACGACCGTATCGCCGTGGTCTTCCTCGTGCGCGTGGAGCCACGTCTGCTGGAGGACGGCCGGGTCAACGGTACTAGGCGCTTTCGTGCCGCCACTATCGCCAGACTGGCATTTCTGAGCCGTAAGCATAAGGACGCCGGTGGCGAGCACCAAAGGAAGCAGGAGGGGTTTCATCGTGGGGCGAAGATACGGGATGGTGCGGACGAGGGTGCGGGGGAATTAGTAATTAATAATTAAGAATTAATAATTAGTGGGGCAGCAGTTACGAACTCCCCGCCCCCTTGGGGGAGGGGAGGCCCAAAGGGCCGGGGTGGGGTAGGCGGTTGGGCAACGCGGCTATGAATACGCCAATAGGTTTCTATGGCGGGCTGTATCTGGGTGTCGCCCCACCCCGGCCCTTCGGGCCACCCCTCACCACCGGGGCGGGGAGTTTTCCCGCCTGTTGCACTAGCTTCGAACTCCCCGCCCCCATTGGGGAGGGATGCCCCGCAGGGGCGGGGTGGGGCAGGCGGTTGGGCAACGCGGTTACGGCAACGCGGCTATGAATATGCAAAAAACTCCCCCTCATTTCCCCCAAAATCCCCCTTCAAAGCAACCCAACTCCCCGGAAAAGAATTATGTAGGCGAAACCTATCCCTATCGGCCAACGTGGCCGTATACGGCGATGTCGAATGAAAATACCTCGTATCCAAGCGCTTCGCTCTGCTCGGCTGGAAGAAAACGCCACGCTTCAGCCCGATTTCGCCCGCGCCCTTCGCGCCACTATTGCCTTTATTGGGCCGCTCGTGCTGGCCGTGGCGGCCGACCGGCCCCACGCGGCGGCTTTCGCGGCGCCCGCCGCCCTCACCTTGGCCCTTACCGATTTGCGCGGCCCCTACCGCGAGCGGTTCGCGGTGGCCCTCACAATGGCGCTGGCGATGGTCGGCGCCACGGTGCTGGGGGTGGTGGTGGCGCATTCGCTCCTGCTGTCGGTGCTGGCGATGGGGGTGGTGGCGCTGCTCGGCGGCGCCTGGCACCATTTGAGCGCCGATTACGGGCCGGGCCTCACCAGTGCCACGGCGTTGCTTTTTCTGCTGGCGCTGGCGGTGCCGGGCGGTTTTTCGGCCATTGAGCCGCTGCTTGGGCCGCTGCTGATGGGCCTCGGGCTGGCGGTTTTGCTTCAGATGGCGGCGTGGTTCACCCGGCCGCAACACCCGATGCGCGCCGCTGTGGCCGACGTGTGGGTCGCGGCCGCCGACCTGCTTCTCGGGCTGCAAGGCGCGCCCGCCGTGCCCGGCGCCACCAACCCGCTCGGTCAGCAGGAACGCAACTTGCGGACGGTGCTCAACCGCGCGATCACCACCCTCTCGGCCGCGGGCGACCGGCACCGCTCGGCCCTGCTCAACCACCTGACGCAGCTTCGCCAAGCCGCTGCCCGCCTCGGCGCGTGGGCCGAGGCGTTTCAGGCGGCGCTCGAATCGCTGCCCCCGGAATCGGCGGAGCCGCTCCGGCCAATCGTCGATTCGCTGCTGATGGCGCTCGCCACGATGGCGCGGGCGGTGGCCGTGGCGATTGTGGGGCACCGTCCGCGCCATTTCGCGGCGGCGGCGGTGCGGTCGCAGCGCTGCCTGCATCTGGCGCGGGTTCTTGACGAGAAGCTTGCCGCGTTGCCGGTTACCGAGGAGCTCGCCGTGGGGCAATTGCGGGCGTTGCTCGCGCAGCTCGTGACCGCGCTCCCCGCCGTCCGCGACGAGCTGGACGCGACCGTTGACCACGCCGCGCGGGCAGGGTCGCCGCTGCGCCGGGTGCCCGATTTGCGGGCGCTGTCGCCACGGAGCCTGACCACTTGGGTCGATTTTACACCTCAAATCGACCCCGTGCTCGTCCGCCACGCCATTCGGATGGCCCTGCTCACGATGGCGGCCGTCGGGGCGTATAAGTACTTCGACATTGAGCGCGGCTACTGGATTGCGCTCACGATTCTGGTCGTTTTGCAGCCCGATTACGGCGCCACCCGCAAGCGCGCCGGACAGCGGATTGCCGGTACGCTGGCCGGGGCCGTGGTGGCGAGCGGCCTGCTCTGGATTAAGATGCCGCTGGCCGTGCTGGTGGTGCTGACCACGGTGACGGCGTTCTGTTTCGCGTATCTGGTGCGGCAGAATTACCGCTGGGCGGTGTTTTTCGTGACGATTATGCTCGTCCTGATCACCGAAGCCTCGATGCCCGTCACCATCGAGCTGCCGCTGATGCGCTTGGGCGCCACGCTGGCGGGGGGCGCCGTGGCGCTGCTGGCGGCCCTTTTCCTGTGGCCGAGCTGGGAGCGCCGTCGGTTCCCGACTCTCCTCGCCGCCGCCCTGCGCGCGAACGGCACGTACCTGCAAGCCGTCGCGACGCAATTGCTGGCGGGCCGTCCGCTCGTCGGCGAGGCCGTGCTAGCCAAGCGCGCCGCCGAAACGGCCAACGCCGAAGCGGGGGCTTCGCTGGAAAAAATGCTCGCCGAACCCACCGGGCAGCACACGAACGTCACGCAAGCGGGCGCCCTGATGGCCTACGCCCAGCGCCTGACGCGCGCCATTACGCTGCTGGCCGTGCAGCTCCGGCTCGGCGAGGCGCAGCCAAACCGCCCGCTCCAAGAGGTAGTAGAAAACGCCACCGCCGCCCTCGACCAACTCGCCCGCACCATCGAGCAAGACGGCCCGCTCACCGACCCGCCCACGCTCCTCGACCCCGCAAAAATTCTCCGTTCTCCCAATCCCAGTCCCACGGCGCCCGCCCCGGCCAACACGCTCCTCATCGCGCCCCTAACGAAAGCCGTCACCGAAATCCGCGCGATGGTGCTGGCGCTGGACGCTGGGGAAGCGTAGAAGTTTTGTCGCCAATCACGCAAGAGTCGCCGCCGGTCGGGGAAGATGATTCCCCTTTTCAGGAAGGTTTTTCGCCGATTCCGGAAGATGATTCGCCCGCTCCGGCAGGTCTTTCGCCGACCCCGGAAGACCTTTTTCCAAGACCGGAATAGGATTTTCCAAGAAGTTTGGGGCTTCCGGGGGGGGGGG
>JANNMJ010000024.1:0-48302 GCA_031397815.1 Hymenobacteraceae bacterium
GCTTTTCCGTTTTGCAGCACCTTGTGTTGCTCAAGTATAACAATTAGGGTAGCACAGCAAGTTAGTAGCGCTTGAATACCTGGGTGCGGCATCCGCGACCACGTCACGCAGGAGAGCTTGTTCGTTCACGCCAACTCGCTCCAGCAGGTTATCAAGGAAAACGACCGGGTGACGTTTGAAGTCGAAGCCGGGCAGAAAGGCCCCGTGGCCGTGCGCGTCAAGATTGTCGAGAAGCCTGCGTAACACGTTTACGCTTGGTTTGGTCGAAATAGAAACAGGCCGTCGCAACGTGAGTTGCGGCGGCCTGTTTTTTTGTGGTTGACGTGTTCGCCGTTCACTGTATCCGGCACCGTCTCGGTGCCGGTGGATTGGGGCGGATTGGGATCAGCAGCTCCGGCACCGGGACGGTGCCGGGTACGTAGGCGGGCAGTATCCGGCACCGTCTCGGTGCCGGTGGATTGTGGGGCGGATTGGGATCAGTAGCTCCGGCACCGGGACGGTGCCAGGTACGTAGGAGTGCGTTTCACATCTCCACACCTTCCACATCCCCACATCAACCCATTACATATGAATCGCCCGGTTCTCCGTCGCGGCTAAGCAGGCTTCTTTCATTGCTTCGGCGTACGTCGGGTGAGCGTGGCTCATCCGGGCCACGTCTTCGGCGGAAGCGCGGAATTCCATTGCCGTAACGGCTTCGGCGATCAGGTCGGCGATGCGCGGCCCGATCATGTGAACGCCGAGGATCTCATCGGTCGCCTGGTCGGCTAGCACTTTCACGAAGCCATCCAAATCGCCGGAGGCGCGGGCGCGGCCCGAGGCGCGGAAGGGGAACGAGCCGACTTTGTACGCGCGGCCCTGCTGCTTCAGGTTTTCTTCGGTGAAGCCCACGCCCGCCGCTTCCGGCCACGTATACACCACGCCGGGGATGAGGTCGTAATTGATGTGCGGCTTCTGTCCGACGATGGTTTCGGCCACGAAAACGCCTTCTTCTTCAGCCTTATGCGCCAGCATCGCCCCGCGAATCACGTCGCCGATGGCGTAGATGCCGGGCGCCGTGGTTTGCAGATGCGCATCGACCTTAATCCGGCCGCGCTCCTCGAATTCCACCCCGGCGGCTTCGACGTTCAGGCCCGCCGTGAACGGCGAGCGCCCGACGGCCACGAGGCAATAATCACCTTCGAGCTTCAGCTCTTCGCCCTTCGGCGTGGTGGCGGTGACGGTCACGGTGTCGCCGTCGCGGATGGCGCCGGTGACTTTGTGCGAGAGGTAAAACTTGATGCCGATTTTGCCGAGCACGCGCTGCAATTCTTTGCCGATGGAGCGGTCCATCGTCGGCACGAGCGAGTCGAGGAATTCTACGACCGACACTTTCGCGCCCAAGCGGGCGTAAATCGACGCCATTTCCAGCCCGATCACCCCGCCGCCGATCACGATGAAATGCTTCGGCACTTCGCGGATATTGAGGGCTTCCGTCGAGGTGATGATGCGCTCTTTGTCCTGCTCAATGAACGGCAGCACGGTCGGCTTCGAGCCGGTGGCGATAATGGTGTTCTTCGTTTCGAGGATCTCTTCTTTCCCTTCCGCGTTCGTCACTTTCACGTGCGTGCGGTCCACAAACGAGCCGACACCCTGATGGACGGTGATCTTGTTCTTCTTCATCAGGAACTGAATCCCATCGGTGTTGGCCTTCACGACGCCGCCTTTACGGTCGATCATCTGCCCCATATTCACCCGCAGGTTTTCCAGCTCGATGCCGTGCGCCGCGAACGCGTGCGCCGCATTGTGGTAATGCTCCGTCGAGTCGAGGAGCGCCTTGCTCGGAATGCAGCCCACGTTGAGGCAAGTGCCGCCCAGGGTGGGGTATTTTTCGATAATGGCGGTTTTCAGGCCAAGCTGCGCGCAACGAATGGCAGCCACATAACCGCCGGGGCCGGAGCCGATCACGATGACGTCGTACATCTCTGAGGAAGTAAGAAAATCCGGCCGTCAGAAGGGCGAAACGCGCTCCGTCGAACCGTGCGGCGAAGGTCGTAACCGCTGGCCGAATACGCCGTCCCGCGCCCCGCTTTCCCCCTGATTCCGAGCGCGCGCCCCGACGGCCCGGCGCGTCTCGCCCTTCATCCGAATATTATCGCCGCTGACGACCAAGCGTTGGCCGTTCGCGCCGCTTGCGCGTTGGCGACCGTCGCGAGTCGGCGCAAAGGAGCAACCTTCGCCTTTGGATTCCGGCCCCTCGCAGGTTCAGTCTTTGTTTTTATGACGCCTCAACCTCCCCTTCCGCCGCCGCGTGCGCTCCTGTTACTGGCGTTCGCGGCGCTTTACGTCATCTGGGGTTCCACGTATCTGGGGATTCGGGTCGCCATTGAGTCGATGCCGCCGCTGCTGATGGCCGGCACGCGCTCGGTGTTCGCCGGGGCGATTCTGTACGGTTTCACGCGGGGCATCCGCCGCGAACCGGCCGCCGCGCCGCAAGGCTGGCGCACGGCGCTGATCGTGGGCGGCGGGCTGCTGCTGGTCGGCAACGGCGGCGTGACGCTGGCCGAGCAATACGTGCCGAGCGGGTTGGCATCGTTACTCGTCGCGACGGTGCCGATGTGGCTGGCCGTACTCGGCTGGCTCGGCGGCGTGAGCACGCGGCCCCGGCCGCTGGTGTGGCTGGGCTTGGCGCTCGGGCTGGCAGGCGTGGGCCTGCTGGCGGGCGGCCCGACGGATACAAGTGTTCACGTGACGCATCCCGGGCATCACGCGCTCGGCATCGGCCTGCTGCTGGGCGCCTCGCTGACGTGGGCTGGGGCCTCGCTTTACGCCAAAAAAGTGCCTACCGCCCCAACGGTGCTCGTCGGGGTAGCGATGCAAATGCTCTGCGGCGGCGCGCTGCTGTGCGTGGCGGGCTTGGCGCTGGGCGAAGGCGCCGACCTGCATTTAGCGACTATTACCGCGTCTTCGTGGTGGGCGTGGCTGTACCTCATCGGGTTCGGCTCGCTGCTCGGTTTCACGGCGTATGCGTGGCTGCTGAAAGTGACCGAACCGGCGCTGGTGGGTACCTACGCGTTCGTCAACCCCGTGGTGGCGGTGCTGCTGGGCTGGGCATTCGCACACGAAAAGCTGACGACCGGGATGGCGGGTGGCGCTACGCTGATTGTGTTGGCAGTGGCGTTGGTGGTGCTCGGCGGGCGGGCGGCGCCCGCTGCTGTGCCGGTGGAAACGCCTAACGCGGCGGCGGCTTAGCGGGCGTCTGGCGCTTCTGGCGCTTCTGGCGCCGCCCGGTTCATCAGCCAATAATCAAGGCTCCAACGGCCGGGTCCGAAGCAGAAGAGCGCCCCGAACAGCAGCAGGAACAACAGCGCGGGCTGCCCTTCCGTGAGCATCGTATCAGCGTGGGCGCCGAAGAGGGCGACGGCCATCGTGATGCTCAGCAGCGCCGTGGCGGGCCGCGTCAGCAACCCGACGGCCAGCAGCAATCCGCCAAAAAACTCGGTGCCTTTGGCGAGGTAGGCCATCAGTAATCCGGCGGGCAAGTGCAGGTCGTTGGCGAGCCAAGTGCCCATTCCGCGGATTTCTTCGGCATCGAAGACCGATAAGCCGTGCCGCGCAATCAGGATGCCGGTCACCAGCCGGATGAGCGCCAGCCCGAGGGGCCAGCGGGGTTCGACAGAAAACAGAAACGAACGCATGCTGCAATGATAACTTGCCGCTCGGTATTCGCCGGACCTTTTCTCCGCCGCTTCTTTCAAGATTTTACCAGCCGTCTTCTTTATGTTCCAACGTCTTCGCACCATCGTCTATTCGGCGCCGAACCTGCCGCAAGCGCGGGAGTTTTACAGCCAAGCCCTCAATCAGGAGCCGTACTTTGAAGAGCCATTCTACATCGGCTTCGACGTTAACGGCTACGAGCTGGGCCTCGACCCGAACGCGCCAGCGGCCGGGCAAGGCGGGCCGGTCACGTATTGGCGGGTGGCCGATGTTGACGCAGCTTACGCCCGTCTGCTCGCGCTCGGCGCCACTGAGCACGAGGCGGTGTACGACGTAGGAGGTGGTCTGCGCCTCGGCTCCGTGGTAGACCCGTGCGGGAATGTGGTAGGGGTGATTGATGCGCGGGAAGGGGCCGAGTAATCACCGGCGCATCACCGGCGCATCGCTTCCAGCTTCTGCTCAAAATCAGCCGCGCGCAGAAACAGCAGCTTCTGACGGCCTTCGGTCTTGCGGACGACCAGCCCGAGCGCTTCGAGCCGCATTAGGTCGGCCCGGGCGGTGATGTACACGACGTCGAGCTGCCGTTCCACCTCACGAATCGTGAGGCTACGGTCGGGGCTTTTCAGCAGGAGCTGGACGAGCGTAAGCTGACGCTCATTCAGGCCCGATAAGCGCTTCAGGCTCATAACTTCCTGCTTCTCGGCGACCTTGCGGCCTACGTATTTTTTTAGCTCTTCCAGCGCCTGCGTCACCACCTTCACTTGGTAGTTGATGAAGTACGTCAGGTCGTTTTCGTCGTGCTCGGTGTAGAGATACGCTTTGGCGTACTGCGCCGCCGAACGCATAATCATTCTCGAAATCGACAGGTATTCCATCAGCCAATACCCTTTCCGAAGCAGGTACCAGTAGAAGATTGCGCGGGCCGTGCGCCCGTTGCCATCGGCGAAGGGGTGCAGGTAACCGAGCAGAAAGTGCAGGATGCTGCCGCGCACCACCGGATGAATGAACGCGGTGTGGGTTTCTTCCTCGTTGGCGAACTGGCAAAACGCCGCGAGCAAGTCCGGCAGCGCCTGATGCGGCGGCGGTTGATACACGACGTCGCTGCTCGTGTAATCCACTACCCGCACTTCGTCGTTGGTCCGGAATCGGCCTTCCTTCTCTGCCTCATCCAGCGTTTGATGGGTAATAGTGGCGTGTATTTTCAGGAGCAGCTCGGCAGTTAGCGGCTGATGACGCAGCTCTAAGAGCAGTTGCATCGTCTGGAAATTGTTGGCAATCATGCGCTCCGACCGATTGCGCGGCTTCCGGTCGTGCTGTAGCATCTCTTTGGCCACTTCCCGCGTGGTCGCGGCGCCTTCGAGCTGGCTCGAAGCAATGGCTTCTTCCATAATCGAGCTGATCATATACCGCGACCGGTCTTCCGGCGGAATCAGCCCCGGCCCGCCCAGAGTGCCCCCGAGGTTCAAATCAAAGTGGTGAAGCTGCTCAAAAAGCGGGTCGGTTAGGGTGTGCCGAAACAGAAAATCCGCCCCCGGTGCAAACGGCAATACTTGCCACCGCAACCGCCGATGACTCTTCACAAGCGCCCACACTTCTTCCGGCGATACCCCCGGCGGGAGCGGCTGCCGTCGTAGCTCCGTCCAGTACAAGTAATCGCGGTTCGCTTTCCGAACCAGCTGCGCTACTTCCGGCTGGTTCAGCAGCTTTAACACTTCCGGCCTGAGCACAACGGCGGGCGGAGACTCAAACTTGGCCATTAGCAACCTTTATAAAAGCTGTACAGATTATAAAGGTTGTAAACCTACGACCTTATCAGTCAGGTTCATAAAATCGATACCTGAAAAATTTCACTCGCTTCCCCAAACGCAAAACGGTCGGCCCCGCCAATGAGCGGAGCCGACCGTTTTCGTTGAGGCGAAGCCCGTTGCCCGTCGTCTAGAAGTTCGGCGAGAGCAGGTATTTTGAGTAGAAGTCGTCGATCACCTTCACGGCTTCCGTGGCGTCATCGACGATTTCGATGAGATGCAGGTCTTCCGGCGAGATGTTGTGCTCCATGTGGAGCATCACGTCTTCGACCCACTTCATCAAGCCCGACCAGTAAGAGCGACCGACGAGCACGATCGGGAACCGACCGATTTTACGCGTCTGAATCAGCGTGATGGCCTCGAATAGCTCATCGAGGGTGCCGAAGCCGCCCGGCAGCACCACGAAGCCCTGCGCGTACTTCACGAACATCACCTTCCGCACGAAGAAGTAGTCGAAGTTGATGAGCTTGTCGGGGTCGATGTAAATGTTGTTGAACTGCTCGAACGGCAGCTCGATGTTCAGCCCTACCGACTTGCCGCCTTCCGAGTGCGCGCCTTTGTTACCGGCTTCCATAATGCCGGGGCCGCCGCCGGTAATCACGCCGTAGCCGTGGCGCACGAGCTTGGCGGCAATCTCCTCGGCAATCTTGTAATACGGGTTCTCGTCCTTGGTGCGGGCGGAGCCGAAGATGCTGACGCACGGGCCAATCTTGGCCATCTTGTCGAAGCCTTCGACGAACTCGGCCATCACCTTGAAGATTTGCCAAGAGTCGGCAATCTTGATCTCGTTCCAGTCTTTATCGACGAACGCTTGGCGGATGCGCGTATCGTCGTTACCGTCAAGGGCTTCGGCGGAAAGCGTCTTCTTGACTTCGCTGATCGAAACGGCCTTGTCGTTGTTGATGTCGGGCTGGAGCAAGGTTTTGCCGGAGCCGCGGTTAGCGGTCTCTTCTTGCAGCTTGGTCTTGCTGGTTTTGCGGATTTTCTGCATTGGACGAAATGCGGCCCGCCCAAAACGGTTAGACGGGCGGAAGCAGTAAAATGGTGAACGAGGTGCCAACGGCCCTCAAAGGTGGGGCAGGTGGCCTTTTTTGTCGCGTACTAGGTCCGTTTCAACGGATAAATCTGCGCGCCAGCCACAAAAAAGGACGCGAATCTAACAGAATTGCCGCAAAACAGCTCGTTTTCAGTCGATAAAAAAACCCGACGCGGCACGGGGCCAGCGTCGGGTTCAATGGAAAAACCGGTTTGAGGAGCCGTGGGCTACTCTTTGGTAAAATCGAGATTGTCGATAACCATCCCGCTTTTTTGATTCTTCATCTTGATGAAAACGCGGTACGAAGCGCCTTTCGTCGTGTAACGGCCAATGGCATACGGGTTGCCCGCATCGGAAGCGCCTTGGTGAACGAACTCGAAAGAGGCGGGGGGATTCTTGGCGAAGAAATCGCGCACGACGAACTCCGCCTGCGTCTGCGAATAGCTCTGCTTATCGCCATCGACCCCTAAATCGACCGATGGGCTGAAAAAATGCGCCAAATCCTTCGCCGAGCCGCCGCGGATAGCCGTCTTTACGTTGCCTAACACATCAGCCGCTGCGGTGGCGGTGGGCGCTTGGGCTTGAACCTGCGTGGAGCCAGCGGCTCCGCACGTGAGCAGCAACAAGAGTAAAATGCGGAAAGACAAGAACATAGATGTAAGTGGAAGCGAAGAAGTCTAAGTGTTTGAGCAACGCCGGGAGCCAAAATGGTGCCAGCAAACGACCCGCTCGTTCACTGCCCGGCCCTTTTCTGTACGGTTATCTTTGCCCGCGTGATGCCTTCCGAACAACTTTTTGTGCCCGTCCGTCGGGCCATGCTCATCATCCTCGACGGTTGGGGCCTCGGCCCCGACCCAGCCGTGTCGGCGGTGGCGCAAGCCCACACGCCGTACTTCGATAGCCTGTGGGCCACGCGGCCCCACAGCCGCCTGCAAGCCTCTGGCGAAGCCGTGGGCTTGCCGGAAGGCCAAATGGGCAACTCCGAAGTGGGCCACATGAACCTCGGCGCGGGGCGAATCGTGTATCAGGATCTGGTGCGCGTGAACGTGGCGATTCGGACGGGTGAGCTGGCGCGGAATCCGGCGCTCGTCGAGGCGCTGCATTACCTGCAAGCCACGCCCGGCGCGCGGCTGCACCTGTTCGGGCTGGTTTCGGATGGCGGCGTGCACGCGCATCTGAACCACGTAAAGGCGCTGTGCAGCATTGCTAAAGACTACGGCCTCGACGGTCGCACCTTCATCCACGCCTTCACCGACGGCCGCGATACCGACCCGCAAGGCGGTCTCGGCTACCTCACGGAGCTGCAAAACCACCTGCACGGCGAGACGGCCGTCGGGGAGATTGCGTCGGTAATCGGGCGGTACTATGCGATGGACCGCGATAACCGTTGGGAGCGCGTGCAGCTCGCTTACGACCTGTTGGTGCGCGGCACCGGCCTGCCGACGACGAACGTTCTCGCGGCCGTGGCCGACCAATACGCGACCGGTACGACCGATGAGTTCCTGAACCCCATCGTCCGGACGGATGCCAGTGGCACGCAGCCGCTCGCCACGCTGCGGCCTGGCGATGTGGCGCTGTGCTTCAACTTCCGCACCGACCGGGGCCGCGAAATCACGCAAGCCCTCACCCAGCGCGCCTTCCCCGAGTATGGAATGGAGCCGGTGCCGAACCTGCATTACCTCACCCTGACGCTCTACGACCACACGTTCGTGGGCGTAACGCCGCTCTTCGAGAAGGACAACCTCGACCAGACGCTCGGGCAGGTGCTCGCGGAAGCGGGCCGGAAGCAGATTCGCATCGCGGAAACCGAGAAGTACCCGCACGTCACGTTCTTCTTCAACGGCGGGCGCGAGGAGCCTTTCCCCGGCGAAACCCGCCTGATGCGCGCTTCGCCGAAAGTGGCGACGTATGACTTGGCGCCCGAAATGAGCGCTTACGCCCTGCGCGACGCGCTGGTGCCGGAGCTAATCGCGGAGTCGGCCGATTTCGTGTGCCTCAACTTCGCGAACCCCGATATGGTGGGCCATACCGGCGTGTTCAGCGCCGCCGTGCGGGCGTGTGAGGTGGTGGACGAATGCCTGCGCGATGTGGTGGAAAACGCCCGTGCTCACGGCTACGCCACCATCATCATCGCCGACCACGGCAACGCCGATGTGATGGTGAACCCCGACGGCTCCCCAAACACCGCCCACTCGACCAACTTGGTGCCGTGCATTCTGGTGGCCGACGATCTGCCCGCCGCGACGCTGCACGACGGCAAGCTCGGCGACATTGCCCCTACGTTTTTGCAGCTCCTCGGCATCGCGCAACCGGCGACGATGACCGGCGAAACCCTTCTGAATCAGTGGTAGCGCGGCAAATCGGGCGCGGCATAGGGTTCGCGGCGCTGCTGACGCTGGCGGCGGCGTGTAACAGCGTGCCGCCAACCACCGTCGCGCTCCCCGACAGCGCCTTCGACCTGAAAGGCTTCCTTGACGGGCAGCGGCAATACTTGGAATCAGTGGCGCCGACAGTCACGAAAACCGTCCGGACCGGTCAGGAAGCGCCGGAGATGGAGCGCCTGAGCCGCGTCAATTGGGAGCGAGAGCTACAGTTTTTCTACGACGCCGACCTCAACAAGCCTGCCCTGCGCGGTCGGTACACCGAAACCAGCGCCCCGCTGCCCGACGGCGGCGTGCGGCGCACGTTCACGCGCCAGCCCGACGAAAACACGCCCATCCGCGAGCTGATCGTTGATTTAGGGCCGGAAAACAGCGTGCGCCAGCTTCGCGCCACCCAAGACGACCGCAACGCCCTGTTCCACTCGGAGCGTTACCTCACGCTCACCCTCGACCCCGCGCCCGATCGCAACCGCCTGCTGAGCTACGAAGTGCGCGGGCGGCAAAAGCTGATTTTCTTCGACCCCACGACGTACGAAGTGCGCGGGGAAATCGAGTAAGGCACGTTTAGGGTGATGTAGGCTCGCGTAGGGACGCCTATTGGCGTCCATTCAGCCCGTGGACGCCAATAGGCGTCCCTACCCCAAAACTGCTTTAACACGCCGGAAACAACCTTTTTTGAAGTCGATTAAATTGACCTCAAAACGTCTCCCCTTGCAGCGTCACCATCAGCCAGCGACGCCCGCCGTGCGTGCGGTGCTCGCCGAGCCAGATGCCTTGCCATGTGCCGAGCGCCAGCGCGCCATCCGTAATCGGAATGGTGAGGGAGGTGCCGAGCAGGCCCGCTTTCAAGTGCGCGGGCATATCGTCCGGGCCTTCGGCGGTGTGGCGGAAATAGGCCTGTTTTTCGGGCGCCAAGCGGGTCAGGTATTCCTGAAAATCGTGGCGGACGGTGGGGTCAGCGTTCTCGTTCAGGCTGAGGCTGGCGGACGTGTGGAGCAGGAAAAAATGCGCCAATCCAACGCGCAAGCGCTCCAATTCGGGTAGCTCCGACGTGAGCAGATCGGTGACCAAATGAAAGCCCGGCGTGAGGGCCGGTAGCCGAATCTTCTTCTGAAACCACATAGCAGTGCGTACGGCGGGCGACGGCTTAGGGCTGCGTTTCGTACGCGCCCGCGTCGGGCTGGCTCCCGTCGCGCGGCTTGCCGAGAAGGTCGAACGGCACGGCCGGGGTCAGCAGCTCACCCAAGCGGTGCGCCGGGGAGCGGTTGAGGCTGTCGAGGCGGAGGTCGAGGCGGAAGGGCTGCTCGTTCCGCAGCTGCGGGTCTTGGTTGAGGAGGTTGGTATTGAGGTTCCCGTTACCGCTGTAAGCCGGGTTGGTATTGAACCGCGTGAAAGGCGTTTGCAGCAGGTTATGGCGGAAGATGTACGAGCTATCGGAATTGGAACCGTCGCGGAGAAGCAGAATCTCGTTCTGTAAACGCCCACGGTCGTTGAAAAGCCCGCTCCAGAGGATTGAGTTTTCGACGCGCAAAATCGTTTTTTCGCTTCGGAAGATGTTTTCTTCCAGCTCCACCGTGTTGCTGAACGCCAACGCCTCGGTCTCGCGGCGCGAGAAAATGGCGCCGCTCATCACCATCGTGCAGTGTGATAGCTGCCATTCGCCGCCGCCCACGCCAATCACGGCCCGCTCGCCGCAGAGCGCAATCACAGAGTTGATAAGCTTGACGCTTCCGCTGCCGAAGCCCGCCCCAACGCCGTACACGCCCGCCGAGAAAGCGTGCCGAATCACGCAGCTTTCAATCCGAACGCGGTGGCCGCGCTGATAATTGAAGTTCTGAATCAACACCCCAACCGTCGAGTTGCGGATATCGGTATTGAGGAGCTGGTTTTCCTGCGTGAGCTGGCTGCCGGGCCGTGGGTCGAAGGCAATGGTGCCCCATTGGCCGGGCGTATTAGCGTATTTGGGCGTGTAGGCGGCAAAATCGCCGTAGCGCGGGTCCGTGGTATCGAAGTAATCGTCGCGCCGCAGTCCGCGGAATTTTACCGGCGGTACGCCATCGCCGAGGGCACCGCAAAGCAAACGGCCCCTGACCACGAGGCTGGCGCCATTCGCGAGATACACGCGGGTGCCGGGTTCGATGTTCAGCACGCAGCTCGAATCAACTAACGTGGTTTTCAGGAGTACAATCGGCAGGTTGGGCGTCCAAGTTTCTGAGCACGCCACGACGGGGGCGAAGCCCGGCGGCGCGTCGTAGTACCGCGCATTCTCGCCGAGGGCACGCAGCTTCACGTAGCGGGTGGTGCCGTTGGCGCGCAACCGCACCGAGTCCATCACCACGAACGCGGTATCGGCCTGATTCGGCGTAATCGTCACTTTCGCGAGGACGAGCACGCTGTCCTTACCGCGTAGCTCGAAGTCGCGCAGAGTGGAGTTATTCACCCGCCGCCCATCAATAATCAACTCAAAGCGCGCCGTCGGCGAGGCCGTCCCGACGAGCGAGATCTCATCCACCTTCACCGCTTTCGGGTTGCGGTTATAGACCCAGAAGCGTTTCGTAATCGAGCCTTGCTGCACGAAAACCGTGTCGAACTTCACCATATCGACCGACGCCGTGAGCGTCGCGCCGGGGTCGGTGGTTACGATGTCTTCGCGGGGTTCGCAGCTGGTGAGCAGCCCCGCACCCGCCGCGAGGACAGTCAGGAAAATAAGGACGAGGCGGCGCAGGTGGTTCATCGGGCGTAGTAACGCACGGAAGAGGTGATTTAGTCCAGCGGCGGGCAGAAGAAGTCGGTTTCACTGCTCCCGCCCGCCGCTCACGCGCCGTGGGCTAGCCGACGCCTTCGCGCAGGCGCTCGGCGTTCTCGGCAATGCGAAGCTGCTCGACGAACTCATCGATGTTGCCATCGACGACTGATACGAGGTTGTACACCGTGAGGCCGATGCGGTGATCGGTGACGCGGCTCTGCGGGTAGTTGTAGGTGCGGATTTTATCCGACCGGTCGCCGCCGCCGATCATGCTCTTGCGCTGCGCGCCTTCGGCTTCGTTCTTCTTCGCCAGCTCAATCTCGTAAATCCGCGAGCGGAGTACCTGAAGCGCTTTGTCGAAGTTCTTGAGCTGCGATTTCTGGTCCTGGCACTGCGCCACGATACCCGTCGGCAAGTGGGTCAGGCGCACCGCCGAGTACGTGGTGTTCACCGACTGTCCGCCGGGGCCGCTCGACATAAAGAGGTCTTTGCGGATGTCGTTCATGTCAATCGGCACATCCAGCTCCCCGGCGTCGGGCATCACCACCACGCTCGCCACCGAGGTGTGGATGCGGCCCTGCGTCTCGGTAGCGGGCACGCGCTGCACGCGGTGTACGCCCGACTCGAACTTCATCTTGGCGTACACGTCTTCGCCGACTACGCCGACGATGATTTCCTTGTAACCGCCGCTCGTCCCTTCAGTGGCGTCGATCAGCTCCATCTTCCAGCCCATCCGCTCGGCGTAGCGAGCGTACATGCGGTAGAGGTCGCCAGCGAAAATGGCGGCTTCGTCGCCACCCGCGCCCGCCCGGATTTCGAGGACGATATCCTTCGAATCGTTCGGGTCCGTCGGAATCAGCAGCTCTTTGAGCTTGGCTTCCATCGCCTCTTGCTGGGGCAGCAGCTCATCGAGCTCGCCTTTCGCCAGCTCGCGGAATTCTTCGTCTTTTTCGGTGGCAATCACTTGCCGGGCGCCCTCAATGTTGCTCAGAATACTCTGATACGCCTTATACTCGACCACAATGCGGTCGAGGTCCTTGTATTCCTTGTTGAGGGCCTTGTAGCGCTTGAGGTCGCTCAGGATATCCGGCTGTTGCAGCTCGTGACTTACGTCCTCAAAACGCTGCCGGATGGCTTCTAACTTATCAATCATACCCGTAGATGTGCCGCAAAGGTACGAACTTGCACGCCGGAGCGAATTTTGTACGACCCGATTAACGTTCTGCCCGTATATCTTCCAGCTTTTGCCGACTTGGCGGCTGCTCCTGCACCTACTTCCTTCCTCTCCTTCCTCACATAGCTTCTTGGCTACTTGCTGCTCCCCGACCCTCATGAACCGTGCGCTCCGTAACCTGCCTGTGCTGGCCGTGTCGCTGCTCCTGCTGCTGGCTTCAGCTTGTGAAACGATGAATAGCTCCCGCAAAGACGAGGACGGCGGCGACCCGTCCTTGGCGCGCGAAGCGGAGAACTGGAAAGTGAAACGCATCACGCCCGAGGAGCTGCTGAAAGGCGCCGTCTGGGCGGGCGATTCGCTGACCCACTCGGCGGAGCGCGAGCTGCGCGAGGAGAATCTGCCCATCGACTCGTTCCGCCTGAAGCGCCTGCCGCTGACGGCCGGTGTCGCAACCTCGCTCGGCGCTACCGTGGCGGTGGTGCCGATGGCGCGGCCGGGCGTAGGGGTGCGGGTGTCGCGCCCGACGCCGGAAACCTTCTCCTACGTCCGCCCCGCGACGAACGGAAAAGTCTGGCGCGCCTATTTCACCCGGAAAGGCGTCGCCGAGTTCTACACTCAGCGCACCCGCCCGCTGACGCGCGCCGAGAAACGCGCCAACCAATAGTAGAGAAATCCTTTCTTTGCTCCGCAATAAACAAACTGCTCGACATCGGTGTTTGATGTCGACATATCCCTGTTGGTTTTTAATTGATTATGGCCGTCGTAAAAGCGTCAGATGCCGATTTTTCAACCTTGCTGCAAGAAAATGAGCGGGTTGTGGTAAAGTTTTACGCCGATTGGTGCGGCTCCTGCCGCCTGTTCGCGCCCAAGTTCAAGCGGATGAGTGAAGACGAAATGCTCACCAACATCACCTTTCTCGACGTCAACGCCGAGACCGATCAGCAGGCCCGCCGCTTGGCCGGAGTAACGAACCTGCCGTTTTTCGCCGCTTTCCGCGATGGTCAGCTCGTCGGGACGGTATCAGCGACGAAAGAAGAAGCCGTGCGCGATCTGATTGGGCGCCTCGCCTAGTCGGGTCAGTTCTGTATCGCTTCGCTCTCGTACCGTAAAAGCATTTTGCTTCTGACTCCCCGATGAAGATTCCCGCTATCAAGCAGCTCGTCGACGCCCATTCCGTTCAGGAGCTTCGCGCCGCTGAGGATGCGTTGCTCGACGAGCAGACGCCCGCCATTGAAATCCCCGGTGATGATGAAGGCGAGCAGCTGACGCACGTACTGGCCGCCGTCTGGATTCATCATTACATGGACGAGCACGGCGTGGTTTTCCCCGCCGCCCTGCGCGAGTACACGAAAAAGGTCCGCGTGTCGATCAACTGATTCGCCCAGCAAAGCTGAAATCGGAAGCCGCTGCCTGTCAGCGGTTTTGCCCCTTTTGACGCCCGCGTGAAGTCACGTCCGTACGTAGTGCGGCACCGGCTTTACGCGGGCGTCGGCGCGTCTACCAGCTCGCCCACGAGCTTTGCTGAGAGCAGGCACAGCGGAATGCCGCCGCCCGGATGCACCGAGCCGCCGCAGAAATACAGTCCTTTCAGACGAGGGCTGAAATTCGGGTGCCGCAGAAAAGCTGCCAGCGGATTATTCGACGACGCGCCGTAGAGCGCGCCCCGAAACGACGACGTATCAGCGGCAATCTGGCGCGGCTCCCAGATGCGCTCGGCGGTAATCAGCGGCTCGATTTCTATCCCGAGCACGGTGGAAACGCGTCGCAGCACGGCGGCGCGCGCTTGCGGAATGAGCGCGGCCCAATCCTGCCCGTCGTCGTGCGGCACGTTGACCATCACGAACCAGTTCTCGTGGCCCGGCGGGGCATCGGCGGGCGCGAGCTTGCTGGTGATGTTGACGTAAACAGTGGGGTCAGCGGGGATGATTTTCCACTGGAAGATATCGGCGAACTCGGCGCGGTAATCGGCGGAGAAGAAGATGTTGTGCAGGTCGAGCTGCGCGAAAGTTCGGTTGATTCCCCAGTAAAAAATCAGCGCCGACGACGAGCGGGTTTGCCCGAGCGTGCGCTCCGGTGCGGGCTGGTCGGGGAGCAAGCGTCGGTAGGTCGGTACGACGTCGGCGTTGCTCACCACCACGGCGGCTGGGTACGTGGCCTGCGCCGTCCGGACGCCGCTGACGCGCTTGTCAGTCACCAAAATCTGCTCGGCGGGCTCACTGAACCGGAAATCCACGCCCAATTCAGTAGCGAGACGGTATAGGCTTTGACTGATGGCGAAAATGCCGCCTTCCGGATAAAACGCGCCCCGCCCGAATTCGAGATGCGGAATCAGGTTGAGCGTGGCGGGCGCTTGGTACGGGTCGGAGCCGTTGTACGTGGCGTACCGGTCGAATAGCTGCGTGAGGCGGGCATCGTGGTTCGCGGCGCGCTCGTTGGCGGCGTGCATCGTGCTCAGCAGCCCCATTGAAGGGATTGCGGCCACGGCGCGCCACACGTCGGGGTGGAGATACGTGGCGGCGCGGTGCAGTGAGCGGCCCAGAAACGTCGGCGCAGTGCCGTTGTACACGCGCTCGGCGCGCGCCAGATGCGCCGTTACGTGCGCGGCGGGTACGTGGAGCTTATTTTCAACTTCCGCCGCAAACTGCGCCGGATTGGCCCACGCCGTCAGCGCGGTGCCGTCGGCGAAGAAGTATTGGGTGATAGGGTCGAGGCGGATGTACCGGAAGTAATCGAGTGGGTCGCGTCCGGCGGCTCGAAACAGGTCATCGACCAGCTCAGGCAGTGTGAAGAGTGACGGCCCGGCGTCAAAACGGTACTCGCCGCCGCCGTCGGGCGCCGCTAAGCTGAATTGGTGCGCTTTGCCGCCGAACGAGGCCGCTGCTTCCAGCACGGTAACGCGGTATCCTTTGATTGCCAGCCGAATAGCCGCAGCCAAACCGCCAATTCCGGCGCCGATGACGAGGGCTGATTCTGACGGTTTCAGAGGAAGAAGCGGAAAAGTTGAAGTACGGAATTGAAGGAGTGAATTTCTGAGCCGATTGCCCTTCGATTTAAGGTCGTTGGCCGTGCATCCTCACCCCCACCCTATCCAAAGGAGAGGGGAGCTTTACCGTTCTTTGGGAAGAATCTGGCCCTGAATCGCCCTACCCCCAATTCCAGCGCCGGTAAATAGGTTTTCGGTACGCTAACAGCGCCCAAATAGCCGGGCGCACGAGCCAATCGAGGATGGTTGAGCCGGTGCGGTACGTCAGGTCTTCGGTGATGAGGGTGCGGCCGGGGGTGCCTTGCGTCATCAAGTGCCGGTGCCGCCAATAGCGGAAAGGCCACGGCAACTTCTGCCCTTCATCCACGAACCACGCTTCGCGGGCGTTCGCGCCGTTATCGGTGATGAGGCTGACCCACGGTTGCTGGAATAAGCCCCAATCCATCGAAAGGGCCACGGTATCGCCCGTGTGGCAGCCATCGAACCGGTCGACGCGAAGCTTGGGGAAGGGCGGCGCCAGCGTCCGGAACAGGTTCTCGTCGAAACGGGCGAGGACGTGTTGCGGGCTTTCGGCGGCTACTTCAGTCGTCAGCAGGAGATGCATAGGGCGCTAACCACCGAACCGGCCGCGAGGTTACTCCCCGATGGCTAGATATTGTCGCGGATTTGAATATTCGCCGCCTGATTCGCCGGACGAATCGAGACGACCACCGTGATGACGATGATCGCGAGGACGGTGAGCGCGATATCCTGCCAGAGCATCTTCACGGGGTACGGCTGTTCGATGCCGCTCGCCAGCGTGCCCATTGGCACTAGGCCAAACTGCTTCTGCGCCAGACAGATACCCACGCCGATGACCAAGCCCGTAACCGCGCCCGTGAAGGCGACGATGGTGCCTTCCGCAAGGAAGATATTACGAATAACGCTCGGCGGCGCGCCCATCGATTGCAGAATCGCCACGTCCTTTTTCTTGTCGATAACGAGCATCGAGAGGGAGAAAAAGATATTGAGCGACGCAATCAGCAGAATGAACGTGAACGTGACGAACACGAAGGCTTTCTCGACTTTCACCGCCCGCAGCAGCGCGACGTGCTGCTCATCGGAGTTGAGCACTTTGAAGCCCGAGCCGAGCGTGCGGCGCATCGCTTTCTGCACATCGGCGATGTCTTCGTCTTCCTTGACCTGAATCTCCAGCGCCGTCCGGCGTTGGCCGTAACCCATCAGGCGCTCGGCGAAAACCATCGGCACGAACACGTATTGGTCGTCGTATTGCCGTTCGAGGCGGAAAACGCCGCCCGGCATAATCCGGCCGTCGTTGAAGGCTTCGGTGGGGTCGAGGGAGATTTTCTTCTTGTTCTTCGGATAGAGCAGCGTCAGCGGCGCGAACCGGTTGGCGATGTTGATCGAGAGCTGCCGCTGCACGCCTTCGCCCACCACGGCGTATTGCCCGCCGTTGCGCTCCAGCTCAAACCGCCCGTCGACCATCGCCGAATCCAGGTGGTTGTGGATGTAGTAGTTCGCGCTTGCGCCTTTGATTTTGACCACCATCTGCCGCTCGTCGTAACGCAGCAGGGCGTTGTCTTCGATGACTTCGGTGATTTGCGCCACGCCCGGCAGCGCCTTGACTTTGGCGAGCAGCTCGGGCGTCGTCTCGAACGACTTCCCCTTGATCGCCACCACTTTCAGGTTCGGGTCGAAGCGCGAATACGAGGCGCGCACCAAATCTTCTAGCCCGTTGAATACCGACAGCACGATAATCAGCGCCAGAGTGCCCACCGCTACGCCCACCATCGAAATGTTGGCGATGATGCTGATAATGTTGCGCTTGTTCTTGGACGAGAAGTAGCGCTTAGCAATCAGGAGGGCAACGTTCACGTCAGCGGATGAGCAAGAGCAAGAGCGGGAGGCGGATTTTGATGTTGCAAGCTACAACGCCGATTGGCGTTATTTCCACGCTTTCACGATTAACCCCGTGCCCGACTCGTGCGTGAGGCGCGCATCGAACCAGTTGAGCACGAGGCAAAGCGGAAATACCACGGCATAGTAAATCGGCAGCAGCACGAAGAACCAGCGCGATTTGCCGAGCATCAGAATCGGATATTTCATCGAGAGGCGCCACGAAATCTGCCCCGGCTCACCGTAAGAGTACTGAGCCTCAATGCGCTCAAAACCCGCACGGCGCAGCTTCTGCTGAATCTCGTGGATGTTATAGCCATCGCGGACGTGCTCTTCGATGAACGACGTGTCGGAGTCCTCGTGTACGTCGGAGCCGCCTTGGTCAGAAGGGGTGCTGATGAGGAGCATCCCG
Source organism: Hymenobacteraceae bacterium (assembly GCA_031397815.1). GTDB lineage: Bacteria > Bacteroidota > Bacteroidia > Cytophagales > Hymenobacteraceae > JANNMJ01. The sequence goes on from JANNMJ010000024.1 coordinate 18,127, forward strand.
CCGTCTTTCAATGATGCGTGAATGTTCGTAAACACTTCCACATCTTCCAGAATGTGCTCCATCACATCCACGGAAAGCGCCAAATCGAACGTGTTCGGCTGTTGAAACAGCACCAAGTCTTCCACGGCGAACTGCACGTTCGTGCGGCCGATCTGCCGGAAGAAGTTGTTGCAGTCCTGCACCTGCTCATCCTTCACATCGACGGCCAGAACCTGCCATTTCTTGCTCAGGCCGCTCATGAAGTAGGTGTACTGCCCATAGCCCGAGCCAGCATCGAGGATCGTAATCGGCTCCTGCGTCCGCCCCGTCGCGGCCCAGCGCCGCAGCTCCCGATGCACGTGCCACGTGCGGAGGAGCAGCAGGTCGAGGAGGTGATAAAACAAGCGCCGCAGCCACGGTGTGCGGTTGAACACGTCGCCGAGGGCGCGTTTGATCGGATCGTAATGCAAGACGGGAACGAGCGAAGGTGATCAGTTGGCAGAAAAGGGCATCGGCTGGCGCGAATCAACATCGGCCGGGCCGCCTGCGCGCGGCTGCACGTTACTTGTCTTTAGGGAAGCTGGAGTCCTTTTTTGGATCTTGGTCGGTGTCTTCAGGCTTGATATCGAGCGTGTTGAGCAGCGCGTCGATATGAGCGGCGTACACCGCCGAGTCGTCGAGGTAAAAGTGCAGGTCGGGGATGATGCGCGCCTGCCGCCGAATCCGGTCACCGAGGTGCTTGCGGATAACAGACTTGTTTTCGTTCACTAAGGCTACCATCGCGGCCGGATCGGGCGCGAGCAGCAGGCTCAAGTAGATGCGCGCCTGCCCGAGGTCGGGCGAGATGCGCACGGTTTGCACCGAAATCATCCCGCCGGGCAGCAGATGCGGCACGTCGCGCTGGAAGATATCGGCCAGCTCTTTCTGAAGCAGGCGGGAGAATTTTTGCTGACGGGAGCTTTCCATAGACTATCCGGCAAAGGTACGGCCTTCGCGGGCGCCTCTCCCCACCGCTCTACTTCGGCTGTTTACCGCTCAAATCGGGTCATTACCGCTTTAAAAAGCCGGAGGGCTTGACTTTCGGTCTCCGAATCCCTCATATTTGACCCACTCTCATTCGCGCACCCCTGTTCGCGCCCTGTGTTGAAATCAAGCTTACTCCCGTCCTTAACTTCATGGCAACTGCTTTACACGCAGCTGGTGCGGCGATTCTTGTCGTTTCGCCGCCCACCTTGCAACGACAAGGTCTCATCGCCACGCTCGCCGATGCGCGTCCCGATCTGACCGTCACGTCTTTGGCCGACGCCATGGCGCTCCCGGTAACCGTCGGGCGCAGCCCTTTCGGCCTCATCATTCTTGATGCGGCCGTGCCCGGCCCGCCGCTGCCGGAGCTGCTCGGCCACGTGCGTTGTGCGCCTACCCGGCCCCGCGTGCTGGTGCTCGGCGGACGCCGATTGCCGTTTGGAGTGGCGCGTATCGTGGTCGAAATGGGTGGCCGGGCGCTGTTGGCGCGCCACACCACCCCCGCGAACGTGGTAGCGGCCGTCACGAAGCTGATCGCTGACCAGGGCCACCGGCGCCCCGCCGAAATCAGCCTCACCGCCGACCCGCTGCCGAGCTACTCGCGCCCCACGCCCACGGCCCCCATCCTGAGCCGCCGCGAGCTGGAAGTGCTGCGCTTAGTGGTGGATGAGTACGGCAACTCCGAAATCGCCGACCGCCTCAGCCTCAGCGTGCGTACCGTCGAGAGCCATCGGCGGGCGCTGCTGGCCAAAACCGGCACGCGCTCCTTCGTCGGGCTGGCGATTATGGCGCTGAAGCAGGGCTGGGTGAGTATGGAGCGGATTTGACCGATTTCAGAGGTCAGTTTTCAGGGATTTCTGAAGGAAAATTGACCAAATGCCCGCAAGCAGTCAGGCGGGTCAGGTGCTTGTGAAAGCTCCTGACCCGCCTGTGCATTTCTCAGCGGATCAACCTTTTTTCTGACTGCAAAGCCGTCAGAATCCCGCTAGCGGTTAGCCCAGCTTCTTGTATTTGACGCGCTTCGGCGCCACATCGCCGAGGCGCTTGCGTTTGGCTTCCTCGTAATCGGAGAAGTTGCCTTCGAACCAGACGACTTCCGAATCGCCCTCGAACGCGAGGATGTGCGTCGCGAGGCGGTCGAGGAACCAGCGGTCGTGGGAGATGATGACGGCGCAACCGGCGAAGTTCTCCAGCGCGTCTTCGAGCGCCCGAATAGCGTTCACGTCGAGGTCGTTGGTCGGTTCGTCGAGCAGGAGCAGGTTGGCGCCTTGCTTGAGCGTTTGGGCCAGATGCACGCGGTTGCGCTCGCCCCCAGACAGCATCCCGACCTTCTTCTCCTGATCGCCGCCCGTGAAGTTAAAGCGCCCCACGTACTGCCGCGAGTTGATTTGCCGCCCCGCGAGGAGCATCGTCTCGGTGCCGCCCGAAATCGTGTCGAACACCGATTTAACGGGGTCGAGCGTGTCGTGCTGCTGGTCTACGTACGCGTATTGCACCGTCGGCCCCACGGTGAACGTGCCGCCATCGGGTTCCTGCTGCCCCGTGATGAGGCGGAACAACGTAGTTTTACCCGCGCCGTTCGGCCCGATAACCCCCACGATGCCACCCTGCGGCAGCGAAAAATCGAGGTTATCGAACAACAGCTTTTCGCCGAACGCCTTGCGCAGGCCGTGCGCCTCAATGACTTGCGCGCCCAAGCGCGGCCCATCGGGGATGAACAGCTCCAGACGGGCTTCTTTTTCTTTGGATTCTTCCGAAGCCAGCTTCTCGTACCCGGCCAACCGCGCCTTGCTCTTCGCTTGGCGGGCTTTGGGGGCCATCCGGACCCAATCCAGCTCGCGCTGAAGGGTTTTCTGGCGCTTGCTCTCGGTCTTCTCTTCCTTCGCGAGGCGCTGCGTCTTCTGTTCGAGCCAGCTCGAATAGTTGCCTTTCCACGGAATGCCTTCGCCGCGGTCAAGCTCCAGAATCCAACCCGCGACGTTATCGAGGAAGTAGCGGTCGTGGGTGACGGCGATGACCGTGCCTTTGTACTGCTGCAAATGCTGTTCGAGCCACAGCACCGACTCGGCGTCCAAGTGGTTCGTCGGCTCGTCGAGGAGGAGCACGTCCGGCTCTTGCAGCAACAGGCGGCAGAGGGCGACGCGCCGCTTCTCACCGCCCGAAAGCGTGCCGACGATGGCTTCCTGCGCGGGCGTCCGGAGGGCGTCCATCGCGCGCTCCAGCTTGTTGTCAAGCTCCCACGCGTTGAGCTGGTCGAGTTTTTCTTGCACCTTCCCCTGCCGGTCGAGAAGTTTGTCGTAATCGGCATCTTCGGCCCCAAAGGCCTCGTTGATCTCGTCGAATTCCTTCAGCAGCGCGACGGTTTCCGCCACGCCTTCTTCCACGATTTCGCGCACGGTCTTCGTGGGGTCGAGCTGCGGCTCCTGCTCCAGGTAGCCTACGGAATAGCCCGGCGAGAACGCTACTTCGCCCTGAAACTGCTTTTCCACGCCCGCAATGACCTTTAGGAGCGTCGATTTACCGGAACCGTTCAGGCCGAGTACGCCAATCTTCGCCCCGTAGAAAAAGGAGAGGTAGATATTCTTGAGGACTTGCTTCTGCGGCGGGTAGACCTTACTCACGCCGGCCATCGAAAAGATAATCGTTTCGCCGTGCTGACTCATCGGAGGAGAAAAAATGGGGGAGAAGTGAATCTGTCAGACAAAGGTAGCCGCTTGTATAGGGGCTACCGCGCGATTTCTTCGACGTTACCCGCTATACTTGTACTGTGGTACGCGATGGACCCGACGGGTCAACCGCCCACCGGCTACTTCCGGCTGCTACCGCTACTTCTTTATCCCCCACTTCTTTCTCCACCACCATCACGATGACGATGACGATGGCAGACCAAGACCGGGCGTTGCTCCAAGAAGCCCGCCGTTTCGGTTTCATTCAAAACCAAGAGGTTTGGCTACAGGCCATTCCATCGCTTGGGCACCCGGCGCGGCGCGTAGGCGCTGTCCGTAATACCGAGGACGATTCGCTCCTCTATTTCGCCCGACGCTTCGAGACGCAGTACCGCGCGAAGGTCGAGGACGTGATCCGCCGCTACGATGCGACGGAAGAAAACAAGAACGCCTTCCTCGTGAAGGTGCTTCACTTACAGGAGATTACCGGCACATTCGATGCGCTCGGTGATTATGCCACGCTGCACCACCGCCTGCGCGACCTCGAAAACGAGATCAACCAGAGCATTGCGCGCAACCGCGAGAAGAACCTCAGCACGCGCAACAGCCTGATCGAGCAAGCCGAATCCATTCAGGACTCGGTGCTGTGGAACGAGACGTCGGTCGAGTTCAAGGGCTTGCGCGATGCGTGGGTCAAGACCGGCTCCGTCGATAAGTCGCTGGCGGAAGCGCTGGAAGCACGCTTTCAGGCGTCGCTGGAGCATTTTCATCAGCGTAAGAAGCAGTTTTACAAGGAGAAGCACTCGTTGCAGCAGCGCTCGAAAGAGAAGTACAAGTCGCTGATTAACGAGTCGAACCGGTTGAAAGAGTCTTCCGATTGGGAAGCGACGACGCGGCGCCTCAAAGTCATTCAGCAGGAATGGAAGGATGTCGGCGGCGGGCTTTCGCGGAAAGTCGCCAACGAGATGTGGACCCGGCTGCGTGCCGCCCACAACTACTATTTCGAGCGCCTGCAAAAGCACATCGCCGAGCAGCGCACGCTGAACCCGACGCCTTCGCCGGAAGAGATTCTGGAGCGCAAGCGCGAGCTGGTTCGGCTGGCGACGCAGCTCCTCGAAACCCCCGCCCAAGACGCCATTCCGCAGACGAAAGAGCTGCAAAACCGCTGGAAAACGAGCGGCACCGTGCGCGGCCCCGAGTCGGACCGCGTGTGGGAAGCCTTCGTCGTGGCGTGCGATAAAGTGTTCGAGCAGAGCGCGTTGGAGCATTACGTCCGCAAGCAGGACCCGGAGATTCATCTGGAGCCGATGAACGTGCAGGGCAAAGCCCGCCTGACGGCGCTGCGCGAGTTCCTGCAAAACGACGAAACCGAGCTGAACTCGCTCCGCACCACGCTGGACACGCTGTCGGATACGCCGTCCAACGAGGCGCTCCGGACAATGCTCGTCGGGAAGATTCGGGCGCTGAGCCGCAAAATTCGCTCGAAAAACGAGCTGGTGGAGCTGGTTCGCGAGCGTTACCAACTGTAAGCGCCCGGGCCGCGTAGAGTTCTCTGCGTGGCCCGACGCTGTGGTGCTTGCTCTGCCCTGTAGCCTCTCCGGCCTGTGTCTCCCTCTTGTGTACTGAAGCGCTTTTTTGACTGCGATATGAAGCGGTTTCAATTTTACCTGCTGGCCTGCGCGAGCGTGCTGACCGCTCCGGCGGCTTTGGCGCAGCAATACGTGCGGCCGGATGCGAGTCGGCCAAGTGCCCATTTTGGGGTCACGACTGGCTTAGGCACGACGTGGGTCATCGACAACAATCTCCTCGAAGACCCGAATTATCAGTACGTGCAGACGTACCGACGGGCGCCCATCGGCTTCACCCTCGGCTACCATTTCAACGACCGGAACGGCGTTCAGATTGAGGCCAACCGGACGATGCAGGGCACCGATTTTCAGATTCAGGAGCAGGAACAGGGCGCGCCGCGCGTCGGCACCAAGAACCTGCGCCTGACGTACTGGTCGGTGCCGGTGCTGTTTAAGTACACGTCGGGTGCGGCCCGCCGGACACGCTTCGAGTTTCACATCGGTCCGCAGCTGAATTTTCTGCAAGCCGCCGAAGACGTCAACCGCTACGACCGCAACGCCACCCTCGCCGTTCGGCCGGGCGATACCGATTTGCTCACCGTCAACAACCGCACGGGCGGCTACGCAGTAAAAGCCGGTACGAGCGAGGTGCTCGGCACCAAAGCCGATTACCGCTCGCAGACGTTCGGGGCGGCTTTCGGCCTCGGGATCGAGGTGAAGATTGTGGGGCCGCTGTACGCTTCTGCCCTCACCCGCGCCACGATTACGGCGGCCGACATCCGCAGCGATTCGGGCCGGGCCCGGGCGAAGGACGTCGGTTATTACTCGCCGCGCCGCAGCGCCGTCGTGGGGCTGCAAATCGGTTTGCACTGGCAGTTTATCAGCCCCGAAGAAGGTCACCCGAAAGACCGTAGCTATTGAGCCACTAGGCTTTACTGCGGCAGGAAGTTTGTACGGCCCGCCGCCCCGGCCAATGTCGGATTCCGGCTGCTGCCAACTCGTCAGCCGGTTTACATTTACGGCCCCTCGCCGTTTTTCTCGTTTTTCCGCTTCATTTTTCCCCTGGAACCACACATATGTACTGGACCCTCGAACTTGCCTCTTATCTGGAAGATGCTCCCTGGCCGGCAACCAAGGACGAGCTGATTGACTTTTCCATCCGTTCGGGCGCGCCGATGGAGGTGGTAGAGAACCTGCAAGCCCTCGAAGACGACGGGCAGCCATACGAATCTATCGAGGAGGTATGGCCCGACTACCCGACGAAGGAGGACTTCATGTTTAACGAGGACGAATATTAACCCCTTCCGGAAGCCGGAAAGGCTGTTTTCCGTTGGGTCGGAGCGCGTTAGATGCGCGGCCGGGCTGCGGGCAGCCGCTCGTCGGGTGGTCATTCTATGGTCATAGACGTTCCGATTCCGTCGAAGTTGAACCCGTCGGCCGACGGGCTGGTGGTTGAGCATTTGGTCGCGGGGTATGCGTCTTCCGATGAGAAGGTGCTGCTCCGCGACCTTTCTTTTTCCGTCGGGCGGGGGCAGTTTCTGGCGATTGTCGGGCATAACGGCTGCGGGAAATCCACGCTGCTGCGCACGCTCACCGGGCAGCTCCAGCCGCTCGGCGGGCAGATTTGGGTGAGTGGTCGGCCCCTCGCCCCCAACCCGGCCGCGACGGGCGCCCTCGCGTGGCTCCCTCAGCGCACCGATGTACGTTTTGCCGTGCCCGTGCGCGAGCTGGTGCTGATGGGCCATTTCCGCCGAAAACACTGGTATCAGCCGTGGCAAACTGCTGATTACGCCCGCGCCGATGCCGCCCTGCAACGCTGCGGCGTAGCGCACCTGCACGACCGCGATTTCACGACCTTATCGGGCGGCGAGCAGCAGCTCGTCTGGCTCGCGCAGCTCTGGATGCAGGACGCCCCGCTCTGTCTCCTCGACGAGCCGACGCAGCAGCTCGATGTCTATCATCGGCGGCGCGTCTTCGATTTACTCACCGATTGGGTGCTCACGGAGGGCCGCACCATCGTCTGCGTCACCCACGATTTGGCGAATCTTGCCGCCTTGCCGCCGCAGCTACCGGCGGCGCTCCTCAACCTATCGCCCACTGCCGGGTGTGCGCAGGTGGTGCCGCTGACGCCCGCCACCGTAGCCGCCGTATTGACGGAGCTGGAGGGCGGCGGCGCGATTGGTCATTTGGGGTGAAGCTTCGTTTCCGGCCTGCCCTAATAAAGCGGCAGAATCACCGGCTCAAACCGGCGGTTGCTGACCGGGCGCACTACCCCGACGCTGTTGATGCGCTCGCAGCGCTGCACGTCCACCACGTACCAGTCGCCCGCCCGCGCCAGCTTGGCTAACTGCCCCAAATCGACGGGTTGCGAGTTGCGGAAGGGCCGGGGTGTTCCCACGGGTTTGCCCCGGTGGTAGAGGGTGATTCGGCCCTGCGCTTGGTAGTGCGCCTCATCCGGGCAAGTGGCTTTGAATCCTTCCTCTGCTTCGGCCCGCACGGAGACGGTGGATGTGCTGGCCGCCACGCCTTGACGCAGGCGGACGGCTGAATCGCCCTGCCACAAGCGCAGGCTTGGCGGCGGCGGCTCTACGGTGCGGAAGGTTTCGGTCTGCACCCGCGAGCCATCGGTCACATCCCGCACGTGCAACTTCACGACCGGTGCCTCGGCCAGCACCCACGGCGCCGAGAGGTCATTCGCCCGCATCAGCCGCCCGCCTTCTACCTGCAAAAACTCCTGAGGCGCGGTGCCGGTGGGCGGGGGCATCTGGTGATGAATCCGCAGCTGATTCGCGCAGTGCCGGTAGAGGACGGGGGGCGCACCATTAATTGTGACGTTGAGGCGCGGGGTGGTCACTACGTACTCTTGTGAGTAGTGAAAGGTGGTGTCCTTTCGCTTGATGATAGCGTGTTGAGTAGCCTGCCAGCGCTGAAGGGCATTTCCCCACGCATCAACGCCGGTCGTCGGGAGCTGCGCGACAATTTCCACCCGCGATTTCCCCCGAGATTCTCTTAACTTCTTCCCCTCGAAAACAACTGGGTCAGACTTGGGGCGCGGAATCGAACAGGAGTAGTAGAGAAATAAATAAGCCTCATACAGCCCCCCGGATTTCACTTGTTGCGGGTTGCTGGCTACTGCTGCTTTCATTTGGGCAAAGCAACAGATAAAAACTTGACTGCCTACATAACCTGAAATCAGGGCCAATGCGGCGTGTTCGGTGCGTAAGAGAAGCTCCTCACGTCGGGAGAGCTCAGCAAGCATCGCGGCCAGTGGCATCCCGCCATATTCCTGCAACCGGCTCCAGCGACTTGGGGAAAAGGCGAGGTTATGTACTAGAGAATCACGGCCCGTAGCCGACAGGTAGGGCTGGAATCGGACGAGAAATGAATCGGTACGTGTCGAGAGCAGGCGCAGCTCGGGAGAGTTCTCCGCTAAGAAGCGGGCGACGGCCATTTCTGACCGGGGATTGTGCGCAACCCCGGCATCGGTCTGGCCGCCGCTTCGCGCTATCAGGCCCTTCCGGACTCCTTGTAGGGCTGAGCGCACATCAGCAGTTGCCGCCGCCAATGCGTTAGATACCCGTAAACGCAAAGAATCTGTACGAATCTCCGTTTCGCGGGCCTTCCAATAGATATCGATCACCATCTCACGATTGGTCGCCAGTTGTCGCGCATTTCCCCTCTGCAATGCATCCTCGACATCAGTAAAATGCTGCACTTGGCGGATATCCGCCCGCGCATACCAAAACCCCAGCCCGAGCAGAGCAGTCAGCCCGAGTAAGTGGGCTGCTAACAACAGGAGAAATCGAGGCATAGCGGGCGACTGGAAGTCAGACAAGATAACGTTTAGTAGTCGAAGCTTATTAGCTCCCAGTCCCTGCCTACTGGGGCGATTGGGCGTCCCCGTCAGGGGACACCGAACGGTAGCCGGGGGCAGCGCCCCCGGTCCAACGCAACCCCCTTATTCGTTGGTCCCCGTCAGGGGACACCGAACGGTCACTGTGGCTTAGCTGCCGCCAATCGGTATCCCCTAACGGGGACAACTGTTCTTTATCACGTCTCTTTCCGGGGGCGTTGTCCCCGGCTACCGTTCGGTGTCCCCTAACGGGGACGCGCCAACTGCTTTGATTTGAATTGCTTACTCAGATGTTCATCCCCCCTAAACACTCCCCAAAAACGCCTCGGCAATCAGCAAATCTTCTGGGGTGGTGATTTTTAGGTTGCGGTAATCGCCTTCGATTAGCTCAATGGGGAAGCCGAGGCGGGCTATTACGCTGGCGTCGTCGGTGAGGGTGGGGTCGGGGTTGGCGAGGGCGGCGGCGTAGGCGGCGCGCAGGCGGTGCAGGGGGAAGCATTGCGGCGTTTGGATCAGCCGAAACTCGGTCCGGTCTTCCGCGGTGGACTGGCCGTTGGGGAGGATGCGCCGAATGGAGTCTTTTAGGGTGACGGCGGCTACTGCGGAACCGCGCGCGGCGGTTACCGTGAAGGCTTCGCGGAGCAAATCAGCCGTAATGAATGGGCGAACCCCGTCGTGAATCGCGACAAGCGTTTCGGGCGGAGCGTCGGCGAGGGCGGTCAGTCCGGCCCAAACCGACGTCAGCCGACTGGCGCCGCCCGTCAGGACGCGGTGCGGCGGGGCGGGCGGGACGGCAGCAGCCACAATCGCCTGCCAACGGGCGTGCTCATCGGCGGGGAGGACGAGGAGGACGGTGGCGTCAGGGTCGGCCGCCGCCGTCCGCCGGAGGGTGTGCAGCAGCACCGGCTCGCCCGCGAGGAGCAGAAACTGTTTCGGAATTGGCGCGCCCATCCGCTGGCCGCTGCCCCCGGCAACGAGCAAAACAATACGCGGCGCTTCGGTGGGCATAAGGCGGGCAGGAAAGGGACGGCAAGAAGTCAGAAGAGGTCAAAAAAGAGCCAAAATCAGGCACCTGAGGCGGCAAAGTTCGGCCTTGATGCCTGTGTTTCGATTCGCGCCGTATAGACGCCGATGTTCCCTGTTCCGTCGGCCCTCGTCAGTGGCCTTTTTCTAACCGTGCTGGCGGGCCTCGGCGCGTGGCTAGTGATTTTCACGCTGCTCTCGGCGGCGCGGGCCATCGTGCTGCCGCGCTCCGAGCAGGTGGCGCTGAATGTGGTGGTGTTTGGAGTGACGCGCTGGATGATTCACGCGGTGGCGAAACGGCAGGCGACCTATGCCGAGCGCGACCGCATTATGGCGCTCACCGGGCCGCTCGGGCTGCTGACGCTGCCGGTGGTGTGGCTGTCGTTGGTGTCGGTGGGGTACACGATGCTGTTTTACGCCGCCGGAGTGCGCGATTGGTCGCGGGCGTACGATATCAGCGGCTCGGCGCTGCTCACGCTCGGGCAGCCGCTCGAAACCATCGGCCTGCCGGGGCGGATGCTCGTCTTCTCGGAGAGCGCGCTCGGGCTGCTGCTCGTGGCGCTGCTGATTACGTATCTGCCCACGATTTACAGCTCCTTCGCGCGCCGCGAGGCACTCGTAGCGAAGCTGGAATTACGCGCCGGACTGCCGCTGTCGGCGGGCGGTTTGGTGTGCTGGCTCCACGAAACCGGCGGCCTGCACGAGCCGACCCTCGCCGGGGGCGGCACCGATGTATGGGCGCAATGGGAGGAGTGGTTTATGGATATCGAGGAAAGTCATACGTCGCTGCCGGTGCTGAGCGCCTTCCGCTCGCGGGAGGCCGGGCGCTCGTGGGTGACGGCGGCGGCGACCATCCTCGATTCGTCCGTCATCATCCATACCTGTATCGAAAGCCCCCGAAACCCGCATCTGGACTTGTGTCTCAAAGCCGGCGTCATCACGCTCAACCGAGTTGCGCGGTTTTTCGAGAAGAAAAACTCCGGCGCCGCGCCGCCGCCGCATCAGGCCGTAATGTTTGAGGAAGAGCACTTTGTGGAGATGTACACGCAGCTCGAATCCGCCGGTGTGCCCCTGAAGCTGGGCCTCGCGGAAGGCTGGCAAGCATTCCGCGAGCTGCGCGGCCGTTACCAAGAGGCGCTGATGTGCCTGGCGCACCTCACGAAGGCGCCGGTGGTCTGAGGTGGCTGCGCGTAGGGACGCCTATTGGCGTCCACGGACTGATCAGGACGCCAATAGGCGTCCCTACGAAATCCCGGCATCAATCACGAAACGGCTCTATCTTCCGTCTTCGCAACGCGTTAGCCCTAATCCGTCCGCCGCCGCCCGCTTCAACTTGATTCCCTCTGATGAAACACTTTTTCCCGTCGATTCTCACCCCGCAGCTCCGCCCACTTTGCGGCGCTTTCCTCATAGCGGCGAGCGTGCTGGGCGCCTCGGCGCCGGTAGCCGCGCAAGGGCCGTTCACCGGCAAGCCGACGTACCGCATCGAAACGCGGCGGCAGGGCGCCACGCTCGGCATCATCACCATCGAGATGTTTCCGGCCATCGCGCCGCTGCACGTCCGCAACTGGGATAGCCTCGTGGCGCGCCAATTCTTCGATTCCACGGCGTTTCACCGCGTGGTGCCGGGGTTCGTGATTCAGGGCGGCGACCCAAACTCGCGCAGCGGGCCGCGCAGTACGTGGGGTTACGGCCAACCGTCGCAGCCGAACGTGGTGGCTGAGTTCAATACCGTTTCCCATGAGCGCGGCATCATCTCGGCGGCCCGCGACAACAACCCGAACTCCGCGAACTCGCAGTTTTTCGTCTGCGTGGCGGCTGCCCGCTCGCTCAACGGCAATTACACGGTGTATGGGCAGGTGACGAGCGGGATGAGCGTCGTCGACCAGATCGTGAGCGCGCCGCGTGATGCGAACGATAATCCGCTCCAGAAAATCGAGATGTTCATCACCCGCACCGGCTCCAACGATACCCTCGCGCGGGTGCCGCAGGCGGTGCTGCCGGTGAACCAAGCCGTCGGGCAGCCCGAGCGGCCCACGCTGCGGTGGCGCCGCGATGCCGCGACGATGATCAGCTACGTGCAGGTCGCGACGGACAGCACGTTCGCGTCGGGTTTGCTTTATGACGAGGAGTTGAGCCAGCTCGATACCGCCCTAGCGCTCGCGCCCCTCAACGCCAACACCCTCTACTACTGGCGCTTGCGGAGCAACAACGGCGGCTCGCGCAGCGCGTGGTCGGCGCCGTGGCGGTTCCGGACGGGCGCGGTCGGCCCAACGTTGCTTTCTCCGGCGAACAACTCCGCCGGTGCCACCACCACCCCGACCCTGACGTGGACCGCCGTCCCCGGCGCCACCTATTACCACCTGCAAGTCTCGCGCGGGGCGCAGTTTCAGACCTCGCAAATCCTCATCGACGAAGACAGCCTCACGACGGCGAGCTACTCGATTCCGGCCCCCGGCCTCACTATCAACCAGCGCCGTTACTGGCGGGTGCGCGCCAACGTGGGCGGCGTGGGCGGCTTCTTCTCCAGCGTCTGGAACTTTACCCCGACGATTCTTTCCACCGGCGCGGATGCTTTGGATGCCAACGCCTTAGCGCCCCCCGTACCCAACCCCGCCACCGACCGCGTGCAGCTCACCTTCGCGCTCCCGACGGCCGGGCAAGCCAGCCTGACGGTGCTCGATATGCTGGGCCGCACCGTCGCGGTGCCGGTCGCGCAAGCGTGGTTCGCGGCGGGAACGCACGAAGCCGAGCTGACGGTCAACGAGCTTCCGGCAGGCGTGTACCTCTGCCGGTTCGAGACGGCCGCGCACGTCCTGACCCGGCGGTTGGTGGTGGAGTAGAAAAGCCGGAAGCTTGCTTGCCGATGCCAGAAGCCTCGGCGCCGTCACTAGTAGAGTCGGCGCCGTTTACAGGTGGTCTTCCGCCGATTCTAGGCGTCCGTTTGCCAGTTCCAGAAGATGTTTTGCCGACTTCAGAAGGTCTTTTGCCGGCTCTAGAATATCTTTTTCCAATTTCAGAATATCTTTTTCCAAGAAGTTCGAGGCTTATAGGGTCGGCAAAGGTGCTTAGAGCGTTTTCAGGGGTTGACTGAAATTTTTCGCATTTGTCATTGCGAGGAACGAAGCAATCCTCGTAGGATGGGGCGTTGGCTCAGCCACATGACCGGTGCAACGAGGATTGCCACGTCGTCGCAAAGCCTCCTCCTCGCAATGACAAAATCCTCTGCCATTCCTTACTGAACAGGTACTTAAAAACAAATGTGGGAGATGGGAATGATGTAAACACATCATTCTCATCTCCCACATTTTCACATCCTCACATCTCCTCCCTCGCCCTACTTAACCTTCTTATCGAGGTTTTTGCCGAAGCTCTCGACCTCCACCAAAAAGGCGTCGACGTCGGAGTCGGCCATAGGGCCGTAGGAGTTGGAGATGGTGCCTTTCGTGCCGTCCACGCTTTCGATGGCGTACAGAATCGACATATCATCCGGGTTCGACTCGCCTTCGAAGCGGTAGAAATCGACGATGCGTACATCTGCCGGCTCCCACGTTTTGGGCGTGGCGCCGCCGTTGTCCATCATCGTCAAGCGACCGTCGGTTACTTTGAAATCGGCTTTGAAGCCTTCTTTCCGTAGGCGCTCCTCCATTGCCGTGAGGGTGCGCTCTTCTCTTTTGTCTTGCATGGCCGTGACGTGGTTTTTTGGGGAGGCCGAAACCTCGTTCACCGGCTGTTACGGACGATCCCGCGAATAGATGCTTTTCCGGAGAAGCATTTTTTTCGCTGACGAATGCGCAAGTCGCTCTTACCCCACCTGAACCCCGCTCAACCTCTGCTCAACCCCGCGCGCGGGCCTCAGCCTCCGCCAAACGGCGGCTGATATCACCCGATGCGGCGCACGTGCCGCACCCTTTGGCGCACCCCGCCCCCGCCGCCGGGGCCGCAAACGACCGCCACACCAGCCGCGCCACGTAGGCGAGGGCCGCCAGAAAAAGCAGACCGATGAGGAGCGATTGGACGAGCATCATAAAAGGATAACCGCTGAAAGCGGGCAAAAGGTTTTCCGCCGAACGCGGGCGCCGCTCACGTCCAATGCTGCCCAATCAGCGCCACCATCGCGGCGTGAACGGCCGGGCCAGCCGCCACCAGCTCACGGCCGTGGACGGGGTCGGCGGTGGGGTCGCCGTTGAAGGGGGTGACGAGGCCGCCCGCTTCGCGCACGATCAGGACGCCCGCCGCCACGTCCCACGCGTTGAGATTGTACTCAAAAAAGCCCTCGAACCGGCCCGCGGCCACGTAGGCCAAATCGACGGCGGCGGAGCCGAGACGCCGGATGCCGTGCGACTGCTCCATAAAATCTGACAGAATGCGCAGGTACGCATCCAGCCCGACGAACTGCGTGTACGGAAAGCCCGTAGCGATGAGCGAGTGACCCAGCGTCGGCGCCGCGCTTACGTGGAGCGCCACGTCGTTGAGCCACGCGCCGCCGCCGCGCGTGGCGCGGAAAAGCTCGTCGCGGTTCGGCTCATAGATGACGCCCACGACCATTTCGCCCCCCATTTCCAGCCCGATACTCACCGCGTAACACGGCAGACCGTGCAGGAAATTGGTGGTGCCGTCGAGCGGGTCGATAATCCAGCGCGGCGCTGGCCCGGCTTCGGCCGCTTCGGTAGTGCCTTCTTCGGTGAGAAAACCGGCTTCCGGCAGAATCGCCCGCAACCCCTCGACGATCAGCTTTTCCGCCTCTCGGTCGACGTAAGAAACGAGGTCAGAGTGCCCCTTGTACTCGATGCGCGAAAGGTCAAAGCCGAGGGCTTCCTGTTGCAGGAAGGCGCCCGCACGGCGCGCCACGGCGGCTACTTCGAGGGAAAGGGCGAGAAGGTCTTTCACAGGGGAGATGTGGGGATGTGGAAAGAGATGTGGAGATGTGGGAGATGTGGGGATGTGAGCAGATTTGGGGCGATTTGGGCCGAATCACTCGTGCTTAGCGTGGGTCGGGGCGACGGGTTTTGCGGCCAGCCACGAACGACATCACGAGGAGCGCGACGGCGAGGGTGGGCGCGAGGTACGCGAGCAGGTCGCCGTAACGGACGTAAAAAGTCTCTTCCGTGTTCAGGTGGACGGTGCCGCGCAGGGCGCCGCGCTGCCACCAACCGAGGGTTTGGGTGATGCGGCCGCGCTGGTCGAGGAAGGCGGAGATGCCGGTGTTCGCGGCGCGCACCACATCGCGGCGCGTCTCGATGGCCCGCAGGCTCGCGTACGCCAGATGTTGGCGGTGGCCCGGGGTGTTGCCCCACCAGCCGTCGTTGGTGATGATGCCGATAAGCGTGGCGTGCCCTTCGCGCACATAATCGGCCACGAAATCAGAATAAATGCTCTCGTAGCAGATGACCGGGCCGATTTGCGGACCGCCGTTCGTGCCGCCCGCCGCCGAATCGGCGCCGAACGCCTCGCGCTCCGGCTGCGTGCCGTAGGAGCCGACGGTGCCGCCCAAATCGATAGCAAACACCTTCAGAATCCCGAAAACCGACGGATACGGCAGGCGTTCAACCCCAGGCACGAGCTTCGATTTATGATAGACCGCCCACGGCGCCGTGGCGTTCGGCAGGTGCAGGGCGGTATTGAAAACGTCGTAATAAATCCCCTGATGCTCACGGATGGTCGGCGACGCGTCGGGGCGGTCGTAACGCACCATCGTGGTGATGCCCGTGATGAGCTGCGTGCCGGGGTGCCGCGCCAGAAAGCCGCGCGCTTGCCCGATGCGCCAATCAGAAGCCAAATCAGCTTCATCTACACCCTTTTCGAGCGCCGTTTCCGGCCACAGCACGAACCGCGTTTGGGGCGTCGTGAGCGAATCGGAGAGGTGAATGAGCCGCGCCACCTGCTGCTCGTAAGGAATGAAGCGCGGATTCGACTCGAACTTCTCATTGTACGGGTCGACATTCGGCTGCACCACTACCACTTCCGCCGGGGCGCCCTTCTCCTCAAACCGCATCAGCAAAAAGCCCGACCACAGCAACGGTAGCCCCAGCGCCAAACTCGCCATTACGGCCGGACGGCGCCAAAAAGCGGGAGCGGCACTCACCGGCTGACTCGCCAGATTTCCCGTCGACTGGCCCGTCGGATAAAGGGCCAAAAACGCCAACACGTTCACCGCCAGCACCCAAACCGAGCCGCCGAGCTGCCCCGTGTACTCGTACCACTGCACCCACGATGGCACCGCCGCGAAGCCGTTGCCGAGCGTCAGCCACGGCCACGTGAGGTCCCAGCGGAGGTGCAGATTCTCGAACGCCACCCAATACACCACCAGCGCGAGGTAGCCGAGCGGCGCGCCGAGGCGGCGCTTGGTCCGCCGAAACGCGAGAATCGGCAGCGTCATCAGTCCGGCGTTGAGAATGACAGCCGCCATTCCGCCCCAAATCGTCGCCAACGAGACCCACCACGTCGTGAGGGCGTTCCAGAGGACCAGAAACAGGTACGCGTAGCGCCCGAACGCGGGGTAAAGGCGCAGTTTCCCTTTCGAGCGCGGCGCATTTGGCCCAACCGACGCTTCCGGCTCGACCGGCAACGCGTTCGGCGCGGCCGTGCGGGCCTCGATGACCAGCAGCGGAATCCAGCCGAGGAAGAGCAAGCCCGCGAAGCCACGAACCGGCCACGCGGCCCATAGCAAGACGGCGCCCAGAACGGCCAACACCCACAGGGGCAGGCGGTTGAGCGAGAGGCTAATCTTTTCCTTGAATGACGACAACGATTTCTCCTTTAGGCGGGTGAGCCGTGTAATGAGCCGCCAGCTCGGCCAACGTGCCGGGACGGGTTTCTTCGTGAAGCTTCGTCAGCTCGCGGCAGACGACCGCCGCGCGCTCTTCCCCAAACGCCGCCGCCAGCTCGCCGAGCGTCCGCGCCAACCGGTGCGGTGATTCGTAGAGCACGACCGTGCGCGGCTCGATGGCCAGCTCGCGCAGGCGGGTTTGACGGCCTTTCTTCGGCGGTAAAAAGCCCTCGAACGTGAAGCGGTCGGCGGGGATACCGCTTTGCGCCAACGCGGGCACGAACGCCGTCGGGCCGGGTAAGCATTCCACCGTCAGCCCCGCCCGGCGCGCCGCCCGCACGAGCAGAAAGCCGGGGTCGGAGATGGCCGGTGTGCCCGCATCGCTCACGAGGGCGAGGCGCTGCCCGCCTTCCAGCCGCGTAATCAGCGCCGGTACGGCCGCGTGCTCGTTGTGCTGATGGTGCGCGAACAGCCTCCCTTTGGCCTCAATGCCGAGCAGGTTCAGGAGCTGCCCCGTCGTGCGCGTGTCTTCGCAGAGCACGGCATCGGCTTCGCGCAGCACCCGCAGGGCACGGAGCGTAATGTCTTCGAGGTTACCAATCGGGACCGGCACCAAAGTCAGGGCGGCGAGGGGAGCAATGGCCATAAGCGCTACAAAGGTCGGCGGAAACGCGAGGTTCCGCCGAACGCCGCTTAACCCCTCCATACCTACTCGCGAACCCGCAGCTCGGATGCGCGAATTGCTCGTAGGTACGTGCGAATTGCTAGTACGTACCTGCGAATTGGTTGTAGGTAGGTGCGAATTGCTTGTATGTACTGCGCAGACCAAACGTAGTGTGCGCGCTATGTAACGCCCACTCGCACCACGCTTCACGCCATCTTTGAGACAGAGCTGGCCACGCGCGCCACATCAATGGCCCTACCACCGGCACCGAGACGGTGCCGGGTACTTTCAGACGAGACGTCTCAGACAAGGAGTAGGGAGAATTTTCACCACTAAAATCCCTCCCCAAAAACCACCCCGCCGAATTATTAATTCTTAATTATTAATTACTAATTAACCCCTAACCTCCCCGCCCTCCTCCGGAAAACCCTCGGCAATTTGGTCGATGGCGCGGGCGAGGCGGTGGTCGCGGTCGGTGATGCGATTGCCTTTGTCATGGGAAGAAAGCTCCAGGCGCACGAGGCCGTATTCGTTCCAGATGCCGGGGTGATGGTCGCGGCGCTCGGCTTCGGCGGCGACGGCGGTCAGGAACGCCCACGCCGTCTGAAAGTCAGCGAATTGGAAGGTGCGAATTAGTCGGTCAGAAGATTCTTTCCACATAGAATACCTTGATTTTGTGTAAGATATGGCGGTTGCAGCCATTCGGGGGACTTTACGGTGCGGAAACTTAAATCGCCGCCAAACTACTTCAAATCTTTCCGAACCCACCCTTTTAAACCGCGTAGATTTTTCGCCTTACCCTTCTACCGCATCTCACCACCGTTTCCTTCACCTTCCTATCAGATGGCCGTTTCGCGATTTACCAACCGTTCAAAAAACACCTTTCCTGATTCGCACAAACCGTTCATCAGCGAAAAAGCGCGCCAGCGTCCGGTGCGCGTAATTCCTTCCGACGATAGCGCCGAAATGGCCGCCGGTCATCTCACGCCGTCGCCCAACCCATTTGGCGGCGCCATTGTCCGGGGTTCCGGCAGTGGCGAGCGCGATTCGTTCATGGCCGAAGCCTCCTCCGGCGGCGGCTCCGACTTCAACTCCTCCAGCGGCGCCGACGACGACACCCCCGACGACACCAACCCCGCCGACGATAACCGCCTCTTCGGCGCCTCCTCTTTCGATCAGGCATCCGACACCGGAAGCGCTGAGGACGAGAACGCTAGATAAGCGCGCGCCGCACGGGCCACCCTTTGGGGGCCGATCATCCGGGTAAAAAAGTCGGCTCTATACCCTAACACGGTGGAGAGCCGTCTTTTTAATGTGGCGGCTGTGGATTCGATCACCGCCACCTCTCCCTTAAAACAAGCTGCCCTGCACGGGCCGAATCACCGGCGCCGGGGCCGCAATGGCCAAGCCGGTGCGCGCCGTGAGCTGCTCGGCGAGGTAGCGCGCCATCACGGGCACCTGCCGGGCTTCGGGTTCGTGAACGAAGAAATAGATCTCTTGAAGACCCATTCGTAGCCAATCGGCCAGCCGCTCGGCCCACTCGTCGAGGCGCGCGTAGTCGGAGTTGTCGGGGTGGTGGCCGTTGAAGCGGATGAAGGCGAGCGGCGTGGTGAGGCGCTGATGCAGCACATCGCGCCGCCCCGCCACATCGGTGATGATGGCGGGCATCTCCAACGCTTCCAGCAGACCAAAAACCTCCTCCCGCGCCAACGGCGACGCGTACCACAGCGGATGCCGCAGCTCCACGGCGAGCGGATGCGCCGGGACTACTTCCTTATAGAAGGTCAGAAACCGCTGGAGCGTGGGCAGCAAATCAGGCCCGAACGTGGGCGGAAGCTGGAGAAAAGCCGGTCCGAGGCGGTCGGCACCGAGGCGGGTGAGCCACTTCGCAAACGTCCGCACCTCAGGGTCGGCGAGCGGGCCGAGGCCGAAATCGTGCGAAATCCGCTGCGGCAGCTTCGGACAGAACCGGAAACCGGGACCAGTTTGGTCGCGCCAGCGGGCAATAGTGGCGTCGTCGGGTAGGCCGTAATGCGTGCTGTTCAGCTCCAGCGTGGGCAGCAGGCGGGCGTAATGCCGCAGCATCTCCGCATCCTTGACGCCGGGCGGGTAATAGCTCCCGATCCACGTCCGGTTCGCGAACGTGGGCGCGCCGATTCGGATGCTCGGCGCGCCGCCCGCAGGCCCTTCCACAGAGGAGGCACGGGCGAGGACGCGGGCCGTCGCGGGGGCGTCGGGGGGCAAGCGCAAATCAACCCCTTCTAAAGTAGGTAATCGACCGAAATCCATGGTGCCGACTCTTACGGAAAAAGGGCTCGCGGCGGACATGTTCCACGGCGGCGCCCATTACGAAATAATCTTCACTTATGCAACCCCCCAACCGGCCGGCTCGAATGAAATCTTTTCAAAATTTTTGCGCGCCGGTCTGTGGTCGTATAGTGAAATTTCAACAGACCCCTTCCCTACCCCATTAGCACCCTCTAAAGCGGGGCAACCGGCTTGTTACGCCTGATTAGAGGGAAGTAACCCAGTAGCTAAGTTAAGTGCAAGCTTTCTTCAGAAAGTGCAAATTTTAGCCCAGCTAACTTGGTGTCGGAGGCAAAAATTACTGGCATAGCTTGGAGGTATCTGGTATTTTCACATCGTTCACCAATACCAACAACGCATTGACGACGTTTCACAACCACGCCGCCGCGCGCCTTCTGCTGTTACTGACGCTGATCTTTTCACTGCTGTCATTCTCTTCTGCTGAGGCTCGTACGCATCGTGTTCATAAACACGCCAAACGGCATCAAGTAAGCGGTACTAAAGGCCGGCACCACGGCCACTCCAAGCGGGCGCATCGGCGGCACCGCGGTCGGCGGCACGCAATCAATAATGTCCCGAATGCCAAGCGCTATCTGGCAGCGGCTCGCCGTCACCCGCTTCACGTCGGCGATGTGCAGACCGGCGGCGTCTCGTGGTACGGGGCGCGTTACCACGGCCGCACCACTTCTTCCGGCGAGCGTTTCGATAAGGACCAGCTGACTGCCGCTCACCTCTCGCTGCCGTTCGGCACGCGGGTCCGGGTTCGGAACCTGAAAAACGACTCTTCCGTGATTGTCCGCATCACCGACCGTGGCCCATTCGGCCGGGGCCGCGTGCTCGACGTTTCGGAAGGCGCTGCCCGGCAGCTCGGCATCTTCACGGCCGGCGTCGGTCGGATGTCGGTGGAAGTGCTTCCAGAGGAGATGCCCGCGCCGTGCTTCGACATGGACGACCTCCCGCAGCTCACGCCCATCGCGCTGGAGCAGACCCCCGATACCTACTACTTCCTCCGCGCCGGTGCCTACACCGAGCTAGCCGCCGCCGAAGCCGCCGTTAAGGCGCTCATCGCGGAGCAGCCGGGAATGCCGGTCGTTATCTCCGACGAAAACGTGAACGGGCAAACCGTTCACCGTGTATTCGCCGGGCGGTTCACGGATCATATCGAAGCCGTCATCGTCCGGAACCGCCTCCAAGCCGAGGGTTTCGCGGCCGACGTTCAACGCATCGAGCTGAGCGCTGGCTAGGCCCTGGTAAGCTCCTAAGCCACACGGTTTCCAGAAACCTGACGGCCATTGCGCTTCTTCTTCGGAAGCCCAATCGGCTCCAAACTCCTTCCTCAACGGCACCGCCCGACTCCCTGACCCGGAGCCGAGCGGTGCCGTTGGCATTTAGGGTCGATTAAGGGTCGATTTCCCGCCTTGCGCCTACCTTGCTACGCTACCGGCGTAGCTTGCTCCTGAATTTCGTCCCTCCTTTCGCCATATGAGTCTCTGGCCTGTAAGCCGTGCGCTGCTCGGTGCTGTCTGTACCATCGGCCTAACGTGGGCGATGAATACCAAGCTCGGTCCGGCGCCGCCGATGGGGCCGTTTTTGAGTCCGTTTACGGGTTTCTGGCGGAATATGGAAACCGGCGCGATGGAGCCTGAAACGCAGGAGCTGCAATTGCCCGGCCTGAAAGCCCCCGTACAGGTGGCGTTCGACGACCGCCGCGTGCCGCACGTCTTCGCGCAGAGCGACCACGACCTGTACCTCGCGCAGGGCTACCTCACGGCGCGTGACCGCCTCTGGCAGATGGAGTTTCAGACCCGCGTGGCCGCCGGGCGCGTGAGCGAGATTGTGGGCGACAAAGCGTTGGCCCTCGACCGGTACCAGCGGCGCATCGGGATGGTGGTGGCCGCTGAGCGCGCCGCCCGTCAGATGCTCGCCGATTCGCTCAGTCGGCCGATTGTGCTGGCGTATTGCGCGGGCGTCAATGCGCGGATTCAGGAGCTGACGCCGCGCACGCTGCCCTTCGAGTACAAGCTCCTCGATTATCGGCCCGAAGCCTGGACGCCGCTGCACTGCGGCTTGCTGCTGAAGCTGATGGCCCTCGACCTGACCGGCAAATCCGACGATTACCGGATGAGCAACATCCGCCAAAAGCTCGGCGCCGCCGCCACCGCCGACCTCTTCCCCGATTACCCGACCAAGGAAGACCCGATTATCCCCGTCGGCACGCCGCTGGATTTTCAGCCGAATCAGCTCCCCACCCAACCGGGCGCCACCCCTGATTCGAGCGACGCAACTCTGCGGCCGAACCAGCCGGAGCCTCGCTCTGATGAGGCCGACGCTACCGGTTACGCCGCTGCGACGGCCGTCACGGCGTTCGAGCGCACTCCGGAAGAGCAGGCCGCCATTGGCTCGAACAACTGGGCGGTGAGCGGCGCCCGGTCGGCGTCGGGCTACCCGCTCCTCTGCAACGACCCGCACCTGAGCCTCAACCTGCCGAGCCTGTGGTATCAGATGCAGCTCAGCGCGCCCGGCCACAATGCGTGCGGCGCGACGCTGCCGGGCTCGCCAGCGGTCATCAGTGGCTTCAACCAGCACGCGGCGTGGGGCGTGACGAACGTGGGCGCCGATGTGCTCGATTTTTATCAGATTGAATTCCTCGATAAAGCGCGCACCCGGTACCGCTGGGGGCGCGAAGAGCGCAAAGCCGAGCTGAAAATCGAGCGCATCAAAGTGCGCGGCCAAGCCGATGTGCTCGATACCGTGCGCTGGACGCACCTCGGCCCCATCGTCCGCGACCGCCTGAGCGATGCGCCGTTCAAAGACCAAGTGCCGCCCGGCTGCGCGATGCGCTGGGCCGCCCACGAGCCGAGCAACGAGCTGCGCGCGTTCTGCGACCTCAACCGCGCCCGCTCCTACCCCGATTACGTGCGCGCCCTGCGTCACTACGCGTGCCCGGCGCAGAACTTCGTTTTTGCGAGCCTTCAGCAGGAAGTGGCCATCTGGCCGAACGGCCGGTTCCCGCTCCGCTACCCCGAGCAGGGCAAGTTCATCCTCGACGGCACGGCGCCCGGCACGGAATGGGCCGATTGGGTGCCGCACGCCCAGAATCCGCACGTCCGGAACCCGGCGCGGGGGTTTGTGTCGTCAGCGAATCAGAGCAGCGCTGGGCCGGAGTATCCGTACTATCTGGGCTGGGAGTTTGCGAACTACGCCCGGGGGCACCGGATCAACGAAGTCCTCGCGGCTGATGCCCACGCGACGCCCGAGACGATGCGCGCGCTCCAGAACGACGTGGTGAGCGTGAACGCCCGCGATTTGCTACCGACGCTCCTGAGCATCCTTCCGGCGGCAGATGGCGCCTCACCCGCTCGCCCCGCCGAGGAAGCCGCCCGCAAGCTGCTCGGCGCGTGGGATTACCGTTACCTCGCCGCCGCGCCGCAACCGGCGCTCTGGGAAGTCTGGTATGGCCTTTTGCAGGAAGCGATTTGGGCGGATGAGCTAGGTTCGAAAGACCCGAAAACCGACCCAACCGCCCTCCCACTCCGTTTCCCCAACCGCGACCGCACCCTCCGCCTCCTGACCGCGCAAGCCGATACTGCCTGCTGGTTCGACGATATCAGCACCCCGCGTCACCGCGAAACCCGCCCCGAGCTGGTGCGCCGCAGCTTCCGCCTAGCCGTCGATTCCCTCACCCGTCACCTCGGCCCCGACCCCGCCAAATGGCAGTGGTGGCGCCAGAAAAGCACCGATATCAAGCACGTCGCGCTGCTGAAAGGCTTCGGCTTCGAGGACGTCCTTTGCGGCGGCGGCGCGAGCATCGTCAACGCCACCACCGAGCGCACGGGGCCGTCGTGGCGGATGGTGGTCGCGCTTGATCCGCAGCGCCCGCAGGGCTGGGGCGTGTACCCGGGCGGGCAGTCGGGCAACCCCGGTTCGCCGTACTACGCCGACCAGCTCGAATTCTGGCGCACCGGTCAGCTTTACCCGCTCCTCTACCTGCTCTCGCCCGACGAGGTCAGCCCGCGCATTGCGGGGCGCACGCGCCTGAGCAGCGCCGGTCAGGAGTAAAACTGCCTGCCGCGCGCATCTTAAATCAATTCACCCGTCTTTTGAGTTACCCCGCTGTGGCTGTATTCCGCTTGTTTCTCGTCCTTTTCATCGTCTGCCTCATCGCGCAGCTTTTATTGCCGTGGTGGTGGGTGGTGGCGCCGATTTGCGCCATTGGCGGCTATTGGCTGGGGCGGCGCGGCGGCGCCACGTTCACGGCGGGCTTTCTGGGCGTAGGCGCCGGGTGGGCGCTGGCGGCGCTGGTGCCGTGGCTCATCACCGCCAGCGCCCTGCCGGGCCGCGTGGCAGAGCTGCTCGGCGCTCCCGGCGGCGGCACCACGCTAGTGGTGATGGCGGGCGTGTTGAGCGGGCTGGTGGGCGGCGTAGCGGCCGTGACGGGCTGGTGGTTCCGCGTCACGGGCGGACGCGGCACCGTAGAGTCGCGCCACAGCACGAAACCCGACTGATAGCTTCTCCCGAAAGTAAAACGATAAACGCCCCCGTCGGAAGCTATCCGACGGGGGCGTTTTAGGTCAATTGAAATCGAATCAGCCTTCGGCGAAGCAGCCGCCCGAATCTGAACCGGGGCAGTCATTAAGGAACCATCACATCGGCCATCGAGTAGATGACGCCGTTGGTCGTCTGCCGGCCGTTGTCGCTGATGCGGTATTTGCCGTCGAGCAGGATGCTGCCGTCGGGTTGCCGCGTCACGCGCAGCTTTTGCCCGTCGATGGTTTCCAGCTCGCGGCCGTCGGT
The DNA here is from genome assembly GCA_031397815.1 of Hymenobacteraceae bacterium. GTDB lineage: Bacteria > Bacteroidota > Bacteroidia > Cytophagales > Hymenobacteraceae > JANNMJ01. The sequence goes on from JANNMJ010000024.1 coordinate 42,773, forward strand.
GAGCTGAGCGGCCGTGAAGACGCCCGGCACGATGTGCAGCCGCACCACCGATTTAACCGCCGGTGCCCCCACTTTCCGGATTTGCTCCCGCACCGGAGTGGCTGCTGCGAAGGCCGCGTTGGTCGGCGCGAAGATGGTGAACGTGCCGGGGTAGCGCTGGAGCCGTGCCCGCAGCCCGGCGCGCTCTACGAGGTCGTAGAAGGTGCTGAAGTTAGCGGTGCTGGCGAGGGTGATGGTGGTGTTGACGTCGGAAGGCGCTAGCGGAGCGGCGGTGGTTTCGCCGGTGCCGCCGGGGCCACCGTCAGAGGCCGCGATATAGGTCTGGGGGAGCGATTGGGCCGTCGCAGTGCGCGCCGTCGTGGTGAGCAGCGAGCCGATGAGGGCGAGGGTCAAAACCGGAAAGGAAATAGCGAGGGTAGGCCGTGCGAAACGCATTGCAGTAATCGGTTAAAATGAGAAGGGAAAATCGGGGTGCCCCAACCTCATTCAGTGGCTCACTGAAACCGGTTAGCGGCAGCGCGGGCGGCGGGGCTTCTCCTTGGCCTTCAGAGTAAGCAGCGGGGCTTGGCGTTCTGGAAATAAGAGCCAAACAGCCGTAGTGGGGTTGCTTCTAAAGGAGAAAAAAGTATTGATTTCGAAAAAAACCTTTCCTCTGCCGCAACCGCTCTTTCTGCCGCTGATATTCCGGTGGCTGCACGGACGCCAGCCCCGCTCAAACCGGCCACTCGGCGGTCCAGCTTACAAACGCCAACGCCCCCGCCGGACGTAATCCGACGGGGGCGCCGTGGCTGGGAAACACTCAGAAAATGACGTTACTGCGGCGCAATTGCCGAATCGAGCGCGTAGAGAACGCCGTTGGCCGTCGTGCGGCCCGTATCCCGGACGCGGTACACGCCATCAAGGAGCACCGTACCGTCGGCTTGGCGGGCCACGCGGATAATCCGCCCGTCAATCGTTTCGAGCTGCTGACCGTCGGTGAGCTGGTCGAGCGTAAACGAGCCTTTAATAATATGGCTGCGCACCAAATCTTTCAGGCCGGGATTATCAGCGCGAAACATCCGCTCACGCACATTCGCGGGGATTTTATTGAGCGCCTCGTTGGTCGGGGCGAAAACGGTGTAGGCTTCCGTCGTGCGCTTCAAGCGCGGCTTCAGGCCCACACTATTAATCAGGCCGTTGAACTGGCTCAGATTGGCTGTGCTGGCCATTGTAGCGGCGGTAGCGGTGCCGCCGGGGCCGTCCGGCGCCGGTTTGAGGGTGGCGGTGGCGCCACTCCCACTCAAGTCGGCAATGTAAGCGGAGCGGGTTTGCGCTACCGAAGAAAAAGTGGCCGAGAGGAGCGTTAAAAATAACGCCGTGGTCAGAACCGGAGAGGCAATAGCGAGGGTAGGCCGTGCGAAACGCATAGCATTAAATTGGTTGAGATGGAGGGGGCGAGATATTCAGCGAATATTCAGCAGCAATTCCACCCGGTCGCTAAATAGCTTGGGGGTTGAAACTGGCTAAAATCGACTGAAACCGCTGAAAAGCGGGTTGTCGGCAGCGCGAGCGGGCGGTTTTCTCTTTGGCCTTCAGAAAAAGCAGTGCTGTGCGGCGGTCTGCATATAGGAGCCGAACGCCCGTGCGGAGGTTGCTTTCAAAGCGCAAAAAAAATCAGCCGACTCTCCGTAACGGAAAGTCGGCTGATTCTGATAAAGCAATGCCTCTGGTTATGGTAGGGCGAGAAGCGCGGCGTTAGATGATGAGCATCGCATCGCCGTACGAGAAGAACTTGTACTTCTCTTCGAGCGCCACGCGGTACGCGTGCTTCACAAACTCGTGGCCGCCGAAAGCCGCTACCTGCATCAGGAGCGTCGATTCGGGCATGTGGAGGTTCGTGAGGAGCGAGGTAGCGATTTTGAAGTCATAGGGCGGGAACATGAACTTATCCGTCCAGCCCTCCGTGGACTTGATGCAACGCCCCGCGCCGAGGCTCGATTCGAGCGCCCGCATCGTCGTGGTACCGATGGCGCACACTTGCTTGCGCTTCTCCAACGCGTCGTTCACGATCACGACGGCCTCCGGGCCTACCGCGAACGCTTCCGAATCCATCTTGTGCTTCGTGAGGTCTTCTACATCGACCTGCCGGAACGTGCCCAGCCCAACGTGCAGCGTCACAGCGGCGGTCACGATGCCTTTCAGCTCCATCCGCTTCAGTACTTCCTTGGTGAAGTGCAGCCCGGCCGACGGTGCCGCGACGGCGCCGATTTTGTCGGCGTAAATCGTCTGGTAACGCTCTTTATCGATTTCTTCAGGCTCCTGCCGAATCTCACGCGGCAAGGGCGTCTCGCCGAGGTCGTGGATGGTTTTGTAGAAATCTTCTTCCGGACCGTCGTACAGGAACTTGATCGTGCGGCCACGCGAGGTGGTGTTATCGATCACTTCCGCCACCAAATCGCTCTCGCCGAAGTACAGCTTGTTGCCGACGCGGATCTTACGCGCCGGATCGACGAGGACGTCCCAGAGGCGGTTTTGCTTGTTCAGCTCGCGCAGCAAAAAGACTTCGATCTTCGCGCCGGTCTTTTCCTTCTGACCGTAGAGGCGGGCGGGAAATACCTTCGTGTCGTTCACCACGAACACGTCGCCTTCGGTGTAATACTCCAGAATGTCCTTGAACATCCGATGCTCGATCCGCTGGGTGTCGCGGTGCAGCACCATCAAGCGCGATTCGTCGCGGTGACGGGCCGGGTGCGAGGCGATCAGCTCCTGCGGTAGGTCGAACTTAAACTCCGATAACTTCATAATGAAGGGTTGATTGAGCGCGAAAAGCAGTAACGATGGGCAACCTACCGGTCAACGATTCACTCCCTTGCCAAACAGCAAGGAAACCGGACGGCTACCCCGAAAAAATTTCGGAGTGCAAAAGTACGGTAACTTCGACCGGAATGATACATCTAAATTGATGAATCAAATGACTGACGTTAGCAAAATCATCCGTTTGTCCGCCGCTGTTAGGCTCTTCCAAGCTGCTTCGCTCGCGTTTAAACATCGTAGGTAAAGGCGCCGACGGCCGCGTTTGGTTCGTTTCCCGCGCGGTCTTCCTGTTCATCAACCGCTTACTTTACTCGTCCTCGTCGTCATTCGCTCGTTTTCGCTCAGCTATGCTATTCCTTCGTCTCTCGTTCGAAAGTCTGCGGTTTGCGGCTGATGCCTTGCGAACCAACCTGTTGCGCACGGTGCTGTCGTTGTTGGGCGTCACGGTGGGGATTTTCGCGATCATCGCCGTCTTCACCGTCGTGGATTCGCTGGAAACGAAAATTCGCGAGAGCATGAATTTTCTCGGTCGCGATGTGCTCTATGTGCAGAAGTGGCCGTGGACGTTCGGCGGCGAGTATCCGTGGTGGAAATACTTCCAGCGGCCCGAGCCGAATCAGCGCGAATACCGCGAGCTGGAGCGCCGCCTGACCGGCGCCACCGCCCTCTCCATGATGACCGGCGACGGCGAGAATACCATCAAGTACGGCAACAGCTCGGTACCGGAAGTGACGGTCAACGGCGTGACGATGGAATATAACCGCATCACCGATTTCGAGCTGAGCAAAGGCCGCTATTTTACTCAGACCGAGATGGATGCGTCGCGCAATGTGACGATTATCGGCGCGGAGCTGGCCGATGGCCTTTTCCCGCAGGAAAGTCCGCTGGGGAAATTGATTAAAGTGCGCGGCCAGCGGTTTCAGGTGATTGCCGTGATGGCGCGACAGGGCGAGAATATGTTCGGCGCTAGCTCCGACAAGCAGATTTTCGTGCCGTTCGGGGCGATGAGTAAGATGTATGCGGTGGGCGGGCAATCGGGCCTCGGCGTGACGATTGCCGTGAAAGGGCGGCGCGAAGACGCGGGCTTGCAGGAGCTGGAATATGAGATGCGCGGCACGCTGCGCGCTATCCGAGGGCTGCGCCCGCGCGATGACGACTCGTTCTCCATTAACCGCCCCGAGCTGGCTGCTGATGCCGTGGGGCAGCTTTTCGGCGTGATTGGCGTGGCCGGTTGGGTGATTGGCGGCTTCGCGATTCTGGTCGGCGGCTTCGGTATCGCGAACATCATGTTCGTGAGCGTGAAAGAGCGGACGAATATTATCGGCATCCAGAAGTCACTAGGGGCGAAGAATTATTTCATTCTCTTTCAATTTCTGTTCGAAGCCGTATTTCTGAGCCTGTTCGGCGGCGCGGCGGGGCTGCTGCTGGTTTTCGGCATCACGCTGATTCCGCAGGATGCGCTGCCGCTATTCCTGACGGCGGGCAACATCGCGCTCGGGCTGGGGGTGTCGGCGGTGATTGGGATTTTATCGGGGATTATTCCGGCTGTGATGGCCGCTAACCTCGACCCCGTCCTCGCGATCAGGGCCAAGTAGGGCGCGGGCCTTGCGCCCGCCCGCCGCTGAGAATGGTCAGTGCGCCGCTCGCCCGGCGCGGAGGCAAGGCAGGGGCTTCGCGTACCTTTGCGGCCCGAATGTCGAACCTGCCCGCCACCGCTTATTTATCCGAAGAAGTTCTCGCCCGCTTTATCGCCTCGGCGCTGGCCGAAGATGTGGGCGATGGCGACCATTCCTCCCGCGCCGCCATTCCGGCCGATGCCCGCAACCGAGCGCGGCTGATTGTGAAGGGCACCGGCGTGCTGGCGGGCGTAGAAGTAGCGCGCCGCGTACTCGCGACGGTCGACCCGGAGCTGAAACTGGAGGTGTTGCTGCCCGACGGCTCCCCCGTGCAGTTCGGCGATATCGCGTTTACCGTCGAAGGGCGCGCGCAGTCGATTCTGACGGCCGAGCGGCTGCTGCTGAACTGTATGCAACGGATGAGCGGTATCGCCACCCTCACGCGCCACCTCACCGACGTGACTGCCGGAACCGGCACCCGTCTGCTCGATACGCGCAAAACGACCCCCAATTTCCGCGTCCTCGAAAAGTGGGCGGTGCTGATTGGCGGCGGCCAAAACCACCGGTTCGGCCTCTTCGATATGGTGATGCTCAAGGACAACCACGTCGATTACGCTGGCGGCGTGCGACAGGCGATTGAGGCGACGCACGCGTACCTCAAAGCCACGGGGCGCGAACAGCTGCGGATTGAGGTGGAAACCCGCAATCTGGCCGAAGTCGAGGAAGCCCTTGCGACGGGCGGCATCCACCGGATTATGTTCGATAACTACCCGCTCGATCTGCTCCGGCAGGGCGTCGCGCTGGTAGCGGGCCGCGTCGAGACGGAAGCTTCGGGCGGCATCACCGAAACCACGATTCGGGAAGTAGCCGAAACCGGGGTCGATTTTATCTCCGTCGGGGCGCTCACGCACTCGGCGGGCAGTATGGATTTGAGCCTGAAGGCCTTTTAATTGATTGATGTGGGGATTTGGGGGAGATGTGAAAGAGATGTGAAAGATGTGAGGATGTGAGGATGTGTAGCGGTCGAATCAGACCCACATCTCCACATCGAACCACATCTCCACATCGAACCAAATCCCCACATCTCCCTCACATCCCCACATCGTACACATCACCCTTAC
>JANNMJ010000122.1:0-13963 GCA_031397815.1 Hymenobacteraceae bacterium
GGTTCCGTCGATCGGGTCCAAAATCCAGGTGAAGCCGGAGCGGCCCTCCTTGAAGCCATATTCCTCGCCCTCGATGGCGTGGTCCGGATAGCGCTCCTCGATCATCCGGCGGATGATCCGTTCCCCCGCCCGGTCACCCTCGGTGACCGGGTCCCAGACCGGGCCATCCTTGACGTCGACGGCCGTGTTGCGGCGGAAATAGGGGAGGATTTCAGCCGCTGAAGCCTCGGCGAGAGCAATGGCAAACCGGGTCAGTTCGTTCCAGTCCGGGTTTGTCATGGCGCTTTCAATCCCTTTCCATGTTTCCTAAATGACCCTTGAACGGGCCTCAAGTGCAGAATTATTGTGCAGCGCAATATGAATCGTTGAGTTATGCGTCAGACGCATGAATGTATGAGAAGTTGCGTGAACCTGAGATTATGTATTTTATTACAAGGAACTAGGAACAATTTTACAGCGCCTGCCTGGTAGATTTTTGACCATGTGAGCAAAAAAAACCTGACCGCCCATGCCGTGCGCTCGTCGGGCACGGAGGCGGTCAGGTAGTAACAAATCCGAGTAGTTGCCGGGACCGAAAGGGGCTGACTCCCGTCAGACCGCAATCATCGCAGGACGACTAATCGGGCGGTCGCGTTCGACGATAAAGACCGAACGCTGATTCGGTCTTAGGCCGCTACCACCAGGGTGATAGATTTCGCAACGGCCCGTAGGCCCGGCAACATTTGACTCGAACTAGACATTAGTACCTCCTTTCTTTTAGGTGAGACATCCGCAGCCACCTCCCGGCGGGAGCGCCACAGCACCTTGCTGCATGACCGTAAAAGTAAAAAGCGGCCGTTAGGTTTCACGCGTTTCACGAAAATTTTTCTTTGCTTTGAGATTATTACGGTTGGCGCGTTCCTTGCCAAGCCAGTTCCGTATGAGTGCTTGCTGATTTTCAGCGGCTTTCCTGATTCGTCCGCTGTTCCTCCACTTTAACTCACCTTCTTCGCGCAATGATGAAATTTTTGTTAGGCCTGACGCTTTCGCTGTTTGTTACGCTCACGGCTGCCGCTCAATCGCTGTCTCCGCTCGGCACGTGGACTAATTCGGAAAAGAAAGCCACGTTCGAGATTTACCAATGCGGCAAGAAGCTGTGCGGGAAAATCGTCACGCTCCGCGAACCGCTCGACGCCAACGGCAAGCCCAAAACCGACCCCGAGAACCCCGACCCGAAGATGCGCTCGCGCCCCCGCCTCGGGATGGTGTTCATGGAAGGCTTCGAGTATGACGACGACAACAAGTGGGACGACGGCAAAATCTACAACCCCGAGGAAGGCAAAACCTACTCGTGCTACATGAAGATGCTCAACGCCAACACGATGGAAGTCAAAGGCTACATCGGCTTCTCGCTCATCGGCAAGTCGCAGACCTGGACGCGGGTCAAGTAAGCCCGTCGGGCTGACCCAGTTACGAACGTAAACGCCGCCCCTCCCTGACCGGAGAGGCGGCGTTTTTCGTTTCTGACTTCAGAACTACTGCCGTTTTTGTACCGCTGTCCGTGCGTAGGGACGCCTATTGGCGTCCACAGGCTGAACAGGACGCCAATAGGCGTCCCTACGCAAGCCTAGATTAGCTTACCCCAGCGCCTTCACGAGGTGCTGCTCGCCTTTGAACGTGAACGCCTCGCCGACCCGCCGCCCCACGAGCGCCTGCCCAATCGGCGACGCTTTCGAGACGACGAGCCACGGCGCTCCGCCCGCCGGGTCGGGCACGGGGCCGAGGCTGATGGCAATGAAAAACCGTCCGCCTTTATCGGTTTCGATCAGCGTGCCTAGCCCGACGACCGGCGGCGGCGCGTTCCCGACGTCGATGCGGTGCAGCACGGCCAATGCGGTGAGCGCATCGTCGAGCTGCCGGGCGAAGAGGTCGCGCTGAATCTGGCAATTCTCGCGGAACGACTCGAACTTGTCTTCCATCGCGCCATTGTGCTCGTTGGCGCTCGCTTGCACGTCTTCCATCGCGCTGCGCGAGATGGCGGCTTTGTCTTCTTGCAGGCGGATGCAGGTTGCTAGCAGAGCGGCTTTGGGGTGCGCGGTGGGCGGCGAGGACGTTTTCATGGGGGGAATATCTGCAAAAAAAGGCGGCAAAAAGGGGCGGCTGACGACGGTTTGACAAGCATCAAACCGGTAGCAAACCGGCGCCAAATCAGCCGCGCGACCGGGCTATTATTTTTTGGCGACCTGATTCGCCCGCATCTTGCAAACCATTTGGGAGGCGTGTGGTTGTCGGGAAACAAGCGTCGGCTGACTCCGGCGGCATTTCAAGGGCACAAACTTCATCAAAAACCATCGGTGGCGGCTTTTCTGAATCGATGGGTTGGTCGTTTACTCGACGGCGGCAGCGTGTGGGAAGCGCTGCGAGCGCCTTCTGCGGCCGAACGACGGCACTATACCCAGTGGCTCGCCGCCGAAACGTACCGCAACTGGACGGGGCCGTGGTTTCAGGCATACCACTATCGGCGGGCCGGAATGCGCCCGGCGTGGCCCGTGCAGCCCCTCGGCCACGAGCAGGGCGGCGCGCCGAATGGCATCGCCCTGATTTACGACGAACGGATTGGCCCGGTCAATTTCGCTCACCTTTTCACGCTCCTGCGCGACCGCGTCGTGGCCGTCGGGTACAAAGTAGCGCACGCCGACCAGCGGCGGCACCGCTGCCCGACACACTCCGAGACGATTGAGAAAATCGTCCTCCACCCCCTCCCCACCACCGACGACACCACCGGCCCCGCCTGCTGCAACCAGCAGTTCGGGCAGGTCACGCTTGACCTTGTGCGCCGCGAAACGCGCCCGGTTTTCATGCGCCTCATCGCCATCCCGATTCCTGACCCCATTTTCACCGCCGCCCCCCCGTTTGATGAGCTGCTGAAGCTCGTGCTGGGGTGTGATGCTTGATTTTTTTGGGGAGATGTGGGGGGATGTGAATCACACGCTTTGTAAAATGATTAGGCCGGGCGCGCTGCTAGTGAGCGTGCCCGGCCTAATCATTTAGAGGCTATTGCTATACGAAAATCCTAGAGACGGTGCGTTACAGCGAATCAACACCGTCTCTGGGACAGAGCCGGCTACATCAGCCTACTGCCGCGCAAAGCGCGCTTGCTAAGTGCGGCCGGTGGCGAGATCGGTGAGGCGCAACGTATAGACGCCGGGCCTTCAATTGGTTGGCTGATTTGCCTATGTCGGCAACCTGTAGTAACTAGTGGGCGTCTGGAGCACAGCTACCCTGTTAGCTAATATTTTTTCGATCATCTACCCCCTAATTTTTACCCGGATGAACGCCGTATTTCAAAATTGCCCCCCCCCCCCCAGAATCGCTTGCATTATACCAACACGCTGTTGGGCCTTGCTGTTGATGCTGATGTCGAGTTTTAGCAGTACGCAAGCTCAGTCTATCTCTGTAACGCTGGGCAGAGCAGCTGATTTTGGATTATTGACCGGAGGCAGTCTCAGTACCGACTCCACCGCTGTACAGGTAGAAGGCAAGGCGGGCGCGGCGAATACCGCCAGCGCAAACATGTATGCCACTGATAGCCTGTTAACGAACGGCACCGGCTCCGTTACCGGCGCCCTGACCGATGCGCAGGCAGCCATCACGTATGTTCAGAATTTATCAGTGCCTACCGCACTGCCCACTCAGTTATCGGTTGGCGGACTGTATGAATACAGTGGCAACCTGATACTGGACACGACTAATTTCTATGCCTTGACCGGTGACACGACTACCAGTTACGTCATCCGCGTAACCGGTAACCTACTCGTGAAGACGAGAGGGGGTGCCTCGCTGAATGGCAGGTTGCGCACCCACCACGTGATTTGGGTCATCGGTGGAAACCTCACGTGTGAAGCCTTCGCATCGCTGCCCGGAATCGTGTTGGTAGCTGGCACAACTTCCGTTACAGGTAGCCAATTAGGCGATCAGGCACTTCTGGGAATCGGAGGAATTAGCTTTTTTGCACAGGATCCAGGTATTGGCCGCTCTGCCTACCTGTCGGCAGCCATACTATCGCTGCCACCTACGGCACAGGCAGTAGCGGGTCCGCCTAATTGCACGCAGCTCTATGGGCAGAATTTTCTGCTCAATGGTGGCGCGGAGAATTTTGTCCGCGTCGGTAGAACAATTAGTAACATGACCGCCGGACGTTCCGATGTAGTCGGGTGGGATGCGGCAAGTGGCTCCCCTGATTATTTCAACAAAGCAAGCGCGGCGCCTTCGCCGACTGTGCGCTTCTCGGTGGGTACGCCTGACAATTATTTTGGCTCACAGGTACCTCAACGGCAAACGACCAACTTTGCTTATATGGGCCTTTACGCCTTCAGCAAAATACAAGGGGGCACAGGTGATTTTTACGACTATATTCATCAGCCATTCGGTGACCGGCACCTGGAAGCCGGCCGCTGGTATTACGGAGAATTCTATGTAAGTCGTGGCGATAAATGTGCGGCATCGGTGTCGAGCATCGGGATGTTTGTGGCGGAGGAAGATGCTCCGCGTCGTTGGTTTACGAACTCTGCTAACACCATCGCCATTCTGCGCCTCGTGCCCCCTGGCGGCACCTACACGTCCACCACCCCTTTAGCAATTCCCCAGATACGCTATAAAGAACAGCCAAACCTTGCCTCAAAGACCCAATGGGTGCGCATCTCCGGTGCTTTCCAGGCCACCGGCAACGAGCGGTGCGCGTTAATCGGTACGTTTGAAAGGCAAAATAGTAACGTTCTAAATGCAAGCGCCTATTATTACGTCGACGATGCGACGCTGACTCCCTTCCCGCGCGCCTCGGTAGCAAAAACGGTTATTGCTTGTGGCTCACAGGTGACCCTTGGTTCCGATGATTGCCCACTGCCCCTCGGCGCCAAAGCCGTGTATTGGTGGACCGATGATATCGGCTCCGCCCCTACCGCATTCAGCCTGGCTCCGGAACACACCGTTACCGTTTCGCAAACCACTACCTACACGTTACACACGCGCGTAGAGTTTTCCGGCGGGCAGTTTCAGGACGTGACTAGCTCAGTGACGGTTTCGATCCAGCCAACGCTTTGCCGTCGATCGTGCCAGGAACTGGGCCTTAACTACATTACGACAGACAAGATTAACAGTGATTTCATTTTTGAAGCTGGGCAAACGTATGTTCTGCCTTCGTCGCTGTTGATCAAGAATGCAGCAGTGGTCACGGCTAAAAGCGGCGCCGTGCTACTGATGCCTGTGGGAGGGCGCATTGAGCTAGACGAAGCCAGTACGCTCGCCTTGAACGGCGCCACCATCACCAACTCGTGCAACGAGCTTTGGGATGGCATTTACCTACTGGATGCGGCCAGCCGATTTATTGGCGCCGCCGGGACGACCACTGTTCCGGGAAGGCGTTCGGAAATCAGCTTCTCGACGAACGGGGTCGTGTTGAGCGATAACCCGAGTGCGGCGGCTTTCCCGCCTATGCGCGTCGAGTACACCGACTTCCGTCATAATCTGCGCCATCTGACTTGGCGGTTAGAACCGGGTATGGTGGCCCCTAGCGGCTCTTATCTGCGCTATTGCACTTTCGATAGTGATCCGGAGCTGTTGCAAGAGGCGATGAGTGCTTCCAGCCCTCAATATGGGCTATGGGGCGTTCGGGTAAGCGGCGATCTGCGGACCTGCCTGATTACCCATAACGACTTCGGGCGGGGATGGCTCGGGGTTTTTGCCACCGAGAATGTGCGATTAGGATCACCTACGCTGCATTCGTTTACCGACAACACCTTCACCAACGAGTGGCTGGCGGGTGTGTATGCCGGCGGCAGTCAGAACCGTATCGTATGCGAAAACAGCGTGTTTCTGTTTCCGCAAGAAACCTACCCACAGGCCGGACGGCAGTTTGGCGCTGAGCTACAGCCGTTGATCCAGCCGTACGAGAACGAGATTCTCTTCCATCCGCAGCGCGATTACACCACCTTCGGCCTGTTCAACCCGCACGGGGCCGTAACGCTGACGGGGAACCGGTTCGAGCAACCCGATTTGACTGCATACGCCAACCTAACCGCCCCGCCTTTTCTAATGGCGCGTAACTGGCAAGTAGGTGCTTACGTGAACGATGCCGATAACAGCATCATTCAGGGTAACCGGTTTCAGGTGTTGCACACCGGTTTGTTGGGCATGAAAGCCAATTCCTCAGTCGTTGCCGATAACGTTTTTCTGGAATGCGAATACGGCATCTGGGTAACGGCGCCCAATGGCGTGGCCGGAAACAACAAGATTTGCATTACCTGCAACTCGTTCATTCGGAATAATCAGTTGCAGGCCCCCTACACCAGCGGCCACCAGGGTTTGCCGGGCTTGACTTGGGCCGGGTATCAGCCGGTATTGTACGGTACTATGTACCCGATTTATGTCGAACACGCGGATGCGCTAAAAATAGCTGAGTTTAGGACTCCGTATTTGCTCAAGCCCAACGGCACCCTAATGGGGAATCTCTTTTTTGATGCCCTTGCTAGTTTAGGGTCGCCTAGCAATCCAATCATTGGGCACCAGCGTGCTATCGTGCAGGTGGAGCCTACTCCACCGCTTGAGTACACCACCTACGACGACGAGATCGGCTCGGAGCTACTCCAGCCTTATACCATCCTCACCACCAACACTAGTACTCCATCTTACCACGGCGCGTTACATGTGGACGTAGGCGCTCCGCTCGGTCCGGTAAGACCAAATTTCGATTGCGCGTTCTTAGGCTATCAGCAAGGCTTGCAGAGTACCCTCACGCGTAGTAGTGGACGCATAGCAGGTCTGCCGTTACCAAGCTCGGCCAGCCGCCACGCGCTTGCGCCGAGCACACCGAACCCTTTTGAGGGGGATGCGACGCTGACCTACCAGCTTGATGGACCAGTAAAAGAGGCCCGTATCGATGTCCGAGACCTGACCGGCCGTCTGGTCCGCAGCCTCATACTACCCTCCGATGCCACGGGCACCGGTACGGTGCGCCTGACGCTGAGCGGTCAACCGGCCGGTGTTTATATCGGCCAACTAGTGGTGGGTAATTCAGTACGCGCCACCCAGCGCCTCCTGTTACTCAGCGGTACTAAACATTAACCCCTACCCTACCGCTATGACTACCACACTCGCCCACCTCCGGCGTGCGCTTCGGCTTGCGGCCTTCCTGTTGGTTTGTGCCGCCCCTGCGGCGGCGCAAACCACGGTGCTCTGGAATCAGTATTGGGTACAGTCTCCGGCGATCTCATTGCAATCAGGCATCGACCCGTATCCTCTACCAGAATATTATCACAGTCTGCACCGCCTCTCCCCCACGCGCTACGCCCTGCTCGGCTCCCTGAACACTCGCGATACGACTAATAGGTATTGGCGCGTCACGGCGTATCAACCCCTGCTTACCACGCTCACCCTGAGCGGCGACTCCGGACGGCAGCAGATTTATCCGCAGGCCCAGCCCTTCCGCCTCCGCGAATTCCGCTACGCCGCTCCTGCCCACCAGCCGGGCCGCTTCATCGGGGCGCTCCCCTATGATATCAACTACTTCGTCTTCCCCAGCTCCTCGCTCTACACCGCCGACTCAACCGGCTTTCTGCTTTACGAGCTGGATACCACCGGCCGCTGCTGGTCGCATTTCTACCGCCCCGATCCGGGCTTTTCGGGCTCCTACCACCGCTACGAGTACAAGGGTCGCACGGCAGTGGATCTGCCCGACGGACGCTTAGCCCTGTTTGCCGAAGATAAAGTGGTCAACGGCGGGGCCGCCATCAACGACGACGTCGTGGCCCTGCGCGTCGACCGGCAGGGCCGCGAGCGGCGGCGCTGGTCGTCGGCGTGGTACCATTCCGATTACCTGCGCTCCATTCAGCCCATGCCCGACGGCTCCTATCTGGCCGTCGGCTCCATCGGCGGCCACGATCCGGCCGGCGGGGCGCCCGGCTCTCCCCTCAACTACTGGCTGGTGCGCTTCAGCGCCCGCGGTGATACGCTGCGCACCAAGCACTTCGGCATCCCCCGCTCGCTGGAAACGGCCAACGACGTGCGCCCTACCCCCGACGGCGGCTACCTGCTCACCGGCTGGCGTGCGCCCGCCGACCCCTACGCCGACCCCGACGACCAGGGGCAGAACGCCGAAGTCGTCAAGCTCGACAGCACCTGGCAGGAAGAATGGCACTACCACTTCAACGGCTTCCCGCAGTTCGGACCCAATGCCGACCTGATGGATGCCCGACCCACTACTGATGGCGGATACGTGCTGCTCGGCAGTCGAACCCCCGATGGGAGAGATACTATTCAGGTCGTCATCCGCCGTCTCAACGCCGCGGGCCAGTTGCTCTGGCAAAAGGTGGTCGGGCCAGTACCGGGCTCTCCTTTTCTCGGCGCCTTATACCCCGACTGGGTATACGAAGCCGATGGCACCGCCCTTCTGATGGCGCGCACCTACCAACTGCTCAACCGCCCGGCTGGGACCTACGTGCAGTGGGGCACCCTACTCACCAAGCTCAGCGGCCTGCCCACCCCCTGGGAACCGAATTTCTGCGCCCGTCCGCCTGCCCCGCCCGCCGCCGCCCATACCCAACCTACCCCCGCCGCCTTCGTTTTCACCGCCGACTCCACCACCGCCGCCGGGCCGCGCTACGCCGTGCTGAGCCTGTGCACGTGGGACTGGGGCGACGGCGCCCCGCTCGATACCGGCTGGGTCGGGCACCACCAATACCTCACCGCCGACCCCGTGCGGGTGCGTCAGTGCGTGACCAACAACCTCTTCTGCCAGACCTGCACCGACCATTTCCCCCTCGGCCCCCTCGGGCTGGCCCAGGAGCTGGCGGCGAGCGTCACGGTCTGGCCGAACCCGTCGGCGGGGGGCGTTTTCACCCTGCGCGCCGAACCCGGCGCGGCCTATTACATCACCGATGCTGTGGGCCGCACCGTGGCTGCTAATCGCACGCAGAATCCCGAAACGCCGCTTGACTTACGCGCCCACGCGGCGGGGTTGTATACGCTCAGCCTCACTTGGCCCGACGGTCGGGCTGTGCGCAAACGCTTGATGCGGCAGTAGGGAAAGGGGATGTGAAAGATGTGGGGATGTGGGAATGTGAAGAGCAATCAATGTAAAACGATTTGGCCGGGCGCGCTGCTATTGAGCACGCCCGGCCAAATCATTTAGAGGCTATTGCTATACGAAAGTCCGAGAGGCGGTGCGATACGGCGAATCAACACCGTCTCTGGGACAGAGCCGGCCACGTTACTACTGCCGCGCAAAGCGCGCCTGCTGGGTGCGGCCAGTGGCCGAGTCGGTGAGGCGCAGCACGTAAACACCGGGCGCAAGTGCAGCGATGTTGAGCTGGTCAGAGCTAGCGGGTACGAGCTGGCGGGACACCTGACGGCCCGTCAAGTCGAGGATTTCGGCGGTGCGGGGGGTGTGGGCGATGGGCAAAATGAGCTTATCGGTGCAGGGGTTGGGGTGGAGCGCGAGCCGGACGGCGGCTGGCTCAGCGGCGGCGAGGCCGGTGGGCTGGAGCGCGTTGTTGCGGCGCAAGCGCAGCACCTGCATCAGATTCCACTTGGCGGGGTCCAGCTCGACGCGAGTGACCGTGGCGCCCGCGGGGAGCGGCAGCGTCCAGCGCTGCGACGGCTGGAGCTGCTCCACACGCAGTGTGACCGGCGCGATACCCGCCTGCGAGAACGTCACGCGGACTTCGAGCGGCAACCGAAAGAACGGCGTGACCCCAGAAGCAGTAGTGGTCTGGACGCTCTCAAAAACGAGCTGCCCGCCGACCTGATTCCAACCGGCATCGAGGCGCGGGAAGCCTTCGCCGCTAATCCACTGCTCAAAAAACCAGCCCAGCGGCTGATTGACGGTGGTTTCGAGGGAATGCTGCAAGTCGGCGGTGGTCGCCACAGAATCGGTGTACTGGCGCTGGTAGGCGGTCAGGGCAGCGAAGAAGAGGGAGTCGTTGTTGATGACGTGGCGCAGCATATGCACCACGGCGCCGCCCTTCTGGTAGGTCAGCGCATAATCGAAGATGCGGCCGTTGTCGAGGGTATCGGGGACGGCTACCGAGCCGGTAAACTCTTGCAGCGCCGACTGATGCGTATCGGCCATCCACGCGGCGGCGTCGCCGGTGCCGGGATTTAGAGCTTCGAGGGCGATGTATTCGCCGTAGGAAGCGAAGCCTTCGTTGAGCCAGATATCACGCCACGAGCGGCACGTCTCGTTGTCGCCGAACCACTGGTGGAACAGCTCGTGCGCCGTCAGGGTAAACTCGAACGTGCCCTGCGTGGTCATCGTCTGGTGCTCCATCCCGCCGCCGAGCGGGGCCATCGAGTGGCCGTATTTCTCTTTCCAGAATGGATAGAGGCCAACTTTCTCCGAAAAAGCCTCGATCATCGGCACCGTAGCGTCGATGTCGGCTTGCCAGAAAGGCAGCGTCTGTGGGTTGTCGTATAGGTAATTGACGACGGGAATCGAATCGGCGGCGGGCAGACCGGCGGGATGCGCGTAAATCGTGTAATCAACGTACTTCGCCACCGCCACCGACACGAGGTAATAGGCAACCGGGTAGCGCGACTTCCACTCGTACCGCGCCTTGCCGTTCGGGCGGGGCGTTACGCGCTCCAACACGCCGTTCGAGCCGACTTTATTATCCGCCGCCGTCGTGACCCACACGGCCACCGAGTCGAGCTTATCGTTCAGCGTCTGCTTGCACGGCCACCACTCATACGCCGAAAACGGCTGCGACAGCGTCCAAGTCACCTGATTTCCCCACCGGGGGGAGCTTTGCGTAGTGATGCCGTCGCCAATAGCGGCGGCGCCCGTCGGGGTGGGTGTGCCGCGGTACCACGCGTGCCACGTAAACTGCGCGCCGGGCGCCACGGCCGTCAGCGGCCGAACGCGGATGTTGCCGCTGGTGAGGCGCTGAATCCGCGCGGCGGGCACCCGAACGCCGTTCACCTGCACCGAGTCGAGGGTCAGGCTCGGGTGCAGCTCCAGCCCGATGGTATCGAGCGGGGCGGTGGCGGAGCGGTTGCGCGCCCACGTCTGCACGTTGGAGCCGACGCCGAGCGTGGTGCCGGTGCGCTCGATGGCGAGGTCGAGGTGGCAATACGTGACGTCGTAGCGGTTCATCAGGCGCTCGTGGTCACGCGAGCCGCTGGCTACGCGCCGCGCCGTGGCGCCCGCTTGCGCCAAATGGCTTTTGCGGCAGGCCGCGCCGCCGGTCAAGGCTCCATCCGTACCGAAAGCGCTGCGAGGCGCCGGAGCGATAAGGGGCGGCCCCGCGCTTACGCGCTGCGCTTGGGCGGAATGATGAGAGAGGACGCCCGCCATCACGGCCGGAACGAGGGTCAAAAGAGTCGAAAATCGCATGAATGAGGAGAAAACCGGAAGGCGATACCGCCGTTCCACGAAGGTAAGAACAGATTGGCGGGCAATTCGTCGAGGAAAATCGGTCCTTTGTCGGTGATATCTTTAGGGGCAGGAACGCACACGTAGGTGTTTTGCGTCCTTCGTTTCACGATGGCATTCTTCCCTCTTTTTCCTCAGGCCTTTGGCCAGTCCATTCGGGCACCGCGACAGTCGGACCGAATGGCTTTTCTGTTGCCGCTTTTGCTCCTGCTCTTCCTGCTGAGCGGAGCCTTTCAGAGCCGCGCGACGCACATCGTGGGTGGGCAGCTTCAGATGAGCCACCTGAGCGCGGGGCGCTACCAAATCGGGCTGACGCTTTATTTCGATGCCGTCAATGGCTCACCGAATGCCCGCCAAACAGATTTGCCGGTTTATTTCTACGAGAAAAGAACGCGGCTGCTGAAAGATTCTGTCACGCTCGACCTGATGAGCACCACCAACGTGGCGTATAGCGGCGTAAACTGCCAGCTATCGAGCCTTCGGACGGATAATCTTACTTACGAGGCCACCGTCAACCTGAATCCCGCGCGCTACACCGACGCCGGCGGCTATTACATCAGCTGGGAGCGCTGCTGCCGCAACGGCATCATCACCAATATTCAATTACCCGGCGATGCGGCGCAGGTATTTTATTTAGAATTTCCGGCGATGCAGCGCGGCGGCCAGCCGTTCGTGAATTCCTCGCCCGAGGGGTTTACGGCTTCCGGGGATTATGCGTGCGTAGAGTCTCCCTTCCGGGCAGCATTCGGCGGAACCGACCCCGACGGTGATTCCCTCGTGTATGACCTCGTGACGCCGCTCAACGGCCACGCCCGCAGTCTGCCGAACGCGCTGATTCAGCCCCGCCCCGCCCGGCCGGGACCTTACCAGAAAGTGCGCTGGCTGCCGGGATTCGACTCGCTGAACCAGATAACCGGGCCGCAGCCGCTCACCGTAAACCGCCAAACCGGCGAGCTGGCGTTTACCGCCGGGCAGCCGGGGCTGTACGTGTTCGCGGTGCGCTGCACCGAGTACCGGGCGGGCCGCCGAATCGGTGAGGTGCGACGTGAGTTTCAGCAGGTGGTCGTGAATTGCCCGACGAACCCGGCGCCCTCGCTTTCGCTCACGCAGCTCGGGCCGCCGCGCCAAGCGCTGCCGTACATCCCCGGCTCGGTCATTCAGCTCCCCGACCCGCCCGCGTTCCGCTGCCTGAACCTGTACGCCGTGGATGGCGACAATAACTCGCAGCTCAATCTGCGGGTCATTGCCGACCCCGCGCAGCCCACCCCGAGCCTGCCTTCCCTGAGCGTGACGCGGGGCGTGGTGAACGCCAACGGCCGCCGCGATACGCTTATCGCCACCCTGTGCTTCGACGAATGTTTCGGGCGTGAAGGCGCCGCCGTGCGCCTCGCCATCATCGCCGAAGACCGAGCCTGTCCGCAGCCCAACCGCGATACGGTGTGGCTGACGGTGCAGAGCCGCGTCATTCCGGATACGCGCCCCACGATCAGCATCATCGATTCGGCGGCGACGTTTTCGAGCAAGCCCGGCGGCACCATCACGTTCCCGTTCATCGGCCTCGACCCCGATCCGCTCACCCGCGTCACGGTCCTTGCTACGAACCTAACCGACCCTGACTTCCGTGGGCAAACCATCATCTGCCCCACCCGCACCGGCGACAACGCCGCCTCCACGCGCCTGACGTGGCCGCTAAGCTGCACGATGAAGCCCGGCGATTACGATCTCAGACTACAAGTGTATTCCGAGGCCTGCTCGCGCCTGCTCACCACGGATACGGTGATGCGCGTAACCGTGCTGCCCCCGGACACCACGTTCATTCAGCCGCCCAACATCTTCACCCCCAACGCCGACGGCCTCAACGACGATTTCCGTCCGGCCGCCGGTATCCTCGCGGGCTGCGGACAGGAATTCCGCCGCCTCCGCATCTTCAACCGCTGGGGCCGCGAAGTCTTCACTTCCCCCGAACGGATGGCCGTCTGGACGGGAGATAAGCTGAGCGCGGGGATGTATTTCTACTTCCTCGAATACTCTGACCGCACGTATAAAGGGTGGGTGGAGCTGGTGCGTTAGGCGTGCCAAACTCCCCGCCCCCTTGGGGAAGGGGTGCCCCGCAGGGGCGGGGTGGGGAACGCGGTTACGGCACGGCGGTTATTGGAACGCGGTAGACGTCCCCAGCTACATGCGGGCGGGCACAAGGCCGCGCCCCTACAAGTGTTCGTAATTGATGGTGGCGGCGACGGGGCGTTGAATTGGTACCCCCATAAAACCGGCACCGGGACGGTGCAGGATACGTAGGTTGGGGTGGTGCTGGTGAATAGACGGGCTAAACTGCCGTCCGTAGCCACCCGTAGGGGCGTGGCCTTGTGCCCGCCCGCATGCGGCTGGGCTACGGCAATAACCGCCTGTATCTGCGTGTCCCCCCACCCCGGCCCTGCGGGCCACCCCTCCCCTCCGGGGCGGGGAGTTTTTCCCTTTTATCGCGCCCCTTATTTTTCCCTTCTATTGCACCCGTGGAGGGTATACTTCGCCTACAACGTAAACAGCAGCGTCAGGAACAAC